>JAIFLR010000024.1 GCA_020048985.1 Halobacteriovorax sp. | reverse complement strand
TGAAAAGGGTAAGGGAGATATTGGACCAAATTTAACGGATGATCATTGGTTAGTTGCTAAAAGTACCCCTGAGACTATATATAACATAGTATTCAATGGTAGTGAGGCCAATGGGATGCCAGCTTGGTCTGAAGTACTCACTGCGGATGAAATATATTTAGCCGTAGCTTATGTGAGTAGTCTGAAGAATACGTTCCAAAAAGGGAAAGCCCCTGAAGGTGTAAAAATTGAAGAGTAAAAATATTTTCGAACTGGATCCAGAAAGACTAGCAACAACGGATGAGCACGGAAATCGTGTGTATTTGTACCCGGAAGATGTGAAGGGAATCTGGAAAACTCGTCGAAAAATATTTTATTGGTTTCTAATCGTTTTATATCTTGTGGTTCCTTGGTTTTACATCAATGGCAAGCCAGCATTGATGATAAATATTTTTAAAAGAGAATTTACAGTTCTTGGCTCTACCCTGCATGGGGTGGAGCCCATTTTGTTTTTTTTAATTGTTGCTTCTGGAATATTTTTTATAGCTTTTATAACAAGTCTATTTGGTCGAGTTTGGTGTGGTTGGGCCTGCCCTCAAACAGTTTTTATCCAAACTATCTTTATGAAGGTTGAATCAATTATCGAAGGCAAGGCCCGCCAAAGAAGAGAACTTGATCAAGCCCCGTATTCGATAAATAAAATTTTAAGAAAAAGTTTGAAGTGGTTAGTTTTCACTGCGATGTCACTTCATATAGCCCATACTTTTGTTGGTTATTTTATCGGGCCAAGAGAATTGTTTTATATAACCATGAATGCACCCAGTGAAAACTTGGGGATATTTATAGCCACCATGATTGCCACGCTGGTCATCCTTCTGGACTTTGGGTGGTTTAGAGAACAGTTCTGCATCATTGCGTGTCCTTATGGTCGCATGCAGTCAGTTGCCATGGATGAGAACTCTCTGGTTGTTTCGTATGATGTTAAAAGAGGTGAACCAAGAAGAGGTACTGATGGCGTAGAGCGGACCAATGAAGGTGATTGTATCAATTGTTATAATTGCGTAAAAGTATGCCCGACAGGTATTGATATCAGGCGTGGGACCCAGCTTGAATGTATTGCTTGCACTCAGTGTATAGATGCCTGTGATGACATCATGACAAAACTTAAAAAGCCTAAAGGCCTCATTAAGTATAGTTCAGAAAATGAAATCAATGGAAAGCCTAGAAAGTTAATCACGGCTAGATCAATCGTTTATATTGTGATTTCAATATTTTTTGTATCTTCATTTATCTATTTCCTTAATGCGAGTACAAACTTACAGCTTGTATTCTTGCGTGCTAAAAATCCATTTACCGTTATTGATGAAGGGCGAACAGTTGTTAATAATTTCACGCTTAAAATGAGTCATCAGGGAGATCAGGAATTTAAAGTCAATTTCAGCATACGAGAGCCTGAATTAAAAAACCAGATTACGATCGTAACTCAAGTTCATCCGACAATCCTTAATACCCCTGAAAAAAAAGTTGTTGTTTTCTTTAAGTTTGATCCCGCAATTCTAGTTACCGGCACTCGAAAAGTGACGGTTGAAGTTTTTGATGAAATGACCAAAATGATAGTTGCTACCCAGGAGGTTGACCTTGTCGGCCCAGCTCGTTAACTGGTTAAGTGAAGCTAAATCTTTTTTTCCTTGGGTCTCGTTTATTGCAGGCTTAGGTGGAAGTCTTCATTGTGTTGGAATGTGTGGTGGTCTTGTAACGGCTACTTGTGAAAAATCTAATGACGTTCTTCGTTATCAAGTAGGTAGATTGATTGGTTATCTTGCCTTGGGAATTCTCGCTGGAGTAGTTGGAAAATTTTTGAATTTTAAAAACGTTCACCCGTTGATCTCTCTGGTTCCAGCGTTATTTATTGGGTCTCTATTCATCTTTTGGGGATATCAAAACTATAGAGGGAAAAAGGCTGAACTTCCGGCACCTAAATTTTTAAGTAGATTCTATACTAAGCTGTGGCAAAGATTTGTTCTCCATAACAAAAACTTTACCAAAGCCTTTTTTACCGGGTTAATTTCTATCTTCCTTCCATGCGGACTTCTCTATGGTGTTGTCCTTGGGACGCTTGCTTTTCAGCATACTTATGAAGCAGTTTTCTCAATGTTTTTCTTCTGGTTAGGGACAGTGCCTAGCATGGTTGTTGCTCCTGGAATTCTACAAAGGGTTATCGGCCCATTTAAATCCAAATTACCGAAGACCTTTGCTATTAGTTTGGTTCTGATTGGAGTTATGACAATAACTCTTAGAATGGTTAAACTTAATCAATTACAAGAAAGCTCTAAGACTGCGCCAGTTACAGATGAATTAAGCTGTCACTAGTTTAGTTAGACATTTCAACGACAAATGCTGTTGCTAATTGCGAGAATTTCACAGCATGGCCTGCGTCCCCAGCGTAGTTTTCCAGCACGTCCGAAGCACTATGAATGAGAGGGCTGCTGTCCTCAAAGGCAGATTCAAATGGGAATGATGCCGGATATCCGTGAGCTGTCCATGATGCATGATCAGAGCAGCCATAGCCGCAAACCGAATAACCCCAAGGGACTTTCACGTATTCATCAATAAGCTTACCTAGAAATTGATTTTGTGCTTTGTTGGTATAGTCAGAAATAAGAACAATATCTTTATCAGCAGTTCCTTTAAACAGTGTCATATCAAGTTGCATGACCCCAATGACCTTAGTTTCAAGTTTGCGAAATGACCTTGCCACTTCCTGTGAACCAAAGAGGCCCACTTCTTCGGCTGCATAACCCATAAACTTGATTGTCCGTTTAGGCCTGAAGTCATGAACCATCAAACTTCGGATGACTTCTGTGATACTTGCTATGCCCGAGGCATTATCGTCTGCACCTGGGGCCATATGCTCATCTGATATTGAATCGGCGTGGCCTCCCAAAATAACGACTTCATCAGGTTTTTCTGAACCCAGAATAGTCATAATAATCGATGCTTGGGGAAAACCTTTATGCTGGAAAAGATCAACTTTAACGTCAGATCTGTGTTTAGAAATTTCTGACCACACGGTTTTTATGTATTCCGAAGATTTAATTCCCGATTTGGAGGTGTAGTGTCTCGTCTCAAAACTGGAAAGATTCAAAATCATATCTCTGATTTTATCTTCTCTGACCTCATTAACAATTTTCTGAACAGTTTCTTTTTGATTAATAACATATTCAATCAGGGGGTTCACTGAAGTGAAATTGGTCGATTTAAATGTCTCCTGGGCTTCCATTAAACTATCGTGGGCCATAAATCCGCCGCAACGGTTAAGCCTTTTATGGATCATTGCCGAAACTTCTTCCACTTGTTGATCAGGAACATTAATGACTGTAACATCTTTATTGCTTGTAATGGCTTTAGGGTTTGAAACCAGCAGGTGCTTGATCTTTTCAAAGATCTTGCTATTAATGGAGAGAAACTTACCCTTTGGAGCTGCTGAAACAGAAAGAGAGCCTAAAATCAGAGAAGCGGTTAGAAGTTTTTTCATGACTTGATTGAACAACATTTAGGTAATTCTATCTATGGTAGGAGAGAAAAATCCAGGGGGTGTTAAATAGTTAGACATTAAGCTAACTAGTCGGAATTGCAGTGTTTTCATCTGCCATAAAAGATGATCAAATACTGAATACACTATTGGGGACAGAATTATCAACTTTGTGAAAGCCAGGTTTAAAGCTATTTCGGAAATGATTAAGATGAATAAAATTCTCATCTTGTTTTATGTATTATCGATAGCTCCATACTCAATTTATATATTCAAACTGCCGCTCTCACCAGCAGGAGACTGGAGGTACTTTAACTCACTAGGCTTGGTCATTGGTGATGCTTTACGGGATTTCAGGATGCCTCTTTTGGATCCATGGATATGCGGAGGAGTTGATATTCTTTCTAATCCGCAGAATTGGATTTATTCACCCTTAGTGGTTTTAAATCTTTTCTTAAATCCTTATATTGCCAATTTATTGTCACTGTTAATTTGTAGTCTCTTCGGATACTGGGGAATGTTGAAGTTATGTGAAGGAATGGAGGCAAAATACGAGGGATATCTGATCTCGGCTTTGTTTAATCTCTCACCATTTTTCTTTTTGCATTTTGCGGAAGGACATATTGTTTATAGATCCTTTTATTTTTTACCATTTGTCCTATACCTGTCGACTAAGTTAAATACGCTTTCCAATTTATGGTGGCTGTTATTGATTTTGGCAGGAATGTTTCTGGACGGGGGCTTATATCCCCTCTACTTTTCAATTTTTTTGGTTGTGTTTAACACAAATTACCCAGGTCTCTATAGATTAATCACAGACAGAAGAAATTTAAAAGTATTGGTCATCATATGTATTGGTATCAGTTTTCTATTGCTGGCCAAGATTTTACCAGTGCTTTATGTTCACCATGACAGGTCACCTGTGACCGAAGCAGCTAACTACAGTTTCGCCAATATTATCCAGGCATTTTTTGATATCAGGCAAAGTAACTATCTTACCATGAAGGGGCAGAAATTCTTTTTTCATGAATATGGCCATTATCTGGGATTAGGACTTACGGTAGTATTCATTTCCCTGATACCGAAGATGAAAAACAATATAAAAATCATCTTTCAATTCTTTTTTTATGGCTGGATTGCCCTAGGTCTTGGTGGGGTATTCAATCCATGGACGATCATTAAAAGTATTCCCTTCATTAATCACATGCATGTCCAAAGCAGGGTCTTAATTTTATTCTATCTCATGATGTTGGTATTAATCATAAAAGGTTATAGCTCTAAACAGTGGAGAAAATGGCTGTTGCATCTGGCAATCATTGAGCTTGTGGCCTGTGGTGGTTATGCAAGTTACCACGCCTTTAAGCATACAGTTGCAAAAGATCAATTTAAGCTTGCTCAGACTTCGTTGCCAATTGATCAATACGTGAAATCCATGCCAAAGCCAGAGGTCTATTCTTCAAGGCTCCTATCATTTGAGTGCTATGAACCGGCAAAATCCAAAAAAATCCGACCCTATTCAAATCTCTTTTTTAATCTGGATCATGGAACAAAAGCTGTTTTTACTAACGAATCCGTAGACATCATCACAGATAAGCCGTTGGAGGAAAGTTTTATTTTTAATTATAACTGGAATGGTGGATGGACCTGCCTTGAAGGTTGTAAGACAAATTCTATGAATGGATTAATTGAAATTCATCCAACAAAAACAGGCGCCATAACCTTGAAGTATGATCCCCTGTATTGGCTGGTTTCACTGGTTTATTTTTTTATTGGCATTTTTTTTATGATTGTCGCCAGAAAAAGAATTTTTAGGCTTGATTATTTTTTGTAAAGATTATTTAGCACTGAAGGCATGACCATTTTCCCACTAAGAATCTGTTCAATTTCCTTCGTCTGATGTGTCGTTAAAAATTTGTTTAAGGGCTGCAGATTTTTCGTAATTAAAGGAAATGAAGAATTAATCTGTGCATCCCATGTGGAATAGTGCCGACTTAAATCATCAGGGCAAACGAGATCTCGCTCGTGACTTGGCCCATTGGCGCATTCAAATGATTCAATAATATTCAGAGTTCCATAATCATTGGTCACTTCCTCACCTGGATGAATTTCTCTAATGGCAATTTCAAAGCCTAGTGGAGTTAGTATCGAGTTAGGTCGATAGCTGTGATTGACGTACCGGGTAAGGTCCCAGCAAAAAACATAGTCCCCGCGATAATTTCGATACGAATATTTGAGCAGATTTTCCAGGTTAGCCGAATTCAGTTTTTCGAGATCTTCTTTAGGAACAATTCGATCAAGTTCATCTTTGACCCAGGTAATAGTGCCATTGGGGATAAGAGCTGTTGCAAAAATGCCATAGCCAATTTCTGGGGAAACATACTTTAATTCGGTGTCTGGATGAAGCATGGAATAATCTTAAATGGTCATTTTAAGAAAATAAAGGATTATTATCTATCGGACTTCGTTGGTAGGAGCTCTCCCCATCATTGAGCTTAAGACTTTTGTCTGTTTCATTGTCAAAGCTATTCATTAATGTATTGAGTTTTTTTAAAATTGATTCATTTGTTTCGTTATATTTTTTAGCAACCAGTGCGGGAACAGATAGGATATTCCCCTTAATTTGATCAAGCTCCTCTTCTGAAATCTCTCCCCAGACATTCCTTATTCCCCCCTTGATCTCTTCCCATTTTCCTTGGATTTGTTCTTGGGTAAGCATATGTTTCTCCTCTTAAAGAAGGATATTTGCATACGTCATGCCAAAGTTTCTTCTGGTCTAGAGTTTGCATTTTGAAAGGAGTGGCAAGATGGAGGTGAGTTATGGCAACAACTAATCTAATAAACAATACCCGCAGGGCCCATTCTATTAAGGTCTTCGCCCGAGGAAATAAGCCATTTCCTCATAAAACATCTGAGAATAAATCTCTCTCACACCAATCCAAGATAATTAGAAAGGATGTTCTAAAATTGAGAAATGATCTTGCACTTGGTTATGACTTACTCAAGCGCTGGTTAGTCGGTTTGAGACGAAAAAGCATAACGAATGAGTAATTTTGGTGAGGAAGTTTGCCCCCTGTTGTCACATTTAAAAATCTAACCTGTTATTTTTCCTATTTAAATCAATTGGCACCATTCCTGCCATAGAAGGTATGTGAGTGGTGATCTCGCACAACAGGGAGTCGACTATGTTAAGGGCTGCAATTGCATTTTTTGTTTTAGGTTTGGTGGCAATACTTTTAGGAGCTAACGGCGTAGGTGGATTGTCATTGGAAATTGGTAAGACTTTGCTATTTGTGTTCCTCATTCTTGCCGTTATCAGCTTTATTGCAAGTATGGTTAGTGGCCGCAGAATGATTAATAGGCACTAGAGTGGAGATCAAGTTACATTATTCTATTACGCTGGTGGCGTTGTTTTTTCTGGGCTTGATTTTGAAACCATTCGGGTCAAGTCATATGGAACAAAAGCAAGAAAGGGCATGCCGCATGCTTAAGGGCAGGATGGATTGCCATTATAAATACACTGATTACAGTATTAATAAAAATAGTGACGTAAAATACAGTTCCAATTAACGTGAGTTTCTTCTATTCAGCAAATCTGGTTTTGAG
Organism: Halobacteriovorax sp.; assembly: GCA_020048985.1. Classification (GTDB taxonomy): domain Bacteria; phylum Bdellovibrionota; class Bacteriovoracia; order Bacteriovoracales; family Bacteriovoracaceae; genus Peredibacter. The sequence goes on along the minus strand of JAIFLR010000024.1, from coordinate 87,543 downwards.
CTCAGATAACCCTAGTTCTTCAATCAGGGCATTAAGTTTATCCTGCGCATTCTTGCGGGGAAGATCCTTGTATTGCGCGACAATAAGCTCGTTCTTCATTGAATGCTCCCAGCCCACTAATTCTGTAACCGTAACCTGGTATCCGTGAGCCTCAAGTCTTAAGCATCTGAGTACGTTTGTAATATGGCTGCCAAACTCACGGGTATGAATAGGGTGTCTCCACATTTCAGTCATGAAATTCTTCCCGATCATTTTGCCTTTCGTTCTTCTGAACTCGGCAGCAACTTCGGCCTGACAACAGGGAACCAAGACAAAATATGAAGCATTTCGTTTTAAGCCAAAATCAATAGCGTCATCTGTGGCGGTATTGCAGGCATGGAGGGCAGTGACAACTTCAACGTTATTAGGAATTAAAGGAGAAGTGATAGATTCTTCTACTGATAGGTTGAGAAAAGTCATTCTCGGGAAGGACAATCTTTTAGCTAAGTCTTGAGACTTTTTGACTAGCTCGTCTCTGGTCTCGATGCCAAAAATTCTTCCTTCGTTTAAACCCTTGAAAAACAAGTCATAAATGATGAAGCCGAGATAAGATTTTCCAGCACCGTGGTCAACCAATGTAAGTTCTTTTTCTTTTGCCAGAACATCTTTTAATAAGGGCTCGATAAATTGATATAGATGATAAACTTGTTTGAGTTTTCGTCGACTGTCCTGGTTTATTTTTCCATCTCGAGTAAGGATGTGAAGTTCTTTCAGGAGTTCCAGGGATTGGCCGGGTTTGATTTCAGGTATAAGGTTCATGGGCGTAATCTAGCATATCCCTGAGGGATGACCACCCTGCATTTAACAGGGTGGTAAATTGGAAAGGGAGAGGCGAAATAAGGTGGGAAAAGAGGCAGGAAATACTGGCCGTAGCGTGCAGGTATTCGACAAGTTCTTGTCTTTTTGAATTATCATTGGTCAATTTTGACCAATGATGCCAGTAAGTAATGATGGATTATGCACGAATAGTGCCACCAGGAATTTACGAAATATTAACGGTTTATTGCTTTGCCGTGGGGAATAATACCCTGGCCTAGCTTAGTCGTGGATCATTAATTATTTTAAGTGTAATATCTCGCCTTAGAGGATGAAAATGGAAGTTCCAAACGACATTATGGGAAGGTACTTAGATAACAGAAGGCGTGACCTGGAAGAGTGTCTACACTCACTTGCGGACAATCAGTTCTTTGAAATCGAAAAAATAGGCCACCAAATCAAAGGCAATGGCAGCACATTTGGATATCCTGAGCTTTCTCTTATTGGGGCAAACCTTGAGCTTGCAGCGCAGACCCACGATCTTGAAACATTAAATCAATCACTGAAAGAGTTCTCGCACTGGTTGACCATTCAGCACTAATTTAAATTCATTTCCTTTAATTTTCTGTAAAGGGTCTTACGATCTATACCTAGATCTTTTGCGGTCTGCTCTTTGGCGCCACCGTTCTTGTCAAAAGTATATTGGATGTATTTTTTCGACAGCTCATCAAGAGTAACAGGCTCATTATGTTTAAAAGCTAATAAATCATTAGTCGCTTCATCTGAGGTTGAAGATGGGGTTTCTTGCCTGAAAACATCTTCAGTCGGTAGGTCATCAACCTGAAGAATTTCTGAACTAGAGAGAACCACCGCTCTCTCTATAGCATTTTCAAGTTCTCGAACATTCCCTTTCCATGTGTGGGCTTCTAGCTTTTGGATCGCTTCTTTAGAAAATCCCTTCACAGGCATGTTGTTCATAAGCGCAAACTTTTTAAGAAAGTATTCGCTAAGTGGCAGAATATCATCTTTTCTTTCACGAAGTGGTGGCATGTATATAGGAATCACATTCAGGCGGAAGTATAAATCTTCTCTAAATCTTCCCTCTGTAACCTCTTTTCTAAGATCCTTATGGGTAGCACAAATGATACGGGCAGAAATATCCCGGTATTGGTTCTCCCCGATCCTTTTTACTTTTCTCTCTTGCAGTACACGCAAAAGTTTAGCCTGTAGTGACAGAGTTAGGTCACCAATCTCATCAAGAAAAAGGGTGCCTTTGTTTGCCTCTTCAAAGAGACCAATTTTTTTATCATTGGCACCAGTAAAAGCACCCTTGGCATGACCAAACAATTCTGACTCCAGTAAATTTTCTGGTATAGCCGAGCAGTTAATAGCAATGAATGGTCCGTCTTTTTTGTCGCCTAGCTCGTGGACAGCTTTGGCGATAACTTCTTTACCTGAACCACTTTCTCCACTGATAAGAATGTTCGCCTGGCTGGATGAAACTCTTTTTGCAAGTTCCATCGCTTTTTTGAAACCTTGGCTTTTTCCAATAACACCCTTAAGACCCATAAAGTCCTGGCCATGAAAAAGACTTTTGAGATTTTTGTTTTCTGTCTGCACTTCATTGAGGTGTAGAGCACGTTGAACCGAAATAAGAAGCTGGGGTATGTGCAACGGTTTTAAAACAAAATCGTAGGCACCAGTTTCAATTGCTTCAACAGCTGTCTCAACACTACCCTCAGCGGTCATAAGTATTATAGGAAGGTTTGGATGGGATTTTTTTATGCGCTTGATGAATTCCATCCCCGACATGACGGGAAGTTTTAAATCAGAAATAACCACATCGGCTTCAGCTCGCTTATTCTCGAAGTCAATCAGAGCTTCTTCAGCATTACTGAAAGCTAAAACTTTATAGCCTCTTTGCCTGAAAAAACTGGCGAGCAAATCCAGAAGGTCTAAGTCGTCATCAATCAGAGCAATGGTTGAATTATTTTTGATCTTCACGGGGCTAAAATCCTTTGAAGGGTACTTTTGCCGAAATATAGAGGCAAAATTACCCAAAAACAAGCCTCACAAGGCAATAAATACCTGAAATATAATGAGCGGTATTTGGCACCTTCCCTGCACTTAACGACACAATGTTGAGCCAATCTTAACTGCAAAAGGATTCTGATGTTCCGCGCGACCCAATCTGTTTTTATCTTAGGCCTCATAACGGTTGTCATGAGTGCATATGTTTATATTCTAGAGTCCAATATTGATTTGGATAAAAAGGCAAATTGCTGATGAATTCACAAAAAGCCATCCATAGGAAGCTCTATTTTCTGCTTATTATAACAGCTATTATCAGCTACGTTGGTGCCGGACACTTGTAAGTCATTCAGCAACTCGTGTAAGCTTGTAGCATGAACCTTTCCGAGTCAATGAAGCATGTTCTTATAACAAAAACCCGAGGGATCATTTCTCATGTGGTAAAAGAAGATGTAAAAAAAACGGCGACCGATTTTATTTCAAATGCTCAAAAAATTAATATCAAAGAATCTATAACAGATGCCAAAGAATCACTTCAGGGAACAATTCTCTTATTAAGAGCAATTCCCATGCGTGTGAATGATGGATTTAAAATCTTCACAAAAGATTTTTTAACCGAATTGGATAAACTTCCTGATCAAAAACAAAAAACCGTTTTTTGTATGAAGGTGTTGGCCGGGTTAAGTAAGTTTGCTTTATCTTCGGCTTACGATGTTGGGTTGGGTGATGCAAAACTTCTTGGTGTCGTAAAAACGAAAAATATAGTGACAAATATCATCATTTCAAAAATGTTATTTAAAACTCTACAGGCTTTCATCGTTAGAATGATTGATGAGATGGAGAAGGAAATCACTGACCCTACTGAGCTTAAAAACTTACAAGGTATTAAGACCGTCATTTTGGATGACTCCGGTAATGCGATAGATAAGTTTTTTACAGGAGTGACTGACCCTAATGAGCGAGCCTTTAAAATAGTAGAAAATTTTAAAATCTTTATTTTAACCGGTGACCAGGTGACAGAATGACATGGGAAGCCTAGTATCTGTTAATGAGTATAAATCAAACCCTCGAAAATCTTAGAGGAAGTTATCGTAACGCTTCTTTTGACATAAGCGACGCTAACTCCCGCCCTGACATACAATTTGATAGCTGGTTCAAGGACGCCGTAGCCGCAGAGTGTGACGAGCCAAATGCTTTTGTTCTATCTACGGTGCTAAATGGACAGCCGCGGGCAAGAGTTGTCCTTCTAAAGGGTATCCATAACGAAAATTTTGCATTTTATACTAATTACAATAGCGCCAAGGGTGCGGAGCTAGCTAATAATTCCCATGTCGCTATGACATTCTTGTGGCTGCCACTACAACGCCAGATCAGAATTGAAGGAACTCTTCAAAAAATTGATTCGGCATTTTCCGACGAGTATTTTCAGAAAAGACCTCGAGGGAACCAAATAGGTGCCATTGCTTCTCCTCAGAGCCAGAAAGTGGCTTCAAGACATGAGTTAGAAAAACTTTTTCAGGATGCAGATAAGAAGTACTCAAATGAGGTTGAAATAAAAAGACCTGAGCATTGGGGAGGCTATACGATTACCCCTACTTATTTTGAATTTTGGCAAGGCCGGGAAAACAGAATGCATGATCGTATCATTTACGAAAAGAATTCACAGGGCTGGCACCTAAGCCGACTCGCCCCATAGTCCTTGGTTTCTAAAAATCATCGCCATTAGGCTTCCCCACATTAAGCCTACAAAAATTCCACCCAAGATGTCGCCTGGGTAATGCACGCCAAGGTAGATGCGACTGAAGCTTACTAATAGTGGTAACAGCCATAAACAATGGAATGCCCTGGATTTGATCTTTAAAGCAATCGTAGAAAACATAAGCACACAAATAGAATTGGCCGCATGAGAAGACACAAAGCCAAAGCGACCTCCGCATTTTTGGCCAAAGCTAAAGATTAAGGATTTTAGCTCAGGAATTTTGCAGGGCCGTAATCTTTGTACGATATTTTTAAGAATGTAGGATGAGGTAACATCAGACGCTATCAAGGCCAGAACTAAAAACAACATGAAAAGAAAGAAGCTTCTTCTCTCCAGTTTTTTAAAAGCGATACCAAAAACAAGGATTAAAAAGGGAAGCCAAATAAGCTGCCCAGAGAATAAAACCATAATAGGATTCAGCCAATCAGCATGCCATGAATTAAATATGAGAAAGAGTTTTTGATCTATTGAGGAAAGAAAATCGATCACTGAAGAGTTCCAAACATCTTTTTAAATCTAAGCCTAAAAACGTTAACTACTGCTTCTATGATTATTTTACGGCTCATCTTGGACTTCCCTACCGTTCTTTCAAAAAAAGTGATGGGGTTTTCGAGGCTCGGAAGCCCCAGTGACCAAATTTTATATTTCAATTCGATTTGAAATGCGTAACCAATTGAAAAAATCTTATCCAAGTTAATTGATGAGAGAGCTTTACGACTGTAGCAATTGAACCCACCAGTTGAATCCGAAAAGGGAATACCTGTAATGGTCCTGGCATAGATAGAGGCGAAATATGAAAGAAGCAATCGCTGCATAGGCCAGTTCATAATTCTGATGCCACCAATATATCGAGATCCAACAATCAGGTCGTATTGACCAATTTTTTCGGTAAAACTAGGAATGGCTTCTGGCTCGTGAGAAAAATCGCAGTCCATAGTGATAACTGCTTCATACCCATTCTCGAGGGCCCATCTAAAGCCTTTAATGTATGCTGTCCCTAGCCCAAGTTTGCCCTTACGCTCCAAAATATGGAGATTTTTTTTCTTGCTCTGGAAGGTTTTCACTATCTGGGCGGTACCATCTGGTGATCCATCATCAATAATGAGAACATTGAGAGTTGGATGCAGATTATCTAAAGTCGTCAGCATCTTCTCAATGTTTGAGATTTCGTTATACGTAGGGATTATAACCACAGCTTTATCTAAGCTTATCAAACGAAAATCCTTGGCTTATGTTAGATAATCTTTATACCATAAAATTACATGACGAAAATCTTAAATTTCTCCCTAATCCTAGTTATCTTCATTCACGTATGGGTGGCGAGTAATTTTGAATTATCTCATGACGAGGCTTATTACTGGCTTTACTCACAACGCCTAGACTGGGGTTTTTTTGATCACCCACCAATGGTTGGAATAATTATTAAGTTGTTTTCTTTTCTACCGAGGTCAGAAGTTTCAATCCGACTTGGTTTCATATTTTTGCAGGCAATTTCAGCTTATTTGTTGATGCAGCTTGTCCCAAAAAATAGACAGTGGGTCAGTGTCCTTTTATTTTTTGCTTTTCCCTTGGCCTCCTTCTCAGGTCTTTTGGCCCTCCCAGATATGCCACTCCTGTTTATGACCGCTTTGTATTGTGCTTTCCTAAAAAGATATCTTGAAAAAAATGATGTGTTTTCAATTTTAGGAATGGGCACGGTCATATCGCTCCTTCTGTATTCAAAGTACCATGGAATCCTGGTAATCTTTTTTACCCTCCTGGCACTTCCTCAATTATTTAAAAGAAAAGATTTCTATCTTGTCACATTGGTCGCCATTGTCTTGTTTATGCCTCACGTTTTATGGCAGTACGATCATGGATTCTCCACCTTGAAGTATCACTTTTTTGAACGACCGAAGTCTGATTTTAGCTTCGTCCGCCTTGCCGAATATTCAGCGACCCAAGTGTTTCTGGCCGGTTTATTGGTCGGGCCACTTGTGTGGTGGGTAGTAATAAAAAACAAAGCCCTGAATGATTTTCAAAGAGCCTTGAAATTTATTTGTGTGGGAACATTCATCTTTTTCTTTGTGTCCACGTTATCAAAAAAATTTGAGGCCAACTGGACTATATTCTTAACTATTCCTCTGATTGTTTTAGCCATGCAATCTAATGCATGGGAAAAAAAATGGGTTAAGATTCTTTTAGTTGCTTCCTTTTTGCCTGTTTTTTTGGCGCGCTTTTTATTCACCCTGGATCCTTCAGTGGTTAAAATAAAGCGGCTAAATGAGTTTCATGGTTGGAAGAAATGGGCCCAAACGGTTGATGAGAAATGCCCGGAACCGATTCTGGCCAATACTTATCAAATGGCTTCAAAGCTTTCGTTTTACTTAGATCGGCCGGTTCATGCGCTAAATCTAGGGTCCAGAAAAAACCAATTCGATTACTGGGAGCCCAGTTCGGCTTATTACCTGAGTTCAATGGTATGTTACGTCACGGACAAGAGGCAATTTGACGGAGAAATTGTCCCATCTCCTGACGGAAAAAGTCTCAAACTCGTTCAGGGATTTAAGCCTGCTAAAATGGGAGATAATATTCCTTGAATAAGAATCTAACTTACCGTTAAGTAAGGCATGTTTAAGAAATTCAATCTGCAAAATTCATACGACAAGGTAAAGTTTTTAACTTTACTCCAGTTCATTTTTGTTTTGGTTGGTTTTGTGGCCGAGGCATTGGTTACCCAATCCGTTTTAAATTTTTCTTTCATCTTTCAGCTGATTCTGCTTTTTGCTACTTATAACTTTTATTACAACGCTCTTTCTAATCTCTTCTATTCCTACTGGAACATATCTTTGGTCTTGGCGATTTATTATCTCGTCTCGCTAACTAGAAATTTTCTGGTGGTTGGTCATCCAATGATTGGAGTGATCTTCTTTTTCAGTTTAATTTTCTTACTCATAGCTTGTTATATTATTTCTTCACCACTTTATTACCCACGAGTTCATTGGTGGGAATATGATTTTAGATTTAGAGCGGATATTCGCTGTCAGGTGGAAGTTGATGGTCAGCAATTTAGAGGCCGCCTCTCAGACTTAAGACGAGGAGCTGCGTGTCTTGAGTTATTTAACCACACCCATATTGGTCAGCCTATTCAGATTAATCTGGAAATTCTTAATCAGAACTTTACCCTTTTTGCTGAAGTTCGATCTAAGCGTGAGCCCATTATTGGAAGATCTATTATTTATGGAATTAAATTTGTGAATAATGATCTAGAGCAAAAACAGCGTCTTCGTTTATTGACCAACTACTGGCATGAGAGTAAAAAGATCAAAATCAGAAATAAGTTTGCCTCTCAAAAGTAACCTATGTCCAAACCTACAATACAAGACCATATGTGGTTTATGAACATTGCCTTAGAAGAGGCTGAGTTAGCCTATAAAGCTTCGGAAGTTCCCGTTGGGGCAGTACTGGTTTCGCCGACTGGCGCCATTCTTTCTAAAAAATTTAATCTTAAAGAAACTCATTTTAATCCTATCGCTCACGCTGAAATTCTTTGTCTAGAAGAAGCTGGAAAGAAAATACAAAACTGGCGTCTCTCTGACTGCACACTTTATGTGACCCTTGAGCCTTGCCCGATGTGTTTGAGTGCAATGGTTCAATCGCGATTAAAACAATGTGTCTTTGGTGCCTATGATTCAAAGGGTGGTGCTCTTAGTTTGGGTTATCATCTGCACCAGGACCAACGGCTTAATCATCAGTTTTCTGTACTGGGTGGAGTGAAACATTTTGAATGCTCCAGACTTTTATCCCAGTTTTTTAAAGAACGACGCGCAAGCTTCAGACCCAAGAACTAGTTGTCTGACGCGATATGCATGTGTTAGAACATTTGCTCGCTGAATGTTTAATGCGGAGATGTGTCAGAGCGGTCGAATGAGCACGCTTGGAAAGCGTGTAATGGTGAAAGCCATTCGAGAGTTCGAATCTCTCCATCTCCGCCATTTTCAAATGCACGACTGGTTAACTTGAGTTCTTCTTCCTTTACATAATTTTGATGAAAAGTTAGGATGCTCGACGGCAGTCTGTCTTAGATGAGTATCTCGCCGCCAACCCCGCCAGGCCAGGAATGGAGCAACGGTAGTGGATTGGGATGTTGTGTTTGAGTTCAGGCTGCTGCTAAATTTTCCCGCATAAACTTTTCTCCAATAAACAAATTTACTATTTATATCAGTTTTATCTAAGCAAATTTCGACTAGCGTTATCTGTTGTTTTCCCTCTGAAAATGGGTTAAAAATGGATGTATCTTAAATCTTCTTACATTGGATTTTTTATCCAAGTTTCAAAGCATCTGCGCCATGACTTCAAGAGGGAACTCCCCTATTTTCCGACTCGCAAAACCTAAAATTTCTGGAGTGTTATGGCCTATCAAGTCCTGGCCAGGAAGTGGCGTCCGAAACAATTCGAAGAAGTTGTCGGGCAGACCCATGTCACTAGAACGCTGCAAAACGCGATTAAGCAGGAGAAGCTAGCGCATGCCTACTTGTTCACTGGAACTCGTGGTGTGGGAAAAACTTCGATTGCTCGTTTGTTTGCAAAAGCTATTCGTTGCGAAAATCGTAAGCCCGATTTAAATCCATGCTTAGTCTGTGCTTCTTGCTTGGATATCGATGCCAGCAACTCAATGGACTACATTGAAATTGATGGGGCATCTAATAATAGCGTGGATGATGTTCGTGCTTTGATCGAAAATGTTAATTATCTCCCGACTCGTGGAAAGTATAAAATCTATGTAGTAGATGAAGTTCACATGCTTTCAGTAAGTGCCTTTAATGCACTACTTAAGACACTAGAAGAACCACCAGCTCACGCACTGTTTATTTTAGCGACAACTGATCCACAAAAACTATTGGGTACAGTCATCTCTCGCTGTCAGCGATATGATTTTAAAAACGTATCGGTCGATGTGTTAAAAGAGCATGTGCTTAAAATAGCTGAAGCCGAAGGGATAAAGTTTTCATCTCCGAAGATTGCTGAGAAATTAGCTGAATTAGGCAAAGGATCTGTCAGAGATACTTTATCGATCTTTGATCAGGTATTGGGTCTTTCTGGTTCTCAGAACGTCAATGAGAATACCTTAACAAGTGCTCTTGGACTTGCCGGAACATCGGCGATGAAAGAGCTCCTTTCAAGCATTCTTACCTCTCATTCAAAAATTTGTAGCAAAACATTCACCCAGTTAATTGAAGAAAATATTGATCTTAAAAAACTGTGTGACCAGATTCTTGATGGATTTTATAAAATCATTAATTCAATTGATGATCAGAAGTCGCTTTACTCTCAAGACTTGATCCATGAAAAATCTTTGGAAGGGGTTTCAATTGCGGAGATCTTCTGGATTTATGAATCTCTAGTGAAAGATTTTCAGTGGGCGCTAACTAGTATGAACCCGGAAAAGGTAGTGCTTGTTGTGCTTCAAAAAATTTGCTTACGAAGAACCATCCTAAAGGGTGAGGACGTAAAAATTGGGGAGATTTCTCAGCCGGGAAAGTCTGAAGCAGGAGCTACGATTAAAGTAGAAGCTCCCAAGAAAATTGCCAAAACTTGGAATGATTTTTTGGGCCACCTTATCAGTGCTGCTCCTGCCACTGCTGCCAACTTAGAACATGGCAACCTGATTGAAGATTTTGATATTAATATCGTACCGTTAACCATCCAGATCGCGTTTCCACAGGACGCATCGGTGTTTAAAGATTTTCTGGATGATAAAGATATTTACGCCAGATTAAAAAATCATTTGGCCGATTTCTTCGAAGTTGATATTGAGAAGTTGCAATTTAAAACACAGCTTCTCACTGACGAAGAAAAGAAAGACAAAAACTTTAGAACCACTGTTGAAATAGGTGACGAAGATAGAAGAAATAGAGAAGAAAAAAGAAGACAGAAGATTTTAAATGATCCGTATGTAAAAGAAGCTGAAAGGCTCTTTAATAGCAAGATTGATAAAATTATATTGAACGACTAGGAGTCTCTATGAACATGAATAACCTAATGAAACAAGCTCAGCAAATGCAGGCCAAGCTGGCCATGCTTCAAAATGAACTTGCGGAAAGAGAAGTAGAAGCTGCTGCCGGCGGCGGAATGGTAAAAGTTAAAGTAAACGGTAAGCAGCAATTGCTAAGTATCTCTATTAATAAAGAGTGTGTTGATCCAAATGATGTGGCCACTCTTGAAGAACTCGTATTCACAGCTGTAAATCAGGCGATGAAGCAGTCTCAGGACATGGTTCAGCAAGCGATGTCTAAAGTCACTGGTGGAATGAATATCCCGGGTATGTTTTAGTGATTCAACTACCTGAAGTTATCAAAGGTGCAGTAGAAGCGCTTACCCGTTTACCCGGAGTAGGAGAAAAAACTGCGTTCAGAATGGTCATGAATATGACTAACTGGAAATCCTCTGAACTCACAAGCGTAGGGAGTGCTTTAGCTTCTCTTCAGCATCTCAAGTTATGTCAGGAATGTGGCATGTTTGCTGATGATAATCTTTGTTCAATTTGCGCGAATGAAACCAGACAGCATACTCAAACACTTTGTGTGGTTGAAAATGCCTCTGACCTTATGGCAATTGAGAAAAGTGGAACCTTTAAAGGTGTCTATCACATACTTGGTGGCGTTTTAAATCCATTACTGGGTGTTGGCCCTGATGAACTAAAGATGGATGTTTTACGCGACAAAATAATCAAAAATCAGATTCAAGAAATAATTTTGGCAGTAAATCCATCCGTTGAGGGTGATGCGACTTGTTCTTATATGAAGTCTATTCTTCCTGAAACTGTCCAGGTTGAAAGAATTGGTTTTGGTGTTCCAATTGGTGGAAGCCTTGAGTATCTCGATCCAATGACAATAACTAAAGCATTAGAAAATCGTAAAAGGTTTTAATGAGAGCAGTAACAGTTACTGAAAAAGTTAAAGTGGTACTTGATTCAAAACTAAATGGAATCAGTGCGCGTCTTTTTGTTACGAGGGAAGATGGAATTACCATTTATGACTCGGTTCAAAATAATACGACAACCTCAGTAGCTGCTCTGGTCAGTGGTGTTTGGCAGGCTTCGGAAGCTTTGATGGGCCTAGTTCATAAACAAAACGAGGTTATGGAATTTCGTCTAGGATTTGATACTTCGTCTCAGGGAATTTATTTATTTCCCTTTATGCTATCAGGAAAAAAGTACTTCCTTGGTGCTATTTATAACCATTGCCTTAATCCGGGTTTGTTAAAGCGTCAGGTAACTTTAATTAAAGAAGAGATGGAAAGGTTGTTTGCTAACGAGCCACTTCCAAAGAAGAATATTGCAACTGTTCGCCAAGGTTATCTCTTTCAAGATATCTCAGATGCTGAGATAGATCGTCTTTTCTATCTAGGTGGATTGTAATATGTCATTTGTAAATTATCACACTAAAGAAATTAACTGTAAGATCGTTTATTACGGCCCTGGCCTTGGTGGTAAAACTACCAACATTCAATACATCTACCAGAAAACAAGCTCTCAGAATAAAGGCCAAATGATCACTCTCAATACTGAGAATGAGCGCACGCTATTTTTTGATTTTCTTCCGCTTGATTTAGGTGAGATCAGAGGCTTTAAAACACGTTTTCATCTTTATACCGTCCCAGGACAAGTTTTCTACGAAGCCAGCCGTAAACTCATTTTAAGAGGTGTGGATGGCCTGGTGTTTGTAGCAGACTCACAGGTTGAAAGAATGGAAGCCAATATTGAGTCACTACAAGGCTTAGAAAAAAATCTGCTTGATCAGGGTTACGATCTTTCTAAAGTACCTTTAGTTATGCAATGGAACAAAAGAGATCTGCCAAATATTGTTGGAGTTGAAGATCTTCAGATGCAATTAAATAAAAGAAAAAATCCAGCCTTTGAAGCTATCGCAAGTCAGGGGCATGGTGTATTTGAAACACTAAAAATGGTATCAAAATCAGTTCTGCTCAATATTAAGGGCGGACTAGAATAGTTAAAATAGAGGAGTTATCCCCATGTCTGACAAAGCTAGAGCTTTAACTAAAAAACAACTTGAGACACTTAAGAATAAGCTCATTGAAGAAAAAAATGGTTTAGTTTTTAGTGATCAAGTTAATGCATCCAATATTGAACTTTCTAAGCCTGAGGGCAGCGATGAGGTGGAACAATCAATCACGGACTATACTAATTCTCATTTGTTACGTTTTAGAAATCGTGAAGTTTTTTATGCAAAAAAAATTGATAAAGCTTTGAAGAAATTCGAAATGGATGAGTTTGGATTGTGTTCTGATTGTGGGGAGTGGATTCGTTTTGAGCGTCTATTAGCTCGTCCTACTGCTGAAATGTGCATCCAATGCAAAGAAGAGTCTGAAAGAGATGAATCTAATAGTTTCACTGGTCGTCAGTCAAAATCTCTTGGAAAGGTTTTAGATTTGACTGGGATGATGGCGTAAGGATTATATGGCCAATATTAATGTTGCAGTAATTGGGGGATCAGGGATTTATAAACTTGATGCCATTAAAGTAAAAAATCAAATCAAAGTTCACACACCGTTCGGAGAGCCTAGTGCTGAGATCATGGAGTGTGAAGTTGATGGCGTTTCTTTTTATTTCTTACCAAGACATGGGCATGGCCATAAATATACACCTTCAGAAGTAAATTACCGCGCCAATATTTTTGCACTAAAAAAACTTGGCGTGAGCACCATCGTAAGTATTTCAGCTGTGGGGTCACTCCAGGAAGAATACGCACCGAAACATTTTGTTTTTGTTGATCAGTTTATTGATTGGACCAAAGGTCTGAGAAAAAGAACTTTTTTTGATGAGGGAATGGTTGGTCACGTTTCTGCAGCCAATCCTGTAGAAAAAACACTGCAAAAAAGATTGTATGACGCTTCAGTAAAAGCCGGGGTCACTTCACATCTTAACGGATCTTATATTTGTATCGAAGGACCTCAGTTTTCAACTCGAGCTGAGTCGAAAATCTACCGCGGTTTTGGAGCATCTGTTATTGGTATGACAAATGTACCAGAAGCCTTTTTGGCCAAAGAAGCTGGCATGGCTTACGCGACAGTTGCTATGGTTACTGACTATGATTGCTGGAAAGAAGAGCATTGCACGGTTCAGGAAATCATGGATGTTATGAAGTCGAATTATGTTTCGGCCCAAAAGTTTGTAATTGAAGCAATTCCAAGCCTGGTCAAAGACCCCATTAAATTTACTCCAGAAAATCAATATGCAGTCATGACTGACGTATCCCTACTTAAGCCTTCGCATAAAGAGATACTGGATGTTATCTTAAAATAATGACCGAATATCTTTCACACTATTCAGTAATGCTTAAAGAATGCCTTGAGGCCCTGGAGCTTGGCTCAAAGGCTTCTGGCTCCTTAATGTTTGCTGACCTGACATTTGGGGCCGGTGGTCACACCTTCGCTCTGTCGGACCGGATAAGTGGTTCTACGGTTTATTCCACCGATCAAGATCCAGACGCATTAAAAAACGGTGAAGATAACATTCGCCGTAGGGGCAAAGAGGGGAGTGTTAAGCTCCTTCCCATGAACTTTGTAGAGTTTCCAGATTGGTGTGAAAAGAATCAAATGCATGGAAAATTAGCAGGCATTTTAATGGATCTGGGAGTTTCGTCTCACCAGTTTGATAAAATGGAGAGGGGTTTTAGTTTTCGAGCGGATGCTCCCCTTGATATGCGGATGAATTATGGTGATAAAAACACTCCTAATGCAGCGGATTTACTAAATACACTTTCTGAAAAAGAGATTGCTGACATTCTTTTCAATTACGGTGAAGAAAGACTTTCGCGAAGAATTGCTGCTAAAATTTGTGAGCTTCGTGAGACCAAAAAAATAGAAACGACTGGGGAATTAGAAGATATTTGTTTTCATGCTTATCCTGCCAAGGACCGCCACCAAAAAACTCATCCCGCGACTCGCTCTTTTCAGGCCTTGAGAATTGCTGTGAACGATGAATTACGAGTGCTGGAAGATACCATACCAAAACTGTTGCCTTTTTTAGCTGAGGGTGGAGTGTTGGCGATTATCAGTTTTCACTCACTCGAAGATCGGATTGTGAAACACACCTTTAAAGAATTACTGGAGAAACAAGATTTTCCTGTTACAATTTTAACTAAGAAGCCACTCACAGCCACGGATGAAGAGCTGTCTGAAAATTCTCGTTCCCGGAGCGCAAAACTCCGCATACTACAACGAGAGACTCAACTAGGGAGGGTTGATGGCACTAAGAAAAAAAGGTACAAAACTTAAATTCAATAATCGTTTGATGGAGTTTCTCTTCAATCCTCAAGCGTTGCCTTTTACCCTTACCTTTACAACCCTCGCTGTATTGTTTGTTGCTTTTCGAATGAAAGGAATTGAGCAGGCTTACCTGCTTAACAACATTAATAGTCAGATTGATAAAGCCATTATTAATAACAAAGAATTGAAAGCACAGCGCGCCCGCGAAATGTCTGTGCCAAAACTTCGTGAGTTCGCTGCGACGTATGGTCTTAAAGAGCCTGGTCCTGAACAGATCATTCTCATACCATAGGTCGTGAAGCAGTGAAGAATAGAATATTTTTTAGTTTTATGGTTTTTTGTTTTCTCTTTGCTGTAGTAGTGAGCAAAGCGTTTTATATTCAAGTCCTTAATAAACAAAAACTTCTGTCATACGCTAAAAGCCAATTCATTCGGGAAGTAAAAGAATATCCAAATCGTGGAAATATTCTGGACCGAAATGGAAGTCCACTTGCGATTAATGTCCACGTTTATAATCTCTTCACTATTCCTAAAAATAAAGATGCTGATTTTTATAATCAACTCAAGGGACTGTCTAAAACTGTACCCCAGCTCACATACCCAAAACTAAAATCATTAGTTCAAAAAAGAACCAGATATACGTGGCTAGCAAGAAAAATTACTCTTTCTGAGTCTCAACTTGAAAAAATTAAAAAACTCGATGGAATATTTATCGAGTCTCACTCCGAGCGGGTCTATCCTAACCGTGAGCTCATGGCGCAAACACTGGGCTTCGTAGGTGTGGATAATACTGGTCTGGCCGGTGTTGAATTCAGCATGAATAAAGAGCTCAAGGGTAAGCACCAAGTTGTAAAATATATTCGTGACGCCAAAGGGCGACCAATAAAATATGAGACAAAATCAGCAGAGGTCTATTCCGAGGATATTCATCTATCGTTAGATAAGGATATTCAAGGCGCACTTGAAAGTTATTTAAAAGAAGCAGTTGATCACCATAAAGCCTTTCGAGGTGGTGCGGGTATCATGGACGCAGAGACAGGAGAGATTCTTGCCATTGCAAACTATCCGACTTTTGATCCGAATAAGGCTGTCGGCTCTCCCCTTGAAAATAGAAAACTTGCCTTTGTTACGGATCCATTTGAGCCCGGTTCAATTTTTAAAACAATTACCATTGCCTCCGCATTAGAGCATAAAGTAGCAAAGCCCGAGACAAAGTTTTTCTGCGAAGGCGGGAAAATGAAAGTGCAAAACCACTGGATCTCTGAAGCTGAAACTCATGAGAAGTTTGAATGGCTTAACGTTGGTGACATTTTAAAATTCAGTTCGAACGTTGGTACAACGAAAATAGCTTTTAGTTTGAAATATCCAAAGCTCCGCGAATCTATGGATAAATTTAAATTTGCGCAAAAAACAGGTATTGAAGTTCGTGGTGAATCAAAAGGAATTCTAACTTACAAGGCAACTGATAAGGTTCGCCCGCTTAGTTTAAGTAACATCAGCTTCGGTCAAGGTATCGCCACTACTGCTATTCAAATGCTCAGGGCTTACGGGGCAATTGCTAACGGTGGGTATTTGGTTCAGCCTACTCTTTTGAAACGTGATGAGAGTCAACTCACAAAAGAAAATAGGATCATTTCAGAACAAACATCTTTAAGCATTACTAAAATGCTAGTTAATGCTGTAAGTGGGGGGACTGGAACAAGTGCCATAATTCCTCACTATGAAATGGCGGGGAAAACTGGAACTGCTCAAAGAGTGTCACCACGAGGCGGATACGAAGGTTATATTGGTAGCTTTGTCGGCTTTCCAGTAAACGTGAATAAGAAATTTGTCGTTATGGCCTACATCGATCATCCAACTGCAAATGGGTATTACGGCGGAGTAACGGCAGCACCAATTGTAAAAAAAATTACGCAGTATATTCTCTATAAGAAAAAAGATTTTGCACAATTTGCAAAATACGATGAGAAATCCAATAAAGACAATATGGATACTGTTCAGTCGCAACAAGCCTCTACACAAAAAGTTTTTGCCCCTGGTTACATGCCAAACTTTTTAGGAATGGATAAATCCAGTGCCATTCAACTAGCAGAAGAGAGATCAATTCAAGTTGAAACAAATGGGTTTGGTGTTGTAACTAAACAAACGGTTCCGGCCGGAACACCTCTGGCAGGAAACTCTCATTTGCGTCTTCAATTTGAAGCCCCAACTTATGCTGAATAATGTCGAACTAGGTAAAATTCTTAATCAATCAATACCCGCTATTGTTATTAAAGACATCCATTGGCGCACTCAGGACTCAACGTCAGAGAGTATTCTGTTTTATAAGCTAACAGCAGATTCAGCAAGTGAAGAACTTTTTTTAAAACGTCTCACCGAAACTCAATACTCCTGGCTCGTTGTAAATCGCAAAATCCAAAACATGCCAAATCATGTGAGTGTGGTCGAAGAGAACCTTTGGCCAGAAGTACAAAAACAGATTTTGGATCATTTATATCCACTTCCCGAACTCAAGATGATTGGAATTACAGGCACCAATGGCAAAACCACAACCGCTGATTTGGTTCTCCAGATTGGACATCATTGTGGCAAAAAAGGTCTGAGCATTGGAACACTGGGTGTGCGTGAATATAATCATACGATTCTGGATTTTGGTCTGACTTCACCTAGCTTCATTGATCTGAGAAAATTCCTCTCTCTATATGGAAAAGATAAAGAATTTTGTGTCATGGAGGCAAGTTCTCATGCCTTAATTCAAGATCGTTTACATGGCCTTTATTTTGATGCCGCCGGGTGGTTGTCTTTTTCTCAGGACCATTTAGATTATCATCAGAATATGGAAGAGTATTACAATGCTAAAAGTCTCATTTTTCAAAAGTTAAAATCTGGAACAAAATTATTTTCACCATCTGAGCAAAAAGATCTTCACCTTAAGCTGAAACAGACATCAGCTGCAGCTACCTTTGCTCCAGAAATCAATGATCCGCTTCCGCTATTTTTTCGTACACAGTTTAATAAAAATAATCTGGAAGTCGCCAAAGCGCTGATTGAAGCAGTCTTCGACATAAAAGTGGCTACTGATTACAATTTATTGCTCCCTCCTGATGGACGCTTTTATATTCAGGGCCATAAAAACAGTTATATCGTAGTGGATTTTGCTCATACACCAGATGCACTAGAGAATATTTGTCGGGGAATCAAAGACACTTTCCCAGGTTATAGACTGAAGGTTTTGTTTGGTTGTGGTGGCGATCGGGACCGGATGAAGCGGCCCAAAATGGCTGCTGTTGTCTCGGATTGGGCGGATGAAATTTATATTACCAGTGACAATCCACGATCAGAAAACCCTGAACAAATTATCTCAGATATTATTACGGGAATTTCTGGAAAGAAATTTCAAGCCATTACAGAAAGGCCAAAAGCTGTTAAAGTGGCATTTGCAGAATTACAAGATAAAGAAGTCCTGCTTCTGGCCGGCAAAGGCCACGAAGATTACATCCTAATTAATGGTGTTAAACATCCTTATAGCGATATTCGGGAAGTTGATGAGTTTATTTCAAGGAACAAAGTATGATTTCACTAAGTCACATCAAAAATTGTCCAAGTGTTATCACTGTACCCGGTACTCTAAATTTAGAGTCCAAATTAAATTTCTGCACAGATACCCGTAAGTATAACCATCCATCTTTTTTTGTCGCCATTCCCGGTGCCAAAGTTAATCCGCTCGATATTATTGAAAATTTACTTACACAAAATTGCCCTTTGATTGTTTTCCAACAAAACCCAGAAAATAATCAAAAAGTTTCTGATCTTCGCGCCAAGTATCCCCAAACGACCTTTCTTCCAGTGGTCGATTCTGTCACGTTTCTCCAAGAGCTTTCCCATGAGCATATTTTGAACTGGAAGAAGCAAGATCCTAAGAATACTGTTTTTGCCATTTCTGGATCAAACGGTAAAACGACTCATAAAGAAATGCTGTCGCATATTCTAAAAGCCATCAAACCTCACAAAATAGTTGCCACAGAAAAAAATAATAATAATCATCTTGGTGTCCCACTAACTCTTTTGCAGGTGAGTGGTGAGACGGAAATGGTTGTTTTGGAACTTGGTAGTAATCACCCCGGCGAAATCAAAGTTCTTTGTGACATCGCTTGCCCCAATGCTGGTCTTACAACCAATATCGGAGCGACTCATTTGGAGTTCTTTGATACTGAGGAAAATGTCTTTATCGAAGAAGGTTATCTCTATCATGCAGTAAAAGAAGTGACTCAAGGGACTGGATTTTATCTCATCAATAAAGATGACCCATTTTTGAAAACTCTTTCGCCGTTCAAGGGTGCTGTCACTTACGGTGTAACAGATAACGTCCAAGCGAAGGTTAGTTATTTAGAAAATGGAGCACAAATTCTTTATAACGGTGAAACCCTGGTAGCGACTAATCCTCATATTACTGGCAGTCATAATAAACTTAATCTTATTACTTGCGCCTTTATTGCGTTTCATTTTTATCCGGAAAGTCGTGAGAAAATTCTGGCAGCTGCTAAAGAGTTTAGACCAACAAAAAATCGTTCTGAATGGATTGAATTTGAAGGACGTCCAGTTTACTTAGATGCCTACAATGCCAACCCATCTTCAATGAAAGCGGCACTTTCAGGATTTAAAGAGAGTGTTTTAGCGCAAGGACTTACACTTGATGAAGCCTGTGTTGTACTAGGTGATATGAATGAGCTTGGGGATTCTTCTCCTGCTTACCATCAAGACGTCGGAGATTTTATTAAGACTCTTGGGTTTAAGTACGTTTATTTTGTAGGCCGCTTCCACGCCGATTACCTCAAGGGGTGCTCACTAGGTTTGGGTCGCCAGAGCACAGCTGACTTTAAGAGCGAATACCGAGGGGATGTTCTAAAGAAACACCGAATTCACTTTATTAAAGGGTCCCGCTCTTTACAATTGGAGTCACTCTTCGATATAACTTAAGTTTATCTTTTTTAAAGGGATAAACATGCTGTATCATTGGCTTTACTCAGCCAGTCAATCTAGTCATTTGTTCAATGTATTCAAATACATTACCTTCAGATCTTTCCTGGCCTTTATTATCGCCACGGTTGTTTCTATTTTCTGGGGAAAACGTTTTATTGAGTTGATGAAATTGAAGCAATTTGGCCAATCAATCCGTGAAGAGGGTCCTGAGTCCCACAAAAAGAAAAAAGGTACACCTACTTTTGGCGGTGTGTTTATTTTGGGCAGTGCTGTCATCGCTTGCGCCGTTTGTGGTAACTTTGTGTCATTTCCCTTCTTAATTGCTCTATTTGTGACTATTTCTTATTTCTTCTTGGGTGGTTTAGATGATTACCTAAAAGTTCTCAAGAAAAACTCAAAGGGCGTAAGTGCCCGTCAAAAGCTCGCCTGGCAGTTTGCAACAGCTCTCTTGGCAAGTTATGTGATGATTAAGTACGGCGTCACTGACTCACAGGTCTATGTTCCATTTCTCAAAGACCCCGTGATAGATATTGGTTGGTGGTATGTTCCATTTGCTGCTTTTGTCATTGTAGGTTCCTCTAATGCTCTGAATTTGACTGACGGCTTGGATGGATTGGCAATTGGGCCAACAATTACGTCAGCCGCAACTCTAGGTTTGCTTTCATATCTGGCCGGTCACGCTGAGTTATCAAATTATTTGTTAATTCCACATGTGCCTGATGTCGGAGAACTTCTCGTTCTGGTTTCTGCCTTAATCGGTGCCGGTGTGGGTTTTTTATGGTATAACGCTTACCCAGCAGAGATTTTTATGGGAGATGTTGGATCTCTATCTCTTGGTGGTTGCCTCGGGACTATTGCAGTATTGACCAAAAACGAAATCCTTTTCGTTCTCATTGGTGGGATATTTGTGATTGAGGCAGTTTCTGTAATTTTACAGGTTGCCTCGTTTAAGACTCGTGGAAAAAGAATTTTCAAAATGGCTCCAATTCATCATCACTTTGAATTGAAAGGCTGGCCTGAAACAAAAGTAATCGTTCGTTTTTGGATTGTGAGTCTGGTTTTTGCCATTCTTGCTCTGGCAACACTCAAACTCAGATAAGTTTTTTAAGGAGCTTTCATGGAAAAATATAAAGGCAAAAAAGTCTTAGTCGTAGGACTTGGAAAGACTGGTTTTGCACTCATTCATCTTTTTACTCAACTTGGTTGTGAAATTAAAGTTACAGATATAAAGCCTATCTTTGATTTAAATAAACAAGTGAAGAGATTAAGAAAAATAAATCCGACGCCTACCATGACTCTTGGTGAGCATAAAGATGAAGATTTTATTGATGCCGACATGGTGGTCTATTCTTCCTCTGTAGATCCTTTCCTTCCACAATTGAAAGTCGCTCGTGAGCATGGAAGAGCTGTTTATTCAGACTTTGCTTTTGCTTACGAAAACTGCAAAAAGCCAATCATCGCCGTTTGTGGAAGTCATGGTAGAACCATCACTTCGCATATGATCGGCTACACGCTTAAAGTAGATAAAAAGAATGTTTTCATTGGTGGAACTTCTGAAGAGCCATTCATAAACTTTCTCTCTCTTCCAAATAAAGAGGAGATTGATTACTGCGTGGTTGAAGTTTCTCCACTTCAGCTTCAGACGGTTGAAAATTTTAAACCGATTATGGCCGTTTATCCGAATCTTGAGGAAAAAAATCTTCAAGGTCGCTTCAAAACGTCTGCAGAATACCTTGATACTGCCCTTAAAGTGGCAAGAAATTTAGGTCCAGAAAGTTATTTAGTAGTGAACTTTGATAAACTGGCCTCTAACTCGGTACTTAGATCTTCTCAAGCCCAGACATTTTGGTATTCAAGAAAATCATTCGTAACGATGGGTGTGATCTCAGAAATTCAGGGAACTCACTTTCATGACAAACGAATTCATTCCAATATTCATTACCACTCTGAGTTCAAAGTAACGGATATGAGAATCGTGGGTGTTAATAACCGCGAAAATATGATGGCAGCCATCACAGCTTGTAAGGCGCTTAAAGTTTCTGATGCTTCAATCCAAAACTGTATTGAGAAGTTCCCTGGAATTCCTCATCGTCTTGAATTCGTCGTAGAGAAGAACGGCGTGCGTTTCTACAACGACTCGAAGTCAGAAACGATGGAAGAGCTCAAGGTTTCGCTTGAAGCCTTCAAAGATCCCGTCATCTTGATTGCTGGTGGTAAGGAAATTGAAGGTGTTGTTTATGATAAATACGCTTCAATTATGAAAGATAAGGTCCGTGTTCTCGTTTTAGTGGGTGAAGTTAAAGAATCGATGAACAGAGTTCTCGGTGATTCTACTCAAACCTACCTGGTTGGATCTTTTGATGAGTCAGTTTTGCTGGCCTATCAGAAATCACGAACTGGGGACACGATTCTTCTGTGCCCTGGTAACGACAGCACTGATGTGTTCCGGGATTTTGAAGAAAAAGGTAACTACTACAAGAAACTCATCTTCCAACTTTAATGTCCTATGTTACACTGGTAATGAAACAACTCATTTCCGGTGTAACACATGCAAGACACTAATAACCGACTAGAAAAGTTAACAAATTATTTCCTGATCAATGTTTTCTTTCTGACTCTCTTTGGAGTCATCATGGTGTTCTCGGCCAGCTATATGTATGCGACTGAGAACATGGGGAATAGTTACTTCTTCCTTTATAAACAGCTCATCTTCATTGCCCTTGGTTTGGGGCTTGCTCTGGTCTTCTCTAAACTTAAAATTCTCTATCTCTACAAGCAAGCCTATAAGATTAATGCTTTTTTTGCTTTCATTTTAACTCTGACTCTCGTTCCAGGAATCGGGGTCATGATGAAGGGCTCTAAGCGCTGGTTGAATTTGGGATTCATGAATCTTCAGCCGGGTGAGTTTTTAAAGTATACATTGATGTTGGCGGCGATTCGTTATTTCGAGAATTTCAATAACTACACTCCTAAGCAAAGGGCCTTATACTTTTCAGGACTGGTTTATCCTCTGGCGATTTTTGTCGTCCAGCCTGACTTTGGAACTTTTTTTATCTCCGCCATGATTCTTGGTTTTATCGCCTTTTTAAGTTCATTCCCTCGTAAATATTTCTATGGTTGTATGGTGGTTGGTTTTATCGGTGCTTTCGGAATTTTAATCTCCGCTCCTTACCGAGTTAAAAGACTCCTCGCTTTTTTAGATCCTTGGGCCGATCCTCGCGGCAGTGGATTTCAGGTGATTCAATCATTCCTGGCTTTTGCCAATGGTTCATTCTTTGGACAGGGATTGGGCAACAGTAACGAAAAACTCTTTTATCTTCCTGAAGCGTATAACGACTTCATCTTCTCAGTAGTTGGTGAAGAGTTAGGTTTTATTGGCGTGATTGCTACCGCCATCATGTTTGTGAGCTTTATATTTATTGGCTTCAAAATGGCCATTTCACTTAAATCTCGAGTCGGTAGCATCATGGTTTCGACGATTATTTTCACCATTGGCTTTCAAGCCTTTTTAAATATGGGTGTAGTCCTAGGTGTGCTTCCTACCAAGGGTCTTAATCTTCCATTCATTAGTTACGGGGGATCGTCCATGGTGGCCAACCTTGCAGCATTAGGTCTGGTCTTTGCCTGTATTAGAATCCAGCCAGGGGATCTAAAAGAAATTAAAAATAAAGGTAAGCAGTCCCCTGTGGGAGCTCTGAAGAGCGCTTTTAATTAATCTATGAAATACGCTGTACTCGTTGCCGGTGGAACTGGCGGTCACATCAATGCTGCCCTGGCGATAGGTGAGGCCCTAAAAGAGAAGGGATTTGATATCCTTTATCTTACTGGCCAGCGGCCTTTGGATTATAAGTTGTTTAAGGATCAAAACGTCATCCATCTGAATTCGAAACCTCTGAGAACCAATAATCCAATTACTCTCTTTAAAAACATTGTGCTCAATGCGATAAGTTTTTTTACAATTTTTAAAATTTATCTCTCTAAGCGGCCATCATTTATTGTTGGGGCCGGAGGATATGTTTGCGGCCCAACACTTCTAGCGGGCTTTTTACAATTCATCCCAGTTTTTATTATTGAGCAGAACGCCGTCATGGGGTTAACTAACAGAATTCTGGGTTGGATTTCTGCCAGAATTTTTGTTCATTTTTCAAAAACCAAGGGACTATCCGCCAGTCTCAAGCATAAGGTCCGTGTGGTGGGAAACCCGACCCGGAAATCAATTCAGCCAGTACCCACAAAACAATTTGATGGAAATCTTAAAGTGCTAGTTTTCGGTGGAAGTTTGGGGGCGACCCAAATCAATAAAGTCATTTTTGATATTCTAAAAAAACCACCAGTGTCCGCTTTGAGTATTCATCATCAACTTGGTAGTGGTCAGAAAGCTCCTGAAACAGCGACTCGAATTGAGTATGTACCAATGGATTACATTGAAAATATTCAAAATGAATACGAATGGTGCGATGTGATCATTGCCCGTGCCGGTGCCAGTACGGTATCGGAGCTGGCCATTATTAAGAAGCCAGTTCTGATATTTCCTTACCCTGCCGCAACGGATAATCATCAATTTTATAATGCCCAGATCTTCAAAGAAGAATCAGACTTTACTGTGGACGTTCTTGACCCCAAATTACCCCATGATGAGTGCGTAAAGCGCGTTGAAGAATTTCTAGTCAAGGCTTCAAAGGAAGAGCTAAAGTACTCTCAAACCCCTCATTCAGGTAATGAAACCTGCACTGAGATTTTAAGAGAGATTAAAGCGCATGTTGGGATGGCTTAAGACAACAAAACTTCATTTTATCGGAATTGGCGGCATCGGCATGAGCGGAATTGCCGAGGTTTTGCTTGATCTTGGATATAACATTTCCGGCTCTGATCTGAACGCTTCTTCTGTAACAGAAAATCTCAAATCAAAAGGTGCCCAGATCTTCATTGGTCACAACGCTTCTAACATTGAAGGAGCGACACTCGTTGTTTATAGCTCCGCTATCGATCCAAAAAACCCGGAATTCGCCAGAGCAACAGAACTTAAAATCCCTATGATTAGAAGGGCCGAAATGCTGGCTGAACTGATGCGCCTGAAATTCGGAATAGCTGTCGCCGGATCTCACGGGAAAACAACTACCACCAGTTTGATTGCAACCATTTTCCAAGAAGCTAAAAAAGATGCGACCCATATCATCGGGGGAATTGTCAGTAACCTTGGCGGAAATGCCAGAAAAGGTGATGGAGAATTTCTGATTGCTGAAGCTGACGAATCTGATGGCTCATTTCTTTTGTTGAATCCAATAATGGCCGCGATCACTAATATTGATGATGATCACCTCGATTTTTATGGCACTAAAGAAAAAGTTGTTGAAGCATTTGTGGAGTTTGTTAACAAACTCCCTTTTTACGGGCGAGTTGCACTCAATGCCAATGACAAACCTACACTTTCTATAAAGGGACTAATCAAGCGTCCTATGGTTTGGTATGGCATTGATACTGACTTAGAAGAAACTGATTATGTCGCAAAGAACGTTTCGATCAATGCTGGTGGAACTACTTACGAGCTATATTTTCAGGGCGAAAAACTGACCACAATCAAAACTCCCATGTGGGGGATGCATAATGTTTCAAACTCTCTTGCTGCCATTGCGATGTCTCATCAGGCTGGAATTGATTTAGAACTTATAAAGTCTGGACTCATGAAGTTTCAAGGCGTAGGCCGCCGCCTTGAAAAACTCTACGAAAAGAATAACTTTCTAGTTATCGATGACTACGGCCACCATCCAACGGAAGTTAAAGCAACTATTTCAACACTAAGAAATGTGGATAACCGTCCCATGTGTGTGGTCTTCGAACCTCACCGTTTCAGCCGTACTCAGAACTTCTGGAAAGAGTTTCAAGAATGTTTTGAGGGTGCAACAGAACTGTACCTGACTCCCATCTACGCGGCCTCTGAACAACCGATACCAGGTATTACAACAGAAGCACTTGTCGCTGAAATGAAAAAAAGTGGCAAGAACGTTCATTACCTTTCAAGTCTAGATGAAATGAAGCCATTGCTCCAAGAGCGCAAAGATAAAGACTATCTTTTTGTAACTCTCGGAGCGGGGGCGATTTCGAAGAAAATTCGTGAGATGGTTAAGGCACTTTAATCAGCATTTATAGATCTAAGCGCGCCCTTTCCGACGGTTCGGGAAACCCGTTTAATAACAGATACTTATAGCTATTTCTTTAGTTCTAACGAGCTATATCCGATATGAGAACTATGAAAAGCATTCTATTTTTTTTACTCTTTTCTCAAGTTGCATTCTCTCAAACCCTTGGTAACCCCGGGGGTGGAGGGCCAGATGATGAAATGGGGAACGAATCAATTCAATGTAAAACTCATTTCACTACTCTTAGAGAATTAGAAACAAGCTTCTTAGATATTTGGCACAAGAAGTTTATAAGTTTTGATGAATTTGGAAATCATGTCGAGGCAATTAAAAATCAAATAGTCATTGATAGTATTACTGATATTCTCAAGCTGAATCAGCTTCAGTCACATATCTGTAAAGATATAAACACTGAGTTACAGGCGATTCATGCAATTCTAAAAGAGCTTGAAGGCAGTGCCGCTGTATCATGTCATGTTACATCAAACATAAGAACAGCACACATTGAAAGCCTCAAGTCATTGCTTGAAATATATGAAAAAAAGTAGCACCGAAGAAAATACTCTTTTTTTCCTAGATACCTGGAAGCTTGTTCACTCCAACCTCAGGATGTTCCGGTACCGACTTAAACAGCATCCATTTTCAATTACAGAGAAGAAGATTCTGACCTCCTTTTATTTGTATAATAAAAATAAAAAAGATGAAGCGTTGGATCTTCTTAAAATCAAAATCCAAGATGATACTTTTCTTGAAGGGATTAGGTACTACCTCAAGGGCCTCATTTATAATCAACATGGCCACTTTAGTCATGCCATTGAGAACCTAAACAACTCGGTAGAGTGCTTTAAAAAACAAAAAGCAAGCCCATTTATTATTAATTCACTTTGCCTTCTCGTAAATGTCTACTCCAACCGACGAGATATTCAGAAGACCTCTGAAGTCTTAGACCAGTTGATTGTGGTTGAGCCCCAAAATGATTCACAGAAGCTTCAAAAGCAATATGCTCAGATGTGCTACTATTCAATAACTGGGCAAACAAAAAACGCAGTCTCATTTTATAAAAAGATTAAAGGCCAATCCAATCCTCAGTTTGAGATTTATAGACCATACTTTTTAGTTAATCTTTTTAATCTTCATGCAACGGATAAAAACTTCGATCAATGTTTCATTGTTTTAGATGAATACAAGAAAATTTCTGGTTGTCTGGTTAAAGCGAATTATTTGTATATGAAATGCGTCTTAGAGCATCTCACACAGGATGCTCCTCTCTATTTTTACAGTAAAGACTTTAAAGATTTTCCTGAGTTATACATGCAGCTCAAAGTGATTAACCTGCTGAAGTCTGGAGATACTCAAGAGGCAGCAAAAGTCTGGAATACACTATCTCATCATAATAAATTTTTATACGACAAAAACTTTACCTATACGGGTGAAAAATCGCTCTTTTATCAAGCCATCCAAAAGCATCTAGGAAACATTGGTGAATTGACTATTGATGAAGAAAAACTAAATTTAATGGAAACTAATCTTGAAAAAATGGCTTATATATTCTCTGTATGCCGCGCCCCGATTCAAAATGAAGAACTCATAAGGCTTATTTGGAATGAGGAGCTGACAGAGATATCTCTTCAAAGGCTTCGAAAGCTCGTTTCTGATTATTCTAAAAAGTATAATGCAAAAGTTAAAGCTTTCGACGCTAGATATAAAGTCGTCTAAAAATTAATTTCTTGCCCCAAATTTATACACCAGTCGAATTGTATAATTATTCTGAGAAGCACCTGAACCAATGTTTTTAAAGTTTATAAGCTCCTCATCAGTTAAACTTGCTCCCATGTTCCTGTCCTGCTTCTGAAACATGCGATTCGGTTTTTCGCGCTTACCAGTGAATTTATCTAACATAAATAAATCGGCTTCAAGAGACATTTCAAGAGATTGCTTTACTTTGCCTGACTTTGAATAGAAGTCCTTTTTCAAGGACAAAGAGGGGGACAGAACGATTGTATTTCTCACCACGTTTTGCCCATATTTCTCAAAATACGGATATTGAAGAGAATACTGAGGACGAGAACCTGCACTACTTGAAGCAAGATAAAATGTCTCTGAAACCGGATTAGGGTAACCATTGGCCACTTCCCAAGCGAACTTGTCGTCATCCCATTGATTGATCGCCGCAGCTTGGGTGTTTAAATCAGTATTAAAATCCTGCAGATCTGTCTCGTATTTGGCTTTTCCAGCTTCAGAGACCCAATTGCGGTACTTATGATGTCTGAAATAGGTCGACGCTCCAAACGTAAGCGACAAATCTTTTTTGATTGATAAAGCAGCTTTGGCCTTCAGGTCGACTCTATATCCAGTGCCTTCATTAAAGTTAACTGCTGGATGAACTGAGGTTTGATCTAGTTTGGCATAAATAGGTACATCTAACCTTACCCCTGCTCCAACACCAAGACCATTTGCAGAGGCTTCATATGCACCTCTCACAATACTAAGGGTGAGCTCACGATTGGCGAGATAATCATATTTGTTATTGTATTCAAGCATAAGAAAATCGACACCTAAGCTCGCCTCGTCAAAGTCATAGGATTCAAACATATAGAGTTTAACCAAACTGACTTCCACAAAGGTAAAACCTTCGGGAGAAATTTTAACTTTATAAGGAACGATGGCAGCACCATCGGCGGTATAATCTCCGCTCGCAATTATTCCTTGTTCATCAACATTATCAAAAAGTTGTCCACCCGCAGTGAGGAGTGAATAATACTCCTGTTCAGTCACTCCAAGGGCTTTCATATTAAGAACTTTTTCCTCGATCCCGAAAGTCATAAGGGTTCCTAGAATTTTACTGACTCTTTCTTCTCTTTTTTTCTTTACGTATTCTTTAGCTATATCTGTTTTGAGTTCCGCTTTCACCTGAGCATAAACGCCCGATGTAAAACTTAATGCTAAGGCTGACAAAAATATGGCGCGTTTGATTGTATTCATGACTATGCTCCTATTAGGAATCAGTTATTAATGAATTTTAGTTAATAGATCTGTCGAATTGAGAAAAAAAAGGTGAAGTCCCTTATGTATAGACCAAGTTTTCAATAACTTATCTATTATACTTGGGATCTTTTCGACATTGATTGGCCAAGATGTAAAAAATTACTTCTGTATGCTTTGGAAAAAATGCCCAGTTAGTGATAGCTTTTCAGGAATGGAAATTTTTAATCAGATAAAACAAATCGATGGCTGTGAGTATTTTGAGAATATTGATCTCACTAGGTACACTACGTTCAAATTGACTTCGGTGGGTAATTTAGTTGAAGTAAAAACGGTCGAAGCTCTGCAAAAGCTACTTCCTCTTTTGACCGAAAGACAAAAAAAGTATCTAGTTGTGGGATGGGGAGCAAATCAAATCCTCCCGGCCCAGTGTGAAGAATTGTTAATACATCTCGATTTTAATTTCGATTCAACTTATCTTGAGTCCCAAAGGGATGAATATATATTGCCTTCTTCCCTTGGAATAAACCACCTGACCTCGCATGCGGTTAAATTCGGATTAAAAGGTTGGGAAGTCTTTACAGGCATCCCCGCTTCACTTGGTGGGGCGATTTATATGAATGCGGGTACCAATCTGGGTGAGATTGGGAAATTAATTAAGAAAGTTCAGCTAGTTACTCCAAAGGGTGAACTGCGCGAAGAGATCATTCATAAAGAGAGCTTTGCATATCGTAAGAATCTTTTTGTTCGTCCAGGTGAAGTTATTGTGGGGGCTACGATGATTCATTCAGGTGTGGATGAATCAATTCCTCAAAAGATAAAAGATTACTTAGAGTACCGAAAAAAGACCCAGCCCTTAGCGACTAAGAATTGCGGCTGCGTATTTAAAAATCCCCTCAAGGATTTACCGGCCGGGAAGTTGATAGATTTACTCCAATTAAAAGGAGTGGGGATAGGGGATTTAAGAATTAGTCCTAAGCACGGAAACTTCATGGAAAACTCTGGCAAGGCCTCTTGGGATCAATTCGAATCCTTAGTTGGGCTGATAAATTTCGAAATGGATCACTTCTATGGAATAGAGTTTGAATTGGAAGTAAAAATCCCCTATCATTAATTCATGTGGTCACTCCTTTTAGTATCATTCTTGAGCCTCACCACCCTGACTGCCGTTGCGGCAGTACCGGACTCGTTTACTCAGAAAAATATTAACTACCGAACTTACGTAGGCGAGTGTCCCGCTAAGTCCTCTAGCAATTTTGCTATGATCGTGATGAAAGAATTCGAAAAGAAGCACTCACTAAAAGACGTGAAAGAAAAGATTCTGCATGAGAAATTAGACGAGAAGCATTTTCTCTCTGATTACCGAATTAACTACAATCCAGTCATTAAAACTCTTCGTATTAATCTAGAGTGTCCTCAGCCATTGGTTAAGGTTCAGGTCTATAAAAGTAACGGCGAAGAACACTACTCTGCCATTCTTGGTGATAATGCCAAGATGTATGAGCCGGGTTATGAAAATTTAATGAAGGCCGAAAAAAAGTTAAATAAGAATCTCCCCCTTCTCGCCATTTCAATGAAACAATTAGAGGGCGATGCCCCTACCAATTTAGCGAATTTTATCAAGCTGATGGATAAAGATTTACGCAGTCAGATCTCTGAGGTTATTGTAAGTAAAAGCAATGACTTAACGATCGTTTTTTCGTTTAATGGAAAGGCGACCAGTGTATTCATGGGGGCAGACTTGTGGGAAGAAAAACTCACTAGGCTTGCAAAAATTGTAGGATACATAAAAAAGAACAAGCGTTACCCAGGCAGTATCAACCTGGTAAATTCGAAAAAGGTTGTTGTCAAGTTTTCTGACAATATCTAGAATTTATAAGAGGCATGAAGCCTCAATATCGAGAAGGGAATCTCATGAGTACCAAAAGTGTAATTGTCGCTTTGGATATCGGGACTACAAAAGTTTGTACCCTGATCGCCCAACAAAACTCTAAAAATATAGAAATTCTCGGAGTGGGATCTCACCCGAGTAACGGCCTTAAAAAAGGCTCGGTGGTAAACATTGAAAAAACTGTTGCATCAATACGCGCATCAATCGAAGAAGCTAAACTCATGGCTGGAATCGAAGAACTTGAATCCGCAACTGTTGGTATTGCTGGTAATCATATCTACTGTTTTAATTCTTCTGGCGTTGTACCTGTTAAGAACAAAGAAATCACTCAAGCCGATGTAGATAGAGTCGTTGAAGCCGCGAAAGCAGTATTGATACCGTCTGATCGTGAAATTATCCATGTTATTCCACAAGAATTTAAAGTAGATAATACGGTTGGAATTAAAAACCCAATCGGAATGTGTGGATCGCGTTTAGAAGTGAATGTTCACATTGTTACTGGAAAAACTCCTCTCATTCACAATCTTGTAAAGTGTGTTGAACAGGCCGGCCTTACGGCCAATTCGATTATCCTTCAACCAATTGCCTCTTCTCGTTCAGTTCTTTCAATGGAAGAAAAAGAACTCGGAGTTGTACTAATTGATATCGGTGGTGGGACTACGGATATTGCGGTTTGGAAAGATGGAAGCCTGGTTCACTCTCAAATCATTCCTCTGGGTGGAAACCACTTCACTAATGATTTAGCTGTAGCTTTAAAAATTCCGCATAATGAAGCTGAAAGAATCAAATTGACCTACGGAACGGTCCTAAATCAGGCCCAGTTAAATGAAACTTATCTAACTGTTCAGGGCCTATCTGGCACCAGAGCAAGAGAGGTCTCAATGGGCTATATAGCTGAAGTTTTAGGCGCCAGAGCTGAAGAAATGTTCAATGTGGTTAAAGAAATGATCTTGGAGAAGAATTTGCAAGCAGATATCACTGGGGGCTTTGTGCTCACAGGTGGAGGCGCTTTGATTCGTAACCTACCAGAGATGGCAGAATATATTTTAGAAAAGCCAGTTAAGCTGGGTTACCCACAAGCTTTTGGTGGCATGACTTCGGCCATGCAGCACCCAAAATTTTCAACAGTTCTTGGTCTTCTCCAGGAATCAAATAAGTTTTCTGAAGCAATGACTCGTGATGAGAAAAAAGAAGACGAATCAGATATGTTTGATAAACTAGGTAAATCATTAAAAAACGTTTTTAAAGAGATTTTTTAATTTCGGAGGCCTCTATGTTCGATATCGCGGATAACTCAAACTCAGAAACTGGTGCCCGTATCAAGGTAATCGGTGTGGGTGGAGGCGGATGTAACGCTGTTAATACTATGATCCGTGCGGGTTTGACTGGAGTTGAATATATTGTTGCCAACACAGATTCTCAGGCACTCAATGCAAGTATGGCATCAACAAAAATCCAATTGGGCGGAAACGTAACAAAAGGTTTGGGCGCTGGTGCCAATCCTGAAGTTGGTCGTAAGGCTGCAATTGAAGACTATGAAAGACTTTCTGAGGCACTTCAAGGTGCAGATATGGTTTTTGTTACTGCCGGTATGGGCGGCGGAACTGGAACAGGTGCAGCTCCAGTAATTGCTAAGCTTGCTCGCGAGATGGGTGCTCTTACTGTTGGTGTTGTAACTAAGCCATTCATGTTTGAAGGTAAAAAGCGCGCTCGTCAAGCTGATGAAGGAATTATGTCTCTTGAAGAGTCTGTAGATTCACTCATTTGTATTCCAAACCAAAGACTGCTTCAATTGGCCGGTGAGAATTTATCATTAGTTGATACATTTAAAGCTGCCGATGAAGTACTACTCAATGCTGTTCAAGGTATCTCTGATTTGATCAATAACACTGGTCTTATTAACGCGGATTTTGCTGACGTTTCAAGTGTAATGACCAACAAGGGTCTTGCCCTTATGGGAACAGGAACTGCTGCTGGTGCTGAACGTGCTATGAAAGCGGCTAAAACAGCGATCAGCTCTCCACTTCTTGAAGACGTTTCTATCGATGGTGCCACTGGTATTATCATTAACATCACTGGTAGTTCTACACTGACGACTTTTGAAACTAATCAAGCTGTCACATTGATCATGGAAGCGGCTGACGAAGATGCTGAAATTATTTTTGGTACAGTGATTGACGATACAATGGGCGAGAATATTAAAGTGACTGTTATTGCAACTGGTCTTCGTGTTGCTCGCAAAGAAACTAATAGTTTTGTAAATCGCCAAGCCTCTGTTGCCGCAGCTCCAATTGCTGCTCCAGTTTATGAGGCTCCTTATGTTCAGGCAGCTCCTGTGAGCCCGAATCCACCTAAAATGGAAACTCGCTACGAAGCACCTGTTCAGAATAAAAATACTGATTACGCTGTAAAATCAGAAATTATTTTTGATTTTGAAGAGACAAAAGCTGCACCGGTTGAAAATAAACCTAAGATTAATTGGGCTGAAAAATTACAAAGCGCAGCTTCTAAGTATGAATCTCAAAAAAACTTTGAAGCCCCAGCGTCTCGCCCAACGCCTCCACAGGCTCCGGCGATGGAAACACGCACTGAATATTCACATTTTGATAATTCAGCTCCAGTTGAAGCTGCCAAAAATGAAAACAATTCTCAGGCTTCTCAGAACCGTGAGAGCAGAATTAAATCCATTGCTGAAAAACTTGGATTCTTTAACTTTGATGAAGATGAGTTCGATACACCGTCTTTCATGAAGAAGAATGAGCGCAATCACGACTCACAAATCTAATAAAAAAAGCCCTCGAAAGAGGGCTTTTTTTTATACTTTATCTTGAATTTTTTCTCTGACTCGTTCAGTTAATTCTTTCTGAGCATATAAAACTAAGTATGTTTCAATATAGTCCTGATCTACGTTGATCTTATAATGGGTTTCAATATAAGTTGGGAGGTCATGATGTTCAAAGATTTCTTTTTTAACGTCGTAGAGTCTCACCCCTTGCTCAGGATCATGAGTAGAAGTCTTAATGGTTATAACTTCATCCCAGTCATGCCTCATGATGAGGGGCAGGTGTTCTTTACAGAAATGTAGACTCTTGAATGGCTTGATACAGGATTTGCAATACAACTTATCACAAATAGCACACATCGTTTCGCCCGGCTCTTCAGTGTGATTGGGACAGAAAAGGTCTGCCCGCTTTGGTTTAACTTTTTCCAAACCTTTGATTCTCTCCAAAATGGCTGGATGAAATTCCGATTTAGAGATGTCCGGGTGAGGAGCCTCACCTGGTGGCGTAGCGGAAGGTTGCCCTGAGAAGGACTTATTTTCTCGAAACATTTTGTAGATAAGAATAGTAAGGAATCCTACAAGGATTACTACTAATAATAGGACGACAGCAATGAGAATAAGGGCGGTTTGTTCCATCAGCTCTATTGTAGTTCAACTGTTTTAAACTTCAACTAATACAAATGGACTTCAGTGACTGGCTTATAACCCAGAAGGTTATTATAGAACTGACGGGACGAGATTTTTAACTGATCTTTGAAGTAAGTTTCATCACGGGAAGATAGATCTGAATTGATTTGTTTCAGAAGTCGCTTTTTAAGTAATTCCATATGCTCTTGCGCCATAAGTGGGAGTCCTACCGTGGTGACTTCCATGTGGCCTATAGTCCGGTGATAGCTGATGAAAACTGCACCCTGGGTCGCCATTTTTCGGCGCTGGGAAATCTGAGTTTTTTCAATCTCAAGGCTCTTTCCATGTATCAGTCTTGGCTCTTTTACGGGGTGATCCTCAACTTTAATCATC
Source organism: Halobacteriovorax sp. (assembly GCA_020048985.1). Lineage (GTDB taxonomy): Bacteria > Bdellovibrionota > Bacteriovoracia > Bacteriovoracales > Bacteriovoracaceae > Peredibacter. The sequence continues at coordinate 52,897 of JAIFLR010000024.1, read as the reverse complement.
CCATCACCCAAAATCACTTCCTGATAGTTATGAATAACGTGAGTTGATATTTGAGGATAATTCTCTCTGACAAATTCTGCATGTTTTCTGAGCATATAGCTTTCGCCATGAATCGGAATATAGAAGTTCGGCTTGAAATTGTTTAGAAGGAGTTTTAAATCTTCTTTGCCTGGGTGACCTGAGGCGTGAATGAGGTGGTCGTAAGCGGTAACTATTTCAGCACCAAATTGAGTCAGCTTATTATAAATACGATAAATCTTTTTTTCATTTCCTGGAATGACTTTAGAACTAAAAATAACCACGTCTCCAGGAATGGGCTTGAAACTTCCATCTTCTCCAAAACTAAATCTTCTTAGAGCACTTAAAAAATCACCCTGACATCCAGAGAGGAAAATTAGCATTTTTCCGCTCTGACCCCTAACCTGATCGGCCATGAATAAGTCGTCGGCAGTAATTTCTGTGTGGCCAGATTCACGGGCCGCTTCCATATAGGTCCAAAGTGAACGTCCCATGACCACAATTTTTCTACCAGATGCTTTTGCCATTTTCGCAATGGCATTCATACGATGAACGTTTGAAGCGAACAGAGTTATGAATAAACGATTTTCAGGGCGGTTCATGAGATGTTCAAGATCCGCGTGGAGTTCATTTTCAGAAGTGGTTTTTCCGTCGTAAATGACATTGGTGCTATCAATAAAATAAGCCGTCTGAGTACACTCGGTTAGCTTTTGCTTAATGGTAGTGAAGTCGATGGGGAGTTCGTGCTTTGAAGCCAGATCAACTTTAAAATCAGAAATATAGAGCGCACCCCATTCCCGGCCTTTAGACCTGACGATAAGCCCACTTGTCTCCGGAATTGAATGATTCACGTGGACTGGAGTTACATCAACATTTTTAAACGAAAGTTCCTGGCCTGGCTTATAGACCTGGTAATTCATGCTGATTTTATGTTCTTCAAGTTTTCTCTGAATAAGATGGAGCGTAAAAGGTGTTACCCAAACAGTGAGATCAGGGAAAGCCTTAAGTAAATGCCCAAGAGCTCCAATGTGATCTTCATGTCCGTGAGTGATGATTATGTTTTTCACTCGTGCGGCATCAAGTAGAGAGAAATCAGGAATGAGATAGTTTATGTCAAAGCATTCTTCATAGGGAAAAAGCATACCGCAATCAATAATGATGTCCTCATCAGTTGAGCGGATCATGGTCATGTTGGAGCCAATTTCTTCGACTCCACCGATGGGAAGAACAGAAAAGTATTTATTTTTCAACTAGATCGCCTCGTGTGCTTCTAAATCTTGAGATGTGGTGAGCATTTCTTTAATTCTAGCAGACAATATGAGAGAGGCAACATCGGTTTCTTCCCCAACTGTGAAATCCGCATACTGACGTTGAGGGTCGAGATATTTTTGATACATAGGTCTAACGGTGTCATAGTACTGAGAAATAACTGATTCCAGAGAGCGGCCTCGCTCTTTAACGTCTCGGTGAAGGCGACGAGTAAAGCGGATATCTGAATCTACGTGCAGGTAACATTTGATATCTAAAAGATCCCGAATCTCTTGGTCATAAAGAGCAAAGATTCCTTCGAAAAGTACAACTCTGCAGGGGCCTATGGTTTCGTATTCACCAGTGCGACCTGAGCTTTTGAAATCATAAATTGGGCATTTTATGGATAGCCCATTTTTAAGGGCCGTAAGGTGTTGCCTTAATAAGTCCCAGTCAAATGCGTTCGGGTGATCAAAATTGGGTTTTCCGCTAGATGTGTAGTTTGTCTTGGGCTGAGTTGGTAAATAGTAGGAATCCATGTGTAGCATGGAGGAGTCTAAGTTACTGATGCCTTTCATGACCTTTCTTGCGAAAGTCGTTTTTCCGGAACCAGAGCCACCAGCAATACCAATGAGAAAAATTTTATCCATACGGGTTTGTCTTCTAACAAAAAAATGTCCTTAATACCAAGAAAACCTTGCTCAGTGTAAAAATTTTAGCCTCACATTTGCTGTTTCATGAGTTATAAAACATGGCAATTAAAGGATTTTTATGGATAAGTTCTGGGTCGTGACGCTCTTTCATTTTCAACCTACTGAAAATGAACGGGGAAGTTTAGAAAGCGTGGCAGTAGAACAGTTTAATACACTGGGAATAGAAGAGTTCTCTCTAAGCGAGGCTGAAGTTGACGCTATCCTCGGAGAGCGTGCCTATTCAGGCGGGGATATTCCAGAGACCGTCTTGGATGAAGTGGAAACGACTGTATTGGGTCGCCCGGCGAATTATCGATTCTTTTTTGCGACCGCCGATGATGCTGAGAAGTTTAAGTATCATTGTACGAAGCAAGTGTTGGCCGAAGTTCAAGTTGAGGAGCATGAGCAACAAGACTGGAATGCTGAGTGGAAAAAACATTATTCCCCAATTTTAGTAAATGATAAATTTGAAATCATTCCTTCATGGATGATGGATTATAGGCCAAAAACACCTCAGCATATTTATATCTATCCTGGAATGGGCTTTGGTACTGGCAGCCATGAAACAACTTTTCTCTGCTTAAAGCTTTTAACCGAAGAAGTAGATATTCCTTTGAATAGTGTTTTAGATTTTGGTTCCGGTTCAGGAATTCTAGGGCTCGCAACTTTTAAGTTTTATGAAAATGCTCAAGTGGATTTTTACGATATCGACCCCGAAGCAAATAAGAACTGCTACCAAAATGCAGAATTAAATAAACTTGAAAACTTATCCTTTCGTTTGTTGCTGCCTGAAGTGAGGGAGAAATTAAAACCTGAGTATGACTTAGTTTTTGCAAATATTTTGGAAAGTATACTGATGCTAGAAATAGATTACCTGACAAAAGTCACTCGACCTGGCGGAGGATTAATCCTTTCGGGTCTTTTGCGACCTCAGGTTCCAGGTATCATAGAAGCTTATACCAAGAAAGGAATGACTCTCAAACGTCATCTTGAAAAAGGCGATTGGGCTGCTCTCTATTTTACTAAAGGTCAGTAATGAGGGCCCTTTACCAGAAGGATTTATCCATTCAGGAAAGCTATCTCATTAAAGGGGATGCTGCTCATCACTTGGCCAATGTGGTACGGGTTGAGATGGATGAAGAGATTCTTTTACTAAATGGTGCGGGCCTCACTGTTAAAACAAAAGTGAGCTCCCTATCCAAGAAAGAAATTATTTTAAAGTGCACTGCGAGCTCCACCATTGCTCAGAAGATTCAGATGGATCTAGCGCTGGGCATACCTAAAAAAGAAGCTCTTGAATTGTGCCTCAAACAAGCGGTAGAGCTGGGTTTTAGAAAGATTTATCTCGTCAGATCGGATTACTCCCAGACTAAGCTGCCAGAAATGGAGCGACTAGAAAGTTTGATTATTAGTGCTATTGAACAGTCGAACTCAGCTTTTATGCCTGAGATATGTCCAACCACTTGGGATAAGATTCCCGTCACTGATTATGGTGAAATTCTCATGATGGATTCTCAAAGTGAGTCACAAAATGATAATATGCCCAAAAAAACTGATCCCAGGCTTCTGATTGTTGGGCCTGAGGGTGGTTTCTCAAAAGAGGAAAGAGATTTTCTGCATAAAGTGGCAAATATCAGGATTCTTAATCTACCCACTCCCATTTTACGGACACCGACAGCTGTTTCTGCGGGGGCCGGGATTATTCTCGGGTCATTGCTGGATTAAAGATTGTATGCCAATCTTAAAGAAAGAATTAAAAGGATAAAATCATGAACTTAGAATCAAATTCTTCTTCAAAAAAGCCAACCATGATCGTGGCAAGCGATGAGATTGATTTCGATTTTAAACCGATAACCTCCGGTCTTGGGTTTCATAATCACGCGACGACAGAAATTAAACCTACTTTTAGTGATGTGCACTCTACTTTGACGAATCATGTCCCACAAACAACTCCTAATCCAATAGCAAATAAAAATAATCAGATCTATCAAAGTGAGCTCTCCGCTTTTTACGGGCGCGAAACTTTGTCACAAGTTCCTGTTGAAAATGTTAAGCCTGAGAAAATTATACGTAATGCCACAAAGTCTCAGAGAGTTTTGGCCTATGGGCTAGATCTAGGTCTGGTACTTTCCGGTGTTGCCCTTGTTTTAACGATCATGTCTCGAGTTATTGAAAAAGATTTGATTGATGTTTGGATGACTTACTCAAATGAAATAACTCCTTTGGTAGTTGTTCTGTTTACTGGTTTTTACATGATGTACTTCTCCATTTTTGAAAAAACTCATCAGTCAACGCTAGGAAAAAACCTTCTGGGAATTACTGTTGTCGATCTAGATAACAAACCACAATCATTCACTTTACTCGTTTTTCGTTCATTTATTTCATTACTGAATTTTGTGAGCCTAGGGCTTTTTTCCTATTTTGATTTGCAGAATAAAGTTTCTAATTCAAAAGTAGTAAAGGCTGATTAATGTTTTCGAAAGACCTGGAAGAATTTCTAGCAAAAAACAAAAATAAAAAGATTGTTTTTACTAATGGGTGCTTTGACATCCTTCATAGAGGCCACGTAGCTTACCTCTGTGAAGCAAGGAAACTTGGTGATCTACTCGTCATAGGTTTGAACTCTGATGCGAGCGTTAAACGACTTAAAGGTCCTGAAAGACCAATCAATAATGAAAAAGATCGACAGTATGTAATGTCTCAACTGAAGCCCGTAGATTTTGTTGAAATCTTTTCTGAGGACACTCCACTCAATCTTATTTTGAAAATTAACCCACAGGTCTTAGTTAAAGGCGGAGATTGGAAAATTGACCAGATTGTTGGTGGAAAAGAAGTTATCCAGTCTGGCGGAGAAGTTTTTTCTCTAAACTTTATCGATGGCTACTCCACAACCTCTATCATTCATAAAATTCAGGCTACATGATTTTTTCATTTTCAAATACGTTTGAAAAAGAAATGAATTTAGAAATTAATCAGACAGATATTTTTTGTTTTTTTAATACGGAAAATGCGATTTCTCTCTCTCAAGAGTACTGGCTGAATGCCATTGCTTCATCTTTGAAAATGAAAAAGAATGTCCTCATTCTCGAGAGCCATTTTTCAATACTACCACCGGTAGATTTCACCCGTAGGTGGCATGCAGGAGATGAGTTTCTCTGGCTTGCTCCGCGATCGCTTAGTGTCCTTTTAGAGGCACATAAAGCAATTCCAGTTACCTACGAAGCTTTAAAGAAGCTCTTGATATCCTCTAAGTAGCAGTTTTAATTCAAATTTTTAAATTTTTCCTAATCTTCATCTAAAATAAAGCTCAAGTATTACCTGACTGTTTCGATAAGCAATACGACCGACTAATTTAGTTGGTTATAAAACACCGAAACACCGGTTCTTATTAAGGAGTACGTTAATGGGCTTAAGAATCAACACCAACATTGCCTCGCAAGAGGTACAAAAAAACCTGAGGGCCTCAACCGCCCAAGCGGAATCAGAGTTCTCCAAACTCTCATCTGGTAAGCGGATTACAAAATCTGCTGACGATGCAGCAGGTTTGGCGATCGCCAAAAAACTTGAAGCAGAAACTCGCGGTTTGCGAATGGCTTCAAGAAATGCCAACGATGCTATCTCGTTAGTACAAGTTGCCGAAGGTGGCTTGAACGAAACGCAGAATATCCTTACTCGATTGCGAGAACTTTCAGTTCAAGCTGGCTCAGACACGGTGGGAGACGTCGAACGTGGTTATCTCTCTCTTGAATACGAGCAACTTGTACAGGAAGCAGACCGTATATCTAAAACAACAAACTTTAACGGACGATCACTACTACAAGGTGAAGGTTCAGTTCTCCAGTTCCAAGTTGGATCACAGGGAAATGAGCACAACCGAATTGAATTTGATGCTGGTGTAACTGATGCTTCAGCAGAAAGTTTAGGTATTGGTGGTTCGAACCTTCGAGATAAAGAAAGCGCCATCGATAATCTTAGCACTGTCGATGTGGCGATTGAGAAAGTGAGTGGATTCCGAGCAACATTTGGATCCATTCAATCAAGACTACAAACAAGTATTAACACACTTGATGTTGCCGTGGTTAACCAAGAGTCGGCTCGTTCTCGAATTGAGGATGTCGATGTAGCAGACTCAACAGCAAAACTTGCATCTGCACAAATTAAAAATGCTGCAGGTACAGCTTCACTTGCACAAGCAAACCAACTTGGTTCTGGTGCACTTAGATTAATTGGTTAATTGAATAATTGTTTTTAAGGTGTTTTAAACAGTTACTTAAGCCCAAGGCCTCTCGGTTAAAACCGAGAGGTCCTTTTGGAGAAAATAGCTTTGACTAGTGAAAACAAACTTAAAAAAGTTCAAGATGAGGCAGTCATACATGGTCTACTTTCAGGAACCAAAGAAGCTGAACTAGAAGTTTTTATTTGGCGTCTCATTGGTGGCTCTAAGCATCTGGCCAATGTCAGGATTGAGTCCATCCGAAAACCACGGAAAGATTTCTGTATTATTCCGATTCAAGGACATGAGAGACAGGTTCAAGAGCTCATGGGTGGCCAGAGTTATATCGATCTTTATGTACCTGAATCAGCACTACTTTTAAGATGTAACATTCGTCATACAGACGCACCTTTTAGGTATTATCTAGAAATCCCTGCATTTGTCGCTCAAGTAGAAAGACGCAAAAGTTTTCGATTAAATGTTTATGATGCAGAAGACGTAAAAGTGAGCTTTGGGAAGTCAGTATCCGTACCTCGTCCTATGTCACAGCATTTTAATAAAGCATGCTTTGATATATCTAATGGTGGATTTTCATTTCTTGTTTCAAGAATGGAGTCAAAATTTTTTCAGATCAACGATCCCATTCGGACCATTGAAATTAAGGCGGGAAACTGGTCGACCAAGGTTAATGCTGAGATTGCATTAATCAAAGAGGTCGAGCCAGACGAGTATAATGGACTGAATTATAAAGTTTGGCGTGTCTGTTGCCGATTTTCTCAAATCGATCAAATCAGTAAAAAGTACCTGGAAAAGTATATATTTGAGAGGATAAAAGACGAACTGCATGCTATAAATGGTTAGATGAAGATAGCTGCAATTTCTGACGTTCATGTTAAAACACCCCACGATGATGCTGATCACCTCCTCTGTCAATTTCTGACTAACCCTATTGTCATGTCCTCTGACTATATTGTTCTTCTTGGAGACATTTTTGATCTAATGTGTGGCCCTCATGCTGAATACCTCTCAATCTTTGGTCATATATTTGATCATATAGATCAATTGATAAAAAATGGTAAACGAGTTTTCTTCTTTGAAGGGAATCACGATGTTCATTTGGAAAAATTATTTAAGCAGCGTTGGCCAAATAATGAACTTATCATTTCTCAGAAACCTGTTATTGAAACAATTGCAGGCAAAACATACTATTTTTCCCATGGAGATGAACATGAGGTCAACAATCTCTCATACCAGCGGTACAAGGCCCTTATTCTTTCCGCTCCTTTGAAGTTCGTGGCCAATCACATCATGCCCTACAGTATTCTGAACTATGTGGGGAATCGTGCATCCAAAATTTCTCGAAAGAGAGGCTCTAAATCATATAATGAAGATTTGATTAAACAAAATTTTAGGGATGGAGTTCTACAAACGACTTTGGGGAAATATAATTTTGTGCTTGGTGGCCATAGCCACGTCAAAGATTCATTTTTAATGAGTGAGGAGTCAGTATACATAAACAATGGATATGCTCAAAAATCGAAAACATTCTTGTTAATTGAAAATCATCAAGTTTCATTCCCTGAACTAATTTAATTGGCTCATTGCCCTGACTTCTTTCTGAACCATTTTTCCCGAAATTTCTTTAACGGATGATTCTGTTCTCGAGCTCTTGTTGTCTGCTTGTATTTCTTTTTGAACAAGAATCAAAGAGTCTGCGAATTGTGCGATTTGTGGCAAATGAGTAATGGCGATAACCTGCCCATTGGCCGCAACTTGAAAAAGCGCTTTACCGATGCAGTTTGCAGTCTCCCCACCGATACCGGTGTCGATTTCGTCAAAAAGAAAGATGCTGATCGAATCATGATTTGAAAGGATTTGCCTAACGGCCAGGAGAATTCGTGAAAGTTCTCCACCCGAAGCAATATCTTTTACTTTGAAATAACCCTCTCCAGGATTAGTTTCAGCTACAAAATTAGCACGAGTAGAGCCTGATTCATTAAAATCAGTTAACTCTTCGAGAACCAGTTTAATCGTTGCTCCATTCATCTTTAATATTTGAACTCTCTCCGTCAGTTCTTTTGAAAGCTTTGAAGCGCAATGAGTCCTCTTTGCATGTAAATTTTTGGATAATTGAAACAAATCGTTCTTTAAGTTTTTAATTTTAAGTTTTAGATCATCTAAGTCAAAGTCTAGTTCCTGGAGCTTATTTCTTTCCCTCGTGAAGATATCTTGTGATTCAAGCATCGTCTCAACTGTGCCCCCAAATTTCTTTTTAAGCTTTTGGTAGATATCAAGTCTTTCTATAGTTCCTTCGAGTTCCTGTGGATCCATATCAAGATCAAGTTTTTGATTAAGATTACCAAAAAGTAAATGGAGTTTATCATCAATATCGGAAACGTCCGTAAGTTCATTTTCAAGGAAATCCTTGTTTTTAAGTACTAGTGAACTAAGTTTTTTCATTTGAGAAAGGAGACCAGGTTGACCCTCGTCTCCTTCAAAAATGTCCCTAAGTTGAAAAGAAATTTTTTGTATCTTTTCAACATTAATGAGGAGGTTTTTCTTCTTGAGAAGGTCTTCTTCGTCCTGGGAGGATGGATTAAGTTTTTCTATCTCTTGAAGCTGAAAATTTAAGTAATCTAATCGTTGCTCTCTGTGGGTTTTTGATAATTCAAGCTCTGTGTAACGAGATTGAAGCTCTTTGTACGTGATTAAAGCTTTTTGATAACCTGATACTTCCTGGGATAACTTACCATAATGATCCAAGAGGTGAAGTTGATAGCTCTCAGACAGAAGCTTTTGATTTTCAAATTGGCCTACAAGATCAATGTATTTTTTAGAAAATGTCGCAAGAAAAGTTACAGTACATGCGAGATGATTGATATAATTCTTGGTTGTGCCATTTCTGTAAATTAAACGTTTGATAATTAATTCTTTCCCATCTATAGGAAAGCCTTCGGACTCCAAAAACTCTATAACACCCTGGTCTTCACATACAAAAGAGGCTTCAAGGAGTGAATAGTCTGTATCTTTTCTTACGACTCGTTTGTCCGCCCTAGAACCAAGGATTAATTGCAGGGCATCTAGCACGAGACTTTTACCAGAGCCTGTTTCTCCAATAATAGCATTAAAGCCAGGCCTAAAATGGATAGACTGGTTTTTGAAAGTTGCGAAATTTTGAATGATCAATTTTTTTAAATAGAAATTTTTTTCCATAAAATCCTCACTACCCCCTTAGTATTACGGATAATTTACGGATGTCAAGAAAAAGCGTATGTTTTACGTATTAATCACGTTTTGAAAATATGAACTTCTCACGGATGGTCTCAAAGTAACTTCTGTCAGGGTTCTTGATGAGGGAGATCTTCTTCACTTTGTCGGCATTAATCATCACTACGTCCTGTTCATCTACATTTAGGGCAACCTGGCCATCGAGGGTCAATGTAACAGAATGATGAGGGGGCAGGATCTTAAGGCTAATAGGGGCAGTATCTGGGACGACAAAAGGCCGATGAATGAGTGAGTGAGGACAAATTGGAGTAAGGACCAATCCCTTTACTTCAGGATGCACAATAGGCCCACCTGCAGCCATTGAATAGGCCGTCGAGCCTACTGGGGTTGAAATAATGATGCCATCCCCTGCTATGTTATAAATGTGCTCATTTCCAAGATCGATTCGTAAATAAATCATTCGGGCGATGTCATTTTTGGCAATGACAGCATCATTAAAGAAATAATCCTTAAAATGAACTTTATTCTTTCTCATAATTGAGACATGAAATAATGGCTTGGTTGTAATTTCGTATTTACCGTCAAGGATCGTGACGAGTCGATCAAAATACTCATTCTTATTAAATTCGGTGATAAAGCCAAGTCGTCCAAGATTTATACCTAATACAGGGATCTTAGAATTAATTCGTCTACAGACGCCAATTAAGGTGCCGTCTCCCCCTAGGGAGAGCATGATGTGGATTTTGTTATGAAATTCTTTATTGCCCCAGAATTCAAGTTCATCTGTTTTTTTATTTTTAAAAAACTTCAAAACTCTTTCCCTATCATCTTCACGAAATATTACTCTGCGCTTTCGTCTAAGAAGCCAAGAGCAAAGATTGGGCAAAATATTGTAAAACTCTGGAGTAGAATTTGGTTTGAGTGTTATACCTACAATAGTAAGAGAGGCTTGCTTCATAAATCACTCCGTCATTATACGTAAGGCTTCGTCCAGATTATCAAATGGCTTATTTAATAGTTTACACTGATAAGATGTTGCACGGGAAAGAACTTGAGGAGAATTATAGGCGGTCATTATAACAAACTTTAGACCTATTTCTTCTGGGGTATAGCGTTTTTTTGATTCCTCTATGACATCAAAGCCTGAGATGTCTTGAAGCATCAGGTCACAGATGATCCGATCATAGTTATGGGCCAGGATCATATCAATGGCAATTTTGCCGCTGGCGGAAACATCAACTTTAATGCCTCTCCTCTCAAAAAGCTTTTTGAGGGATTGTTGTATGAGTATTTCGTCTTCAATGATTAAAATATGTTTCATACTACTGGTAGACTCACCCTAAAGCAGGCGCCCTTTTTATTGCTTGTGACAAGATACTCAAGATTGCCACCCATCTTGAGGGCCAGGTTTCGTGACAAGACGAGACCTAGTCCGGTGCCTTGAGTTTTTGTTGTATAGAACGGCGTAAAGAGATTTATCAGCTTATCTTCTGGAATGCCAGATCCATTGTCCGAGACATCAATAATGACATTGGAATCAATGAATGACACATGTAGTTCGAGTTCAGCTCGCTCCGATTGTGTTCGCATTGCCTGTGAAGCATTCACGATTAAATTGAAAAGAATCTGCACCACAAAAATAAGCGGCACTGCTAGTTCTATGTTTTCGGTACCGGGGTCGTAAGAAATCTTTTTCGTCACTTCACGCAATTCACTTTTGGCCAAAACCATGGATTCATCAATCATCTTTTTCAAAAGGACTGGTTTGTTGTCTGGCTGAATTTGATAAAGATTGGAAAAGTTTTCTATTATGGCTTGGCATCGGTTCACATTTTTCTCAATCTCAATCATGAGCTCTTTATCATCTGTGGTGACGTCTAAAGTGGTGAATATTTGTGAACTTAATTTAAGACCAAATAGAGGATTACTTAATTCGTGTCTGAGCGTATTAAGTAGTTCACCCAAGAGGGAAATTCTTTGAAAATGAAAAAGGTCAAAAGCGTAGTGACGAAGTTCATCACTATCGTATAAATCGAGGCTAAAGGGACCCTTAATTTTTTTATTAAAAAAAATATCCAGATCTTGAAGCTCATTATTATAAAGATCATTAATAAATGAAGATCCCGAATGGCCGTCTCTTATACGGAGTGGAAGTGGGAATTCTTTTAAACAGACCCTTAACTCAGATATTTTTTTATCAGAGAATTCTTGATCTATCAGTCGTTCAAAATGTGGTTGAAGAAGAGAAATACAGGTTTCAAAGAGCTCGATTTCATCAGAGCTGTAATTTAGGAAGTCATGCCTTGAAACGATGGCAATCAAACTGTATTTTTTGCTGATGACTTCTTTGGCCAGAAAACTTCCATTAAAGGGAATGTTTACTTTTGAAAATGCATCTGTAGAAAAGGATTTAATTTTAGACTTTCTAATTGAATTAAATAAATCATTAAAATCTTTAACCTCGATCAGCCTGTGCACATGCTCTGATCTCCACATCGTGCCCATCAGTTCAGCTTTTGTCTGGCCCTTCAAGTGTAGTATAATTAATGAAGTCTCGAAGTTCTGAAGAAAAGGGATTTCAAGGATTTTTTCTACTAAATCTTTTAAGCTATGAGACTCGGTGGAAATGATATTCACCTTCTTGATGATTTCATCCCAAAGATCTTTAACGTTTTCGCCGGGGTTCATTGACACATTTGAGAAAATCTTTTTTTCAATTGCCTGAGTGGATTTGATAAATGACTGAAACGTTTCTGCAGGGAAAATGTTTACCAGAGAGGACGATTTAAAACTTTCAAGGAGTCTTGCGATATTTTTAAAATAAAAGGGATAATCACAAAAGTCACCATCTGGAAATTGGGCCCATAAGCGTGAATCTTTTTTTAAGATGGTAAACTGCGCCTCATTGGCTGGTACTAATTGAAAGATAGACCAATCAATTGTACCCTCGGGAATATCGTCCATAATTTGCGGATCAATGTGAATCGCTAAGAGTTTAGGAGGCGTTTGATGAGGGGGATGAAATCTATTTTCCACTGAGTTAAATTATCTTTTAATTCATACTTAATCAAATCTTCCAGCACTAAAGAGTCATGTTTTTGTTGTGCCTGGTTTATCCCCTTAAGGATGAAAAGCAGATGAATATGGGATTCTTTGATATTGGGTAGGCTTATTTTCTTCTTTGAGCTGAGAATTTTAGAAATTAGGGTAGTGAGTTCGACAAACTTTGTAATGTCAGTTGATAAAGAGGAGAGCTGGAGATTCCAGAAATACTCTTTTTCCGGGATAAAGCTTTCGGTGATATTTATTTGGTGGATAATATCATTTAGCAAGTCCTGACCGACAGCAATAGTATCAGACAATAGTACATCAATTTCGTTGAAGGCTTGAGCAGTCATCCCTGACATGATTTCTTCCTTGATACTTAAATGCTAACTTCGTTTTTACGCAATGTCACAGTAAATAATTCTAGCATGGCCTTCATGGCCTGATGCTCTTCTGAATAGTTAAGGAAGCTGTGTTGGGCCTGTTCTAGAAGAGTGTTGCCAGAATTCTGACCACGACGAATGCGGTAGAAATCAAGGATAGGTCGAAGGAAGGAGTGAGACTGAGAGATCTTGTCGGATATGCTTTCGATGTCTTGGAGATTTTTTGTATGGCCCTGGATCTTATCATGATCAGCCGAAATTGATTTCGCCTCATTGTGGATTGAATCAACAGAACTCATGGCAAAATCATAGAGCCTAATCAGTTTAGCTAAGACTTCAGCTTGAGTTTTTAGCACGTTGATTTGGGCCGTATTGCACTGGATGATCTCTAAATGGATATCAAAAAGATTTAAAATAAAATTCCATAAAACCACATGTGATTGATAAATAGGGTAACTATCATCACTCATGTTAAGGCTCTTAAGATAACTGCCAAAAAGATTTTCTTCATCAATTTGATAAACTGAATAAGGGAAATTAGTTGGAATTTCCTTGTGCTGAAGTTGGGTAGTAATGAGTGGGAATAACTTTTCTGCAGTTATTTGTGAGTTTCTTGAACTCACAACGAGATGACCCTCATTAAATGGAAGGAGATTAAATCCCTGAAACTGACTGGACAGAAAAATGCCCGTCGCACCATCTTCGCACAGTTTTAATGCACCTATAGTTGCTGGTCCTAAGTACAAAATCTGCGAAAGGTTTGAAATAGGGTCTATCTCTGAAATATCTCTAATTTTCAAATAAGGGTATTGTTCATGAATCAGATTAATCAGCTTTTCTTGCTCCGTTGCCGCAAAGAAGTTCGTATTACAAAAACCGATAACAATTTGTTGATAGTTTTTTGCCTCTTTAACAGGAAATGAGACACGCTTAACTCCAAGAATATTTTTGTATATGTCTTGAATATGAAAAGTGAGAAATGGGGCCCTTGCTTTCAATGTGAGAAGAAATGATGACCATGCATCCGGAACATGCAATTGATCATTCTTTAAGTATGGCCCAAGTTTTTGAGCAGAATTGATTTGATTATGAATGGCCCATGAAGTTTCTGTCATCGAGAGATTTACGCTAATGTCAAATTCGCTAGCCAGAACATTTTCTATATTTGTAGTGATGCCAGCTATAATTGGTTCTGAGCCATCTTTAATCTGTGAATGGGAGATTGGGTTAACCAATAGGGATATTTCAAAGTTTTTAAACGAATCACGATACCGGTCAAGCATAACCAGAGTTTCAAAGAGAAAATAGGCTTCATCCATTTGAATGATGAGGAGCTTTTTCAATATTATTTTACATCAGAGAGGTTGTAGCCCTTGATGTTCTCTTTTTGTTTGAAAGTTTGCTCGATTTCTTTTTTTACTTCTTCTTTGTGTTCGTTGAGTTGAGAAAGAAGTTTAAGGTCGAGATTTTTAATGTATTCAATTTTTCTGTTTAATTCACTGCGATCATCAATTGAAATGGTTTCCCATTCAATTTGTTGTGAGATCTGATCTATGACTGATAAAAGTCTTTCTCTGTTTTGAGTAAACTCTTCTAGCTTGGCTGATTCACGGTAGTCCGAGTCTAGAATAGACTCGGTCATGACAATAGCCTTCATAATGAATTCATCGAAGAGGAGGATCATCTTGTTCATTAAGCGCTCTTGTTGCTTGTGGTCGTTTGAGTTTTTATCTGCTTGATTGCTTCCGTCCAGCCATCATAAAGAGTGTTAAGAACTCTTAGACATCCTTCTAGATGAGATTTATCAATTTTGATATTCGCCTGGGTACTAGAATAAAGAATGTAGTCATAGAGTGAAGCAAGTTCTTTTGCAACATCTCCACCTACCTCAAAATCCAGACTATTGGAAAGTTCAACGACAATGTCTTGCATTTTGCCGATGTACTCGCCTTTTTTAGCGATATTTTTCTGTTCGATTGCTTCCATTGCTTTCTTGCAGTTTTTAATAGCTGCTTGATAAAGCATGAGCAGGATTTGTTCCTTGCTGGCAGTTTCTACAGACGTTTTCTTATATGCACCTAAACCATAACTCATAAGACCCTCCTCCTATGTCACGATTATTCTACCCTAATTGTTGAACTGGATTCATAGGCCCTGCCATACCGGCAAGTCCTGCCCCCTGACCACGAATTTTAGACATCGTCTCTTCTAGTCGGGCAAATTTCGCTTTTAAAATTTCTTCTTTTGACGCAATCATTCGCTGCCTGGTCACGATTTGTCGGTCAATGTTCCCGATCTGGCTTTGAAGACCAGACTTTCTCGTTTGGAGAGCACCGTTGGGTGTATTTAAAAGTGATTTCGCAGATTCTTCTAACAAATCTATAAAGCCATTACTTTTACCACCCTCAACTGAATACATTCCCGTTAGGGTTTGTGCCACCGCTTTATAGTCTTTTGAAATGGCTGCCTCAAACTTAGCGGAATCAAATTTCAGTAATCCACTTCTTTCAAACGAGATTCCAAAATCACCAACACGGTGAGCGCCACTCTCTGTCGCAATAGGTGTAAACACCGCAGATCTGACTTTGCTTTCAATGGTAGTCAGGGTGAGATCACCACCCAGAGTTCGCGAAGTATCACTTTTGTCATCGAGTGTGTTTTGATCTTTGATGAACTTAAGAACATTATTAATGTTATCAACCAGACTGGTGATTTTAACACCAATTTTCTCTACGTCCTCGGTGATATCGATACTAATCTCTTCACCTATTTTAGCTTTTTTGAGATCAATCGTGACTCCTGGAATCAGGTCAGTCACTTTATTACTAGGAATCTCAATCTCAAAGCCATCTAACTTAACCTTTGCATCCTGGGCCGGCTTTTCCTGATCAAAGTACAAATCGACTTCACCATCAACAAGATATAGATAAGGGAATTCTGCTCTATTGCCATCTCCGGTTTCCTGCATGGCAATCATCATCCGGTAAGGCTCGTCTTCATCTTTCCCGTCATTAACGACAGTTGCTTTCATCCCAAGACTTGCATCAGCATTGATAAGTTTAGCTATGCCTGTAAGAGTTGCATTTTCTTGATCGACATAAATCTCTTTGGTATCCCCGTTAGGAAGAACGGCTTTTATATAACCGACACCTAAATATGTTTTGTCTTTATCCTCAATGCCGTTACTAATGGCAGAGGATTTTTGGGCGAGTTGAAGTACTTCAAGATTGTATTTTCCAGGATCCGCAACGTTTTTATCTGCAGAAACTGCAACGTTTGGATTGTCGCCAGTATTAACTTTCATTTCGCGCAGACTTCGAGCGCCTTTATTCTTGAGGATTTCTCCCCTCATATTCTCGACTAATGTAATGAGTTGACCTACGAGGGCCTTTTTATCTTCAATTTTTCCCTTACGCGCTTCCATTTGTTTGAGGGGAATTTTTTCAGCCTCGACAATCTGTTGAACGATATCTTTAGGAAGTCCTGAATTGATGGAACCAAAGGAAATCCCCAAATTTCTTTCCTCCATGAAAGGCGTGTGGGTCACAGTTAAGGTTAGCATGGGACATAGTTGATGCAAGTGGGAAGAAAGTGAGCTACGATTTAAAGAAAAAGGAAGGTGGGTGAACAATCCACCTTCCCTTTTGAGGATTAGGTCTAAGGTTTGGACTATAGTTATAGTCCACTATTCTGATCGGATATTATGGAAAATACTTTAGCAAAAAACTCAAATATAGTTTGGGAAAAATCCAAATTCTTTATAAATCGAGCAGTTATTTACTTCTCGTTCCTGCTTTTGCCTGTTTGGATCCAGAAATCCCTAGAAATTAACATTTTCGTCCAATCTTTGATGATGTTGGCTTACCTGATGTTTATGGCCGGCCAATGGTACCTATTAGGTAAAGAGATTGATCATCGCCTCAAAATCTACTTTAGGGCCAATTCTACCATTGACCGAGTTCTATACCGGGTCGTTATCGGCAATGCCACCATGATGATCATTTTCAACCTGATGTCGTTTATTCCAGATTCAGTTATCCGCCATTTTTTCTGGGGCTTCTTTGTTGTAGTGGGACTTTTTTATTCCTGGCCGACACGCGGAAAAATTATTCAGGAATCTGTGACAAGCCAGTTTACCGAATATAAATATCTGGATGCTTTTGAGAAGACTGTTCTATTTCTTACGATTGCTATGTTTTTTGCCTCTATGCCCAGCTTTCCTTTTCTGAGCAATCTAGAGACTTTTAAATTGATTGTTGATCCTGAAGAGAAAATGAATGGCCAGCTGTGGAGCTATCTTCACATGAATTTTTTTCCTTTCCGTCGTTTTCCCCATTTAATGAATCTGGGCTGGAGCATGCATTTCTACTTCATTAGCTTCAGTATTTATTTGTTGGCATTTTATGGAATACTGCGCTTTTTCATTTCCCGCAGACTTTCAATTCTCGGACTCTTTGCGCTCGTTTCTACCTGGAGTTTTTCCCTCTTTCTTAAAAAAGATATCTATACTTGCGCTTCAACTACATTTTCAGTCTTATGGGTGTGGTCAATTCTCTGGTGTGTGAAGAGTTCAACTTATCGTGCCGGCCTTATGTATGGTCTTCTATGTTACGCTGGTGTCACACTCAATTATAATAATTTTTTCTTATTTCCCGTAGGCTTGGGTCTTTTGTATTTTTATTTTTTAAGAGAAAACACTGAGTGGTACAGGAACCAGTTCGTAAAATATACATCCCTGGGGATGTTCCTGGTCCTTCTCACTCTGATTACACACATTGATTTAAGATTCTTTGAGCACGCCATGAGTCTTCATCAGTTCAAGAGTTACCTCTCAGTTGTCATTAAGCGGAAGGCTTTTTACTCCCTGTCCTTTATTGGCCTGTTTGTCTTTGTTTTGATGTTAATAAAACCGAAAATTAAACTCCTATCCAACCTCACAATTGATTTTAAACGTATGGGGGAGTTAGGTATTTTAGTAGGTTGTGTAATTGTGCTTGGCCTGATTGTAGATAAGGATATGACTAAAAGTTTTGGCATACTTTGGTTTGTCGTGTTCCTTTCAATTTTGCCTCTAGAGTGGATTTTTCAAAGTATTAGTCGTCTCAGATCGCGACGAAATTTTATCTATGCGATCTATATTCTACTGTGTTTATTGGACTCACACTTTGAAGGCAGAATAAGAATGCTGTACAATTTCTATCAATCTCCGCCTGATATAGTTGAGTTTTTGAATCGTTAGAATCAGGTTAAGTTCTTATTTTTCCTTAATTTCATGACATTTCTTTTGCACCATATCTCTAATTATTGTTACAATTTCATTAATCAAGCAGGAAGTGAATGGATCACTTCTAGGCATCAAGGAGGACTTTTGTACAAGACTCACTTAACGGCCACTGTTTTCAAAGATTTCTCTTCTTGTTATCAACATTTCACGTCCCAAAAAGCCAAAAGTCCTGATGAAGCATTCGTCTATGTAGACGCTGATGGTGTGAAGTTGTTAACGGGTGTGGTGGATGATCTCAATGCAGCTAGCGATGGGATTTTTGCACTTTCTGTGGCCCAAGATGGTTTTGTTGAAATGTTAACGCTTCATGAGGCTGGTTAATTATTTCTGGGGAAAACTGAAACGATCAACAATTATTAGTTGAATTGATGTAAGGGGAACCAAGCGTTCCCCTTTTTTATGTTATTGAATTTACGGTAATTGACGCGGTCTAGATGACAGGTGTTAGTTTATGTAAAACAAAAAATATTGTGGAAAACTAGGGCTATTTTGTGGATAAAAAACAATTATTGAGATCAAATTTAGCTACAATTATGGTTGGTATCCTACCCGATATCCATGAGCTCACTAGGCTATACCCGTCTGCGCCGGCCAGTTTAAAGCAGGACGGAACCCCAGTCACCCCTTTGGACCTAGCACTTTCGGCACTCCTCGAGACTATGGCGCAAGATCGGTTTCCAGATGTCACTTTTTACTCGGAAGAAAAGTTTTCGGAATGGAAATTTCCTTTAATTGCCATTGATCCCTTGGATGGTACTCGGGAATATATTCGACAGCGCCCTGAGTGGGCAATCTCAATAGGGTTATTTGAATCTCAAAATTTTTCAGGTGATGGTTGGGTTTATAATCCGCTTACCAAAGAAGTTTTTAACTGTGAAATGAAGCCAGTGGATTATGTGCCTAAGTCGAAATATTACGGGGAAGTTTCTCACTCAGAATGGGAGAGAGGTTTATATAACTTTTTCAAAAGTGAGAAGTTCGCGATCAGGCCAAAAGGAAGTATTGCTTACAAGCTGGGCTTGTTAGCTGCAGGAAATTCTGATTTTGTGATTAGCATGACTCCCAAAAGTATCTGGGATATCGCTGGGGGAACACTCTTATGCCAGCACTCGAAAATAAAATTTTATTCTGAAGGTAAAGAGGTCCTTGAAGTAAAACAAAACTATCTTCCACCGCTTATTTGGTGCCGCGAAGAGATTTTTGAGGAGCTTTCTTCTCTTTTGTAA
The DNA here is from genome assembly GCA_020048985.1 of Halobacteriovorax sp. Lineage (GTDB taxonomy): Bacteria > Bdellovibrionota > Bacteriovoracia > Bacteriovoracales > Bacteriovoracaceae > Peredibacter. Next base: position 33,560 of record JAIFLR010000024.1, on the reverse strand, counting down.
TCGTAGCTGAAGGACAAATATCCTTGAGTATACAGAGGTCGCACTGGGGACGACGGGCAATACAAGTTCTTCGGCCTAAAAAAATAAGTAAGTGCGCCAAGTCAGTCCAGGTCTCGATGGGAAAAAGCTTAATGAGGTCTTGTTCTACTTTTTCGGGGTCAGTATTCTTAGTTATACCCAATAAATAGGTTGTTCGTTTAACATGCGTATCTACAACGATCCCCGTATTAATATTGAAGGCGTTGCCTAAAACCACATTGGCGGTTTTTCTTCCGACTCCTGGCAATTGACTAAGTTCTTCCACAGTCTTAGGAACTTCGCCTTGAAATTTTTCCACCAGTATTTGGGCGCAGCCAATCAGGGCCTTACTCTTGTTATTAAAAAAATTAATGGACTTGATGGCTTCCTGGACGTCTTCTAGTTTGGCCTTGGCCATCTTTTGAGGTGTGGGAAATTTTTTAAATAACCCAGGGGTAACCATGTTCACCCGGACGTCCGTGCATTGGGCGGAGAGAATGGTTGCAATCAGAAGTTCAAAGGGATTTGAGTGGTTTAGCTCGCAGTGTGCGTCCGGATAGAGCTTCTTTAAGCGCTTAAATACCTCGAGGGCGATATCATTTTTTTTCATGGCCCATGTTAACAAAGCTTGCTAAAAAACGGCATGGGTAATTTTAAAGTTAAAGATCACTATTTTGATAAAGCGAAAAAAGACAATTACGTTGCCCGTAGTGTGTACAAGCTGGAAGAGATTGATCAGCGGTTTAAAATTCTGCGCCCGGGCATGCTGGTTGTCGATTTTGGTTATTATCCAGGATCTTGGGTTCAATACACAAGTAAGGTGATTGGGGACGAAGGTCGTGTCGTTGGAATTGATATTCAAGAGCGTAATCCAAAACTTACTGGCATCAAAAACGTGAGAATTTACCAAAAAGACATTTTTGACATAGCTGACTTGTCCCAGCTCGATGTGAAAGACCAGTTTGATGTTGTTTTGTCTGATATGGCGCCTAGCACAACAGGGATGCAGTCCTTGGACCAAATACGGAGTCTTAACCTAGTTGAGTCAGTTTTTGGCCTTCTTCCTAAGTTTCTGCGCCCAGGGGGAAACTTTGTTATTAAGGTTTTTGACTCACAAGATGCCCAAAACTACCTGAAAGAGCAAAAAAATCGATTTAATGAATTCCAATATTTGAAGCCAAAATCCACTCGAAGTGTCAGTAAAGAATTTTTTGTCATTGGAAAGCACTTTAAGGCATAATGCTTAAATGGTTTTTAAGGACTTAAACCGATCTCTACTATTGCTCAGTATTGCCCTATTGTGCTCTTTCCCTGCGTGGGGAAATCTCAATTTTATTAAGGACAATTCACTCTTTCAAACTCCTGGAGATATTCAGGCGCTAAAGGCATCACCTACAAAGTCGCCAGACCAGTGGCAGAAGATTGTTGGTCAGCACCAGTCTTGGAATCAATTGATTGATTACGATTCAGCAAAATATAAAACTAATTATACTTTTAATTCAGATTTAGAAGATTTCGTAAAAAAACAACTCGCATTATATCGACCTGACTTCACCTCAGTAGTAGTGATTGATAATGAAACCGGCCACATCCTGGCAGCAGTAGACTACGCAAGGGGTAAAAATGTTTTTGGTCGCGACTTAGCTTTTACAACGACTCACCCGGCGGCAAGCATTTTCAAAGTCATCACCGCCGCTGACCTTTTAGAAAATACCCATATTAAAACAGACACAGAGTTTAACTTCACAGGTCGCTCAACAACTCTTTATCGTTCACAACTTAAAGAACCACCGAACCGCAGATGGGTTAGAAGCCTGGATCTGCAAAAAGCATTTGCCACTTCAAACAACGTAATCTTTGGCAGAACTGCGATTGAGAACCTAACTCCTGCTGGACTTAAACGTATGGCAGAAAAATTTGGTTTTAATAAAAAGATTCTAGAGGGCATTAACCTTGCACCTTCAGTTTTTAACATCGCTCAGGATCAATACAATTTAGCCGAATTTTCATCGGGCCTAAACACTCAGACGGTAATGAGTCCTGTGCATGGAGCAGTCATTGGATCAGTTGTCGCTAATGGAGGCATTTTTAGATATCCGATAGTCATCAAATCAGTTGAAGGTATAAAAGATAACAAAATCATTTATCCTCCCATAAAAACTGACGAGCAAGTTCTGACTCCTCAGTCTGCTGAAGATCTTAGAACTTTATTTATGGGAACTATAACGAAAGGGACTGCCCGATCATCGTTCCGCAGAAGCCTGTATCTTTTAAACAAACTTGAAATCGGTGGAAAAACAGGAAGTATCACCGGGGGTGAACCTTACGGCAAAAGAGACTGGTTTGTGAGTTACGCAAAATCTCTTGAAGATAAGACTGATAAAGGAATCTCAATCTGTGTCATGATCGTGAATCAAAAAAAATGGTATATAAAATCACCATTGCTTGCGAAAAATATAATGGAATATTACTACTCAACTCTACATCCTTTGAAAAAATAAAAGGCATCTCTTATGCAAGACAATCAAACACCGGTAACTGATATTAATGTTGAACCGGAAGCGGCTCCCGTTGCCGTCGTATCTAGAAAAGAAAAGTTTATTAAAGAGGTAAAGTCTTTTACGCTGATTATTTTATCTGTACTGGTTTTTCGCTCTGTTCTTTTTGAACCATTCAAAATCCCTTCAGGGTCAATGATACCAACTCTACTGATTGGTGATTTTATTCTTGTGAATAAATTTTCCTATGGTTTCAAGGTGCCCTTCAGTGATTGGTTTACTGATCCTGTATACATTACGGGTCCCAAGTCGCCCGAGCGTGGGGACGTGATTGTTTTTAAATACCCTAAGGACACAAACCTTAATTACATTAAACGCGTGATTGGGCTTCCAGGTGACACAATTGAAGTTATCGACAAAGTTGTTTACGTTAACAATAAGCCTATCGAGACAAAAGAATTTGATGGAAAAAAAATCATCGAAGACATGGATGATCGCTATAAATCGTATCAATTTAAATTTATGGAAACTAAAACAGGAAACGCAACCCATACAACCCAGATTGATGTAGGGAATGATTATTTTGCAAACTATTACAAGTTCACAGTTCCTAAAGAGCATTATTTTGTAATGGGTGATAACCGAGACTTTTCAGCAGATTCTCGTCGATGGGGTACTGTTCCCTTCGGTCATATTAAAGGTAAGGCCATTGCTATATGGTTCTCTCTTTCTGTCCCTTGGCCAGGAAGCGAAGATGAGCAGGAGTCGTTAAAGTTTAGACCTTGGAGAATTGGTACAATTATTGATTAAGTAAAACCCGCTTCGGCGGGTTTTTTATTTTAGAATGATTCTGGTTTCGCCGTCATTGCCGCTTTCAGATTTATCAATCTGAAACTCTTTGGACTTTTTAGCATAATCTCTAAGCCAGTTTTTAAGTATACCGTCACCATGACCGTGAATGACGTTAACAAATGGTATATCACCTGTAAGAAGATCACCTAAGGCCATATCAATCAAGCTCTGACATTCAGAAAGCCGCATTCCGCGAACATCATACTCGAATTTGGCATCTGTGTTCTTGTGAAAGGTTACACTTACTTTGGGATGTTGAGGAGCGCGCTTGGAGCTTGCGAGAGTTGAAATGTGGACATTGATTTTAATCGGACCCTTCCCAATTTGAATCTCATTTTTTCTTGAATCAATACTGAAAACGGTAAATTCTTTTTTTAGGGTAATGGAGTAAACGGTGTCACCCACCTTGATATCACTTAGAATCAGATTGCCCGTTGGCACGGAAGGTTCCACTTCTTCAGTGGCACCACTTAGTGCCCGCAATTTGACGTTAAGAGTATGTGACTTATCATCAATTCTTTTTACTTTTGAGATTTCACTTCTTCGTGCTTCTTCAACAATAAGCCTTGCTTCTTGTAGGATTTTATCAATTTCTTTTCGGGCCTTGGAAAGTTCGTCGTTGAGTTTTAAGTTTAAAACGCCCTCCATGGCACCTTTTTGGTTTTTAATTTCGATTTCGAGCTGATAGTTACTGCTTAATAGCTGATCCAGTTCAATTTGTTTTTGTGAAACTCGCTGCAGTAGTGTTTCGTAACTCACATTTTTATCACTCAGGTGAGTCAAAGCTTTATCCGGCACATCTTTAACCCCGGGATTGTTTCTGGACAAAATGCGAAAAACATCAATTGCCATTGACGCCCCAGGTGTTCCCCACTGGATCTTATAGGTGGGCCTCATGTTTTTTGTATCAAATCCAACATGGCATGAAATGTAATTGCGATCTTGGTGGATGATAGTCTTGAACATCTGATGGTGGGTGGAAACGACAATATGACATGTTCCACGCTTATGAAGCTCATCAAAATAAGAAAGGGAAAGAGCAGAAGCTTCGTCTGATGAGGTTGAATTAAATATCTCATCGATTAAAATTAAATTAGAAGGAAGTATGCTTTCCATTAATTGAATATAGTTTTTTACTTCACCGGAAAAAGAACTTAGACCAACCTGAAGGTCCTGTAGATCATTTCCAAAATAAAAAAGTCCTTCATAAGGATACATCTCAGCCTCTGCAGCTGGAACAAAAAAACCATGATAGAAAAGCAGATAAGATAGAGTTAATGATTTTAAAAAAACTGTCTTACCTCCTGTGTTAGGCCCGGAGATAACGATTCCATGCTCGTTAGGTCCACAGTCGGCATTGTTTTTTACCGGATTTTTGATTAGTGGATGGAAAAGTTGGGAGAATTTAAATCCAGGAGTTTGCCTTATTTGTGGGCATTCAAGGCCATACTGATTCGCAAACGCAGATTTGGCCTGATAGAAATCAATTCTTAAAAAAAAGTAACTAACAGAGTCCAAGAGCTCGGAAAAATCAAATAGTGCGTAAGAAAATTTCATAGCAAGTTGATTAATAATTTCATCAATCTTGGCAATCATTTCCATGCGCCTATTGCAGGATTCTCTGACTTGGAAGGGTTCTACAAAAAGTGTCTGGCCTGACTCTGACCTCGAGACAATGAGCCCGATGTCGGAGCGGTACGAATCAGATCTTACAGGCACCACATATCGGTCGTGATGAATATCATAACTTCCGTATTGCAGAATTTTTTGATTTCCCGGCTCATTAATCCATTCCTGAACAGATTTTCTTATTCTTTCTTCGAGCTCTCTCAAGCGTCGATTCAATTCGGATAATTCTGGGTGCCGATCAAAGTGCACATCACCGGTGTCATCTACGAGATGCCTGAATTCTCTTAAGAACTGCCGCTGAACAGGATGGAAATCTAATTCAGAAATTTTTTGGAATTCGGCGAGCTTTAACGAAGGAAAATCTTTTTTTATAAAAATAGCACTCTCAATCAAGAGGGCCAGCTTATTTAATTCTGAAAAGCTTAGTATCCCTTTTTTTGAAATGTGCGCCCTGAGCCGCTCCAAAGTGTGATCTGGGGTAATCTTGGAAAATACTTGAGTCAAAATAGGTCTGTAATCATCGGTCAGTTCATGCAGATAACTCTGCGTTCTAATAAATTCTTCTGAAAGAGCATCAAGCCTGTCAGCGAAAATCTTTCCTACAAGTTCTTCCTTATTGCGCTCAAAATAGGCAAATTGCGCTATAATTTTAGTCAAAACATCCCATTCAACCTGGGTATGATGGACTGAGTGATTGGTGCTGATGAGATTAATAGTCATATGATTCAATATTATCTGGATTTAGAAAAACAGGTCAAAAATATAAGTGAGCACGGACTTGCTTATGGTCAAATTCAGAAGATTTATAGTACCTCATTTTTTATCTCATTTTCAATCCGTTCACCAGGTAAAACTTGGCATCTTTACATGGGCCGGGGTGGAGGTCACGAGGGCGTTTGGCTTCACGAACAGGCCCCGCCCCCGGCGCTGCGAAGAAAGGACACGTTCCTTGAATACCTTAGAAAGCATATCAGTTCATGTAGTTTTGTTTCGCTAGATATCGATCAATACGACCGAATTTTGAAATTTTCCTATCAGAAATTTGGCAAGCTTCAAACCATTCTATTTTTTTGGAAGGCCAGAAAACTCTACTTCGTTCATCATTATCAGGAGATCCCTGAAGGACCTTTTAAGCTGCTATTAAGTTGGCATGGAAAGTCTTTCGTTCCCAATGAAGACATGGCAGATTTTTATGAATTCTTTAATGAGGTTGGACGCCGGACCGATATGAGTCATGATCTGCACTCCTCTTCTACGTCCACCTTTAGTCAACTTCTGCAAGATGAACTAAATGCGGCTAAACTCAAAGGCATGAATACCGCCCCGAATTTTCTGCAAAGAAAGATTTGTAACATAGAGGATGATTTAAGCCGGACAAAACAATGGGATGAAATGCAAAAGATCTTAGATAAAGATCAATCCCTTGATATGTATGAGCTTAAAGTGGGAGCTCACAAAATTAAATTTGAAGGTGATCTCAATCCCTTTGAAAGAAGAAATCTGTTATATGAAAAAATCAAAAAGCTTAAGCGCGGAGAAGGCATTCTTAATCAACGCTTGCTTGAAGCCAAAGAATTACTAGCAGGAAAACAAACGGAATCAAAATCCTCTTCAACCCTTGCTATCACCAAACCAATATGGGGCAAGGAAGATAAGAAAGAAGGTCAGTTTTTGACGAAGATGCCTGAAAAAGAGGACTATAAGATCTTTAAATTTGATGGTTTCTCAATTGGGGTTGGTATGAGCTCCTCAGGAAATGATCAACTTCGAAATAAATGGGCGAGTAAAGAAGATATTTGGATTCATCTGGAAGGGCTCAAAAGTGCTCACGCCATCATTAAACTCCATAGTAACCAGGCTGTTTCCTCACCCATAATCAATTTGGGCGCTTCGATAGTTGCCCATTTTTCTCAATTACAGGACGAATGGATTCCCATTATTTATACACCCGTGAAAAATTTGAAGGGTGTGACTGGATCACCGGGTATGGTAATATACAAAAAAGAAAAACACCTAAGGTGTCCCAAAGTTAATTCAAATGAATGGTTGAAGGAATAATCATGAGAGCACTATTTTTAATCATGGCAGTATTTTCAATGAACGCTTGGTCTCAGGATCCTGTTAGCTATTTGAATAGTTTTGATGCCAAAGTCTATTCATTGAAAACCAAGGGCGTAAAAGAATTTGTCGTTGATATCGAAAGCTCCAAGCTGACAAAACAGATGAATGAAATGATGACGTTTGGGAAAGTTAAAGAAGTAATTTTTAGAACCTACTGGACTGCTAATCCCGAAAGAATTGCCATTGAAGTCATTGGCCTTCCTGATGGGTTCAGAGAAATCAAGGAAGAACTTAAACTTTCCATTTTCTCGGTCATAGATAATTTACTCCCACTCACTTCTGTTCAACGATTTGCGGGCTATAAGTTTAATACAGCAGGTAGTCCCAAAGATATCGTTGCTCAAGATTCTACCGGGATTGCTAACGTACAATCTTTTGTTTTACGTTTTGATAACCAAGATAGATTAACTGAGGTCGTGGGCAATAAGGCCGTTGGAACGCTTGTAACTACTCCAAAATACGAAAAGGAAGGGTTTGCAGCGGGGAAATGGGTGATGAAATCTACATCCACAACCAGCTCTGAAAATGGCCAATCTCTGACGGTTAAAAAAGAACTGAAGTATGGAACCTCTCAAGGGATAGCCGTTTTGAGCGAGGTCGAGATCACAACTGAACAGAAGCTTGAATCCTCGAATGCTAAGCCCATGATAACAGAAGAAACTATTGAATTTAAAAATTACCAAATCAATGCAGGTGAGGCCCTAAAATACTTCCTGGGCGACTCATCTAAGACTGCCCCTTAAAAGCCTGTTATTTCTACATAGTTAAGCTTCAATCTAACCTACAGAATGATCCTGGATGGTAAATTCTAGGCTATGAAGCATTTGTTCCCATTTCTACTTGGCATGTTGGTCTTGGTGCAATCTTGTACTGGCCAAAAACCTGCTGAGTTAAAAAATTCAACTACACCACGCCGTGCTGTTAAAGCTTCATGCTCCTCAATGGTTTTTGAAGGACAAGTTTTAAGTCGGAAAAATATTCTGAACATTTTTGATTGCTCAGGTTGGGCCCAAAAATATCCTGATCTAAATCTTGCAATAAAAAATGCAGATGATGTTTCTGTGAATAATGCCTTTAAAGTAATCAATGACACATTTTTTAGTACCAAAGAAAAAAGAAAAACCTTGTATGAGCTTGTTGCTAACGCAGAGGCGCTTGGAGAATTGAAGACTCTTGGGATGCTGTTTGAAAAAGGTCTCAAAGAACATAAAATTCTCTCGCAAGTTAACAAGGCTTTGAGTTTAAATCATTTGGAATCGCAAGACGTCTCTAAGCTGATGTCAGTTCTTTCCAGTTCAAACAATGAAAATCTAAAAACGGTTAAGGCATTACGTAATTTGACAACGGCTTATGAGGTCAAAAAAAATCAAATAAGTGGTCTTCTCTCAGATGAAGATAAAGAGAAGTTAACTGACCGAGCCGAAGTGTTGTTAGGAGATTTTTCTCAGAACATGGACTCTAAGGACTGGAATCATCTTTCACGGATTCTTTATGATGGAGATTCCCCTATAAGGAACTGGGCCCAGAACGGCGTAAATGGAAATTTGAATATTCTTTTGGATGTGATTGAGGAGCCAGGCTTTTATCAAGATGTGACATTTTTGAAAAACAGTCTTGAAACTGGGATTAAGTGCACAAACAGATCTAATAAAAAAGACTTTAATATTAACGTTGGTCAGGAACTTAAGCATAAAATTGAAGGTCTTAAAAACGAAAACAAAGAAGTTTTTGAAAACTTATTACTCCATGGAATGACAAAGTTTTTAGCTTTTCAGGAATTCTGTGAAGAGAAAGAACGAAATCAAGGTCTGAATTCATTCTACATGATTTTAAAACATGCCTTTAGTGTTCTTCCATCAACCCATGACTTTAAATTCCTTAAAAGAATTCATCAGGTTTTTGACCAAGATAGATTTGTCTTTTTGTCATTTTTGTCATCGGATAGTTTTGCTGCCCTGAGAGGTCTCCTGATTGATTTAAGTGCAGATGGAAGAGACCAGGAAATGGTTCGGTCTCTATATGAGGTTTTGACAGAGCTATCATCTGAAGACTTGGCGGCAATTTCACAACTTGTTCATGAAATCTCAGTAGACAAGAGTCAAGTTCGTAGTTGGTATCATGCTTGGAGCAAGCTCTGGAGTACTCAGAGCGCCAGTGATCGAAAAGATTTTGTCAGTCTTTTGAATTTATTGCTTGATGAGCAGATTAAAGCTTCGGATGCAATTCATTTTGCTGAAACAATACTAGTTACTTTTCCTGACTTGTCTTCAGCCTTAGCTGAAAATTTAAAAGACAAGTTTTTTCAAGACAATGTTCGATACGTTATTCAAGTTCTAGCTGAGGAAAAAGCCCAGAAACAATTATCAGAATTTCTGTCCAATAAAGGGTTGTTTGAGTTAATTGAAATCATGACTCAGGATTATGTCGCCCCCAAGCGATTATCAGTTTTGCCTGAGCCCAAAAAAGACAAAGTGCTCAATTACGTGGAGTCAGTTCAGTCCCAGGAGTCGGTTTTGTCACGCGCGTGCTACGCCTCTCTGACATCTTCTTATGAGATGGATACAAGTTATTACAATCTGGTTAATTCATTACCTGAGTCTTGCTTGGCAATTTTAGGTAAAGTTGGATTTGTGGGACAGATTTATCTTTGGATGAATGCGTCTGATAAGTATTTTAAAGAAAAATATGAGGTTGACGATTTTCACTCTGGCACGGGTGTTTGGTCGCCTGGAATGTTACAGTTTATTTTTACATCAGCAGTAAAGGCTGACCTGGCGCTTGAAAGCCAAGATGGTAAACGCGGCATAAAAGATAATCTGGATGAAATTCATCGAGTAGTTACTGATCCTCGCCTGTTGGAGACTTTTCACCAGTTCTCCGGGCTCTATACTCAAACAAATAAAATACTGAGTCTTGATTCTAAACTTCTGCAGTTTATTGAAGGCCAGGATGATGCTGGCCTCAATCAACTTACAGCGGATAGTTTTAAGCTTATGGAAAAAGCTGATCCCTATGTTGATTTGTTTATTAAACCTACTTCATGTAAGGATCTTTCTCCTCATTTGGGTGCTAACCCTTGTCTAGATAAATCAGAACTTAATGATGGTTTTTTACAAATACTTCGACTTTTAAAAAGAAAAAATGAAAAAGATAATAGTCTTATAAAGGAATTGGTAACATGGATTCACCCTGCTGGTGGCATAGAGCTTCCGTTTAGAAAATCAAAAACGAGAGTTCATAAAGCATCAATTGATGAAATTATTCGTTTTCTCTATGATTTGTCATCAAGCAAGACATACGAACCATTTGTCTATCAGACCAAATCAAAATCCGAGTCTCTTCAAGGTAACGTACTTGACCGTTTAGAAGTAGTGATCCGTGATATTGGATTTTTGAATAACTTTTACGGCTCTCACTTCAAAAACATGGTTGCCTCTGCTGAGGATTACAGATCGGATGTCATTGACTCTGAGAAGTTGCTCAAGATGCTGGATGGGTCGGGAGGTCTTCTTCGAGGAGTTCGTGCTTTCCCTGCTGACACTAAATACAGATTTAAAAATATCAGACAGACCTATAAGTCACTGGTTGATCTTTCTGATGTCTATGTACAAGCCGATGGTTCTACTAGAAGCTATGGACCATTTATTCAAAGTTTATTGGCAGCTATTGGCGAATCATCGAAGATAAGTACACAAAACTTTAACCCCTACAGAGTTCCAAATGAGGGAATTGTTGAAGGGCATAATGGAGTCTTCCTGACTAAGGTTGTTGAAATGTCAGGTCTTAGACATCTCGCACATTTCGTCCGGGCCAGGTTTGATTCAACATTAAGTAGCCTTGATTCTGGTGATTTTAAGAAAATCAATTCCAACTTTATAGGGCGCCATAGCTTAGAGAAAATAAAGTTTTCTTTACAACTTGTCCTGAATAAATATCTAGATAACGACAGAAATCAACTGAACCAAATGCTTGAGGATGGGTTGAGTTTCATCACCACGCTGAAAGCCGATGAGCAAAAAGTATTCGAAGAAATCGCCCTGAAGTCGATCGTTCTTCTATCGTCTGACAAGGTGTCCACTGCCAACATTGAGAAGCTTGCCACACTACTAGAACTATCAATTGAAATGTGGCCTGAAATTAGAGTGATACTTTCTGAAGTTGAAAACAAGAAGGAATTATTAAATTTAATTAATAAATTGTTTGATAATCTTCTACAAAATCCAGAAGCCTTGAACCGTCTAGCCACTACTTTAGAATCCTCTAATGTGTTGGTGGCCCAAGACCTTCGTGAGCTTCTCAAAGATGCAACATTTCTCGCCAAGGCCTCAGGCTTATTGAATCAACTTGTAAATATGCATGACTTTCAAACTGATCTTAACTGGATAGAAACTTTTAAAATGATGTTTTCGCCGCATGACACTCAGTGGGAGTCATTAAAAACATGGTTTCAAGTTTCACTGGGAACCAATGATAAAAAGTTGACTCTTTCACTATTAATATCGTTTTTAGGTGAGAAAAATGATGATGGATACCGACTCAAAGGCATTATGGATGAACTTTTTCTCAATCACCGCCCAGCTCTGGAGCAATTTCTAGCAGAAACTTTTAAAAGTCTTGAATTTAAACCCGACTAGTTTTGTTCTATCATATTTAATTCCCTCTTCGCCCTTGAGAGCCTCCTCTAAGCTGTTATAATAATTAAAAACATTTCAGCAAGGTAGCTTCTTGAGATTATTGAAATTGGCCAAGAGTGGATTGAATAAAATTCGAGCCCATCACAAAGAGTTAAAACAAGCAGACCTGGATGACTCGATCAAATCGCTTCCTCCAGGAGAATGGTGTTTACTCACACATACTGAACTTAATAGTCCATCGCTTTGTTTTGTGAATTCAATGATCGATGAGAAATATGCCAGCATCCAGGTTATCAAAACTGTGGAGCCTAAAGAAATTGATGTTTTTAGTGTTGAAAACTTTGTTCGCAGCACAGTCGTTGATGCATTTAAAAAAAGACAGTTGTTTTCTGGGTACAATCTAGGCGCTCGCATTTTTTATGGAGTCTCAGATGGTTTACCCGGATTAATTATCGATCAGTTTTTAGACAAAGCAGTTATTCAAATTAATACTGCAGGTGTGGATAAATTTAGGACTCTAATAAAAGAAACGATCGAGGGTCTTGTTTCAGGTAAAGCTTATTTTTTGGATAACGCTAAATATCGTGAGAAAGAATTTCTTCCTACCTTTGATAATGAGCCAATACCATCTTTGGAAATTGAAGAGAATGGAATTAAGTACACTTTAAGATCCGAAGTGATGCAAAAAGTAGGGTTCTATTATGATCACCGTGAAAATCGCTACCAATTAATGCAGATCCTAGGGCGCTTAAACCGTAAGTTAGCACGTGCAACAGATTTGTTTTGTTATGCGGGTGCCTGGGGCATGTGCGCATTGAATGCTGGGGTTGAATCCGTCAGTTTTGTAGATCAGGGAAATTTTGAATCTGAAATTATGACGGGCCTTGAACGTAATGATTTTCAGGGAAGGGGTGAGTTTCACCGCTCTGATGTATTTAAGTTTCTGGATCAAGCCATCCAGAATAAACAATTTTTTGATCTGATCCTCTGTGACCCTCCGGCATTTGCCAAAAGTCCTCTTCAGAAAGACCAGGCCTTGGATGGGTATAGTAAGCTTCACCGGAAAGTCATGAAAGCTTCTCTGCCAGGTTCCTTACTGGTATTTTCATCATGCACCCATTATGTGAGTCATGAAGAATTTCAAAGAAACATTCTTGAAGCTGCATTGAAAGAAAATAGAAAAGTTCAATTACTACATACCGGGATGCAAGGCTGGGATCACCCGGTTGCATCCCTTGGTGATAAATCAAATTATATTAAATGTTATTTTTATCTAATGGAGTCTTAAATGATTTTACAGGAAAAAGTCCATAATGTTATCAAACAGGCAAAAACAATTATCTTTGGGCAAGATGAATTGTTGGAGTCGATCATTGCTGCTCTCGTGTGCGAGGGGCATTTATTGATTGAAGGGTTGCCAGGTCTGGGAAAAACTCTAAGCGTTTCCGTTATGAGTAAAATTTGTGATCTTCAGTTTCAAAGAATTCAGTTTACACCGGATCTTCTTCCATCTGACTTGGTTGGAACAATGATGTATAACCAGCAGAAACAAGAATTTACCACAAAATTTGGACCCATCTTTACTCAGCTTGTACTTGCGGATGAAATCAACCGCTCACCGGCTAAAGTTCAGTCGGCTCTACTTGAAGCAATGGCCGAAAAACAAGTGACTATTGGGGATAAAACGCACAAGCTTCCGAGTCCATTCGTGGTACTCGCCACTCAGAACCCGATTGAGCAGGAAGGGACATATAATCTTCCAGAGGCTCAGCTCGATCGATTTATGATGAAAATTGCCGTGGATTACCCTGATTTTGAGGCAGAAAAAAGTATTCTAGGTCTCAAATCACAACAGATGGAAATGAAATCCCTTATTAATCAGCACGATCTTTTTGCTTTAAAAGAAAAAGTAGAAATGATTTATGTTGATGAAAAAATAAAAGACATGATTATACGTATGGTCCATGCAACGAGGCCCGGTAATAAATATTTTCCAAAAAAATATGAAGGCGCCTTGATTGCAGGCGCATCTCCTAGAGCTTCGATTTGGCTTTATAAAATCGCAAAATTTAAAGCCTTCATGGATGGAAAGGATTTTGTTTCTCCAGATCATGTTCTCTCGATAGTTCCATCAGTGATGGGTCACCGTGTGATCGCTTCATACGAAGCTCAAATTGATAAAATTAATACGCGCAATTTGGTCACAACGATTGCTGCAAATGTGATCTGAGATGAATTTAAAGGAGATTGAACGGGTCGTCGGAATGATCCAGTCTCACATCTTTAAAAACTCTAATGCCTACGCTACGGGCATGCTGAAATCGCATTTCAGAGGATCAGGTCTGCAGTTCAGAGAGCACCAGGTGTATGTTCCAGGTGATGATGTTCGGTTCATTGACTGGAAGCTCTCTGCCCGATCATCCAATATCTATGTTAAAACTTTTGAGGAAGAGAGGAATGTAGAGATTGTAGTTTTTTTAGATTTAAGTCAGACCCTGTTTTATGGTTATAAGGATGTTTCAAAACTTCAGGCCTTGGTGGAGATAATTGGGCTACTGTACCTGTTAGCCGGTGAAACACATGACACCATACGGGTAATCATTTGGGCCGATAAAACCATTAACCTTCCACCCAAAAAAGGCAGAGAGGGGCTAACACTCTTTATTTCAATGCTGGAGAAGTTAGAGGTGATTGATGAACACGGCAAAGTTAATGTCGGCAAAAGTAATTTTTCAAATTCTCTTCCAGAGTTAAATAAAGTTGCTCAGATTAAGTCGTTCCTTGCAAGACGTAAGGAAGTCATTTATTTAGGTGATATGAGTTTGGTGGAAGATAAAGAGATTTGGAACAAGCTTTTGGATAAAAAGCACATGCATTGCTTTAGGATTTATTCTCCTGTTGATAAAAACAGCAATTTGCCTTTTTTATTTAAAACCAAGAGTCCTGTGTCGGGAAAATCAATTGTAACAGATCTGAAAAGTAATGAAGAACAGGCAATGTTTGTCAAAGAACGATTCAAGGAAATTGGTGTTCATGAGAGATATCTGGAAAAATTCGTGAGAGATCTTGTGTGATAAAATTATTTCTTGTTGGGATACTAATTTGTTTTAACTCTTGGGGCAAGGTCTCCTTGGTTTTGGATCTTAACCATACACAGGTTAAGCAAGGAGAAATAGCCGAAGGCCGTCTCATCGTAAAACAAACAGAGGGGCAGGCAGCTCTTGGAGGGCTAAAGGGCAAAAATGTTTCTAAGACATTATACTTATTAAATGTTTCTCCCTTTATGGTTAAAAATGGACAGCTGGAATCTGAGGCGAAGGTCATTTTCATTACGGTACCGCAGACCAATTCAATAACTGAAACCATAAATGGCGAAGAAGTGTCTATTAGATGGGATGGCATAGAAATTCTCCCAACTGAAGAGTCCAAATCATTTGTTCTCGGTGATTTTACTATTCCTGAGGCACGTCAGGTCCTGAAATGGGTCATCATCATTGTTGTCCCTTTGTTACTCATCGGTGTCTTTTTTTGGTTTTCAAAAATCTCCAAAAAAAGACGTTTGTTAAAAAATCACTTCGCGCAGATAGAAAAAGAACTTTGCGGGTGTGGCACCTATGAAGAAATTGTTCTTATGTGGAGAAGTAAGCGGCGCTACTTAGAAGCGTATCCCAAACTGGACATAGTTTTCAAAAATTTTGAGGACATATTGTTTAAGCATCAGTTTAAGCCCACTCGAACAAATTTTGAAACAGAAGAAGTACTGGCTGCATACAAGAAATTTATTGCTGAAGTGTCCGCGGTGATTAATGAAAAATAGAATCTCATTTTTACTATTCCTTCTTTTGATTTCTATCCCTGCTCTTTATGCGCAGTCAGAGGAGAAAGTTGAAATCCCCCCGGCCGTTATCAAAAAGATGGAGCGCCTCCAGAGCGGCGACTTAAATCAATTGGAAAAAATTAAGCTTGCCGATGATCTTCAACGAGCTGGAGCGAAAAATGAAGCGCTCTCCCTTTATGAGGAAAATCTACCAATGGGTCAAATGAAGGAAGATATCCCTCCTGAGGCCTATCTCAATTATGGAACTGCCCTTTTAGAAAAAGGTGATGAACAAAAGGGTCTTGCTGTTTATGACAGCCTTTCTTCATCACTTGACCCCAAGAGCTCAAAGTCTGTGAAGATTAAACAGATGATTGAGAAAAATGTAATGAACTACTTTCGCACTCAAGAGCAGAAAAAAGAGCAAGAAAAGAAGGATAAAAAAGACCAGAAAGAAAATAAAGATAACCAACAAGGACAAAGTGGATCCGGTTCAGAACAGCAGAACCAGTCTGGATCAAATCCAAAGGATCAGAAAGATAAACAAGGTCAGGGGGATAAGCCCGAAGACAAAAAAGATAACAAAGACAGTAAGGGCGAAGAGAAAGAAAAAGATAAAAAAGAGTCCGATAAAGAGCAGGAAGAGAAAGATAAAAAAGCGCAGGAAAACAAGGATAAAGAGGGAGAGAAGAGTAAACTTCCCCCTCCTAAAATGCCGCCCAAGTTGAAGCAGCTCATGTCTGATGATCGTCAGCTCCAGATGAAAGTTATTGAGCAGGGCACTCGAGACATGAATCGCCGACAAAATCGTGAAAATAAGGATTGGTGAAATGAAGATATTATTTATGACCTTATTATACTTAATAACATCATTTGCAATTGCGGATGAAGTGAAGATTGAGCTTAATCCTGCCAAACCTGTTGCAGGGGAAATGTTTCAGGCAATTTTTCGCATTTTTACAAACTCAGACTCTGAGCCGGTCATCAATTTTAGCCCTTACAAAGTTGAAGTGGTTGGTAAGAATAACTATGGTATTAAAACGAGTACTGTTTTTTCAAATGGAAAATTCAGCACATCCAGAGAAATGACCGTTGTTTATGAACTGGCTGCCGGACAGCCGGGGTCAGCGGGGCTCAGAGACATTAATGTTCAAGTTGGTGGGAAAACCATCAGGCATCCAAGTCTTAGTTTTACCATCCTCAAGGAACCTGAAGTTGCTGCAGACGTCTTTGTTATGGCAGATGTTGCCAAGAAAAGTATATTTGTTGGCGAGGGAATTGTTGTTCGATATTACCTCTACAGCAAAGTTCCTGTGAGTAATCTAGATATAAAGAAATATCCAAAGTTAAATAGCTTTTTGAAAAGGTTTTTACAGGAACCAGATAGATCTGAAAGAGTTAATGTTGATGGGCAACTCTATATTAGAACTCAGATCTATGGTGCAAAACTATTTCCAGAAAAAATGGGACAACTTAAGATTGATCCACTTCATTTGACCCGTGTAAAGTCTGTGGCAAGTGAAACTATTTCCATTGAGGTTAGACCGCTCCCAGAGGCTGGAAAAGATGAACGCTTCACCGGCCTAGTTGGCAAACATGAATTTGACCTTCAAATTAATAATCACCGACTAATTGTTAATGAGCCCCTAGAGGTTAAACTAACTGTTAGCGGAGGTGGGGCCCTTGAAAATATGGAGGCTCCTCCTGTATTTAAGCACGAAAGTCTCGAAGAATTTGAATCTAATGGCGACTTAAAGATAGTCAATGCTGACGAAGCAACCAAGGTTTTTGATTACACCTTTTTGCCTAAGGCTAACTTTACCATACCGGCATCACAACTTGTTCTTACTTACTTCGATCCGGAAGCCATGAGGTATATTCCTGTGCAACTTCCTGTTCCTGAAATTGTTGTTGCTGGCGGAAATACTAAAGAAGCCAAGAAAGACACTCCAACTGAGCAAGACAAATCAGCAGGAACGGGTGTGACGCTGCCACAAGTCCCAAATTCTCTGTCTGGCCCGGTTTTAGAGGGAGTTAAATCCTGGAAGAGCTATCTGGGGTATTTAAATCTTGGACTGTCCTTAATTGCTCTTAGTATTGCCCTTGGGGTCATTTTCAAAAAAGGGCATTTACCCACTTTTTCGAGTCATACAATCCCTGGTAGCTTCAAAAAGGGCACCTTCCAGTTGAGCGACTTTATTCACTGGATGGCCCCCTTAATTTCTAAAACAGGAAAATCTCCACTTTCTCTTATAAGAGACTCTGACTTGAGTCAGGAGTCAAAAAGCTATTTTATTGATTTATTGAATTCCAATGACTATAAGGATTATTCCCATAGCAAAGGTCAGTTTAAATTTGTATTCAAATCTAGCCCATTTAAAGAGCTGGATAAATACATTCAAAGTGTGAAAAATGAAGATACTACAAAGTCTGCTTGATATCCCTAAATCTATCGGATCTTATCCGGAGGTTGGGCTCACAATTGGAAACTTTGACGGTGTTCATTTAGGGCATCGAGAATTGTTGAGAAAAATAAAAACTGAGTGTATTGAAAAGAAAATTCTTTTTGTCGTTGTTACTTTTATACCTCATCCACAAAAAATTTTGCAACCAGAGAAAGAGCGCTTTCTCATTAATAGCTATGACCAGAGACGAAAGTTACTGAGTTCTTTGGGAGTTGATTATCTCGTGGAGATCGGGTTCACGAGAGATTTTAGCACCCTCACCCCTGAGAAATTTCTTCGGGAACATCTACTTGCTTATCCAGAGCTAAAAAACTTTTACCTTGGCTATGATTTTGCGTTTGGAGCGAACAAACAAGGCGACTACGATTTAGTCAGAAACCTTTGTAAACCGCTAAAAGTTGCCGTTGAAATTCAGCCCAAATTTGAGTTTCAGGGAAAAGTCGTGTCATCCAGCCTGATTAGGGAGAAAATTCTCTCTGGAAGAATTGATGAGGTGGAAGAACTTCTGGCCAGGCCCTTTCATCTTGAAGGTGTTGTTGTAAAAGGTGAAGGCCGCGGAAAAAAAATAGGCTTTCCTACTGCCAACATTCAGGTGGCAACGGACCTGATGGTGCCTCATCGCGGTGTTTATGTGACAAGAACAAATTATAATGGAATGACCTTTAAATCGATCACCAACATCGGTCACAACCCAACATTTAAAGAGTCGAATCAAATTCACATTGAAACAAACCTATTTGATTTTGATACTGATATTTATGGCGAATCACTTGAAATTGAATTTTTAACCAAAGTTCGAGACGAAGTAAAATTTCCAACCGTTAACGATCTTATTGCTCAGATAAAGAGTGATATATTGTTTGCGAGAACTTACTTGAGTAAGAAATGAAATTGGCCCTCATTGGTAAATCAATAGAACACTCTCTTTCTCCTCAAATCTATAAAGATATTATAGCGAAAGATATTGTTTATGATTTGCTAGATGTCCCTTCCTCTGCCTCGCTGCCAAGTTTGCATGAGTTGTCACTACGCTATGATGGAGTCAATGTAACATCCCCTTATAAGCGGCATTATTTTTCATCAGTTATAGTTGATCTACCCGAAGTTGTAGAACTTGGGGCGATCAATACCATCTCATTCACTAAAAAAGGCTGGTTTGGAACCAATACTGATCTTATAGCAGTGCTAAGTACTCTTCAAAGGTACCAAAAGGAATTCCCCAAACTCCACCTTATTATATTAGGCAGTGGTGTGATGGGCACTCTAACTTCAATCATTGCTAAAAAGTTGAATGTCAGATTCACGGTACTAGATCGGGCTTCTGGTCTCACCGGGAATTTCAATCTTCGCCCCTTTCATTTGGCCGATTCACAAAACATTATCATTAATGCCTGCACTAGAGATTTTGTCTTTGAGGGTGATCTAGATGAGACCAGCATCTTCTGGGACTATAACTACAAGCTATTACCTCATCAAAACACTCTTCCTTCCAAGGTTAAAACTTATCTTGATGGTCAGGAAATGCTTCTGATTCAGGCCCAAGCTGCCGCCCAATTCTGGTCCCAGAACAATCACTAAACTAAGTGCTTAAAACTCCGAAACTGGTAACATACAATTAAAGGGTTATCAGCAATATGATTCGTAAAGAGTTTATCGACATTGTTACCAACACGGGGATGGCCACTCTTAAAGAGCTGCGTCGTCTTTCTATGGGTAAAGATGATGAGATAAATGAGTTCGAACTTTTATCAATGCCATATTTTGATGAGAACAAGTTCGCCAAAGTATGTTCGGAAAAATACTCTCTCACTTTTATTGATTTACGAAATGCAAAAGTTCCTACTGAAACAATCTCGATATTAAAGAAAAAACTCGCCATTAAGTGGCGGGCAATACCCATACAGAAGACTGCTTCAAAAGTGACTCTCGCAACTTTTGATCCAAGTGTTATCGCCGAAGCTACAAAAGAATTGTCAGACGTCTTTAAAAAACAAGTTGAATTCATTTTAACTAACATTTCTTCCTGGAGAAAATTATATTCAGGGATAAAAGATTCTGTTGATGATTTGATTAATAATATTCAAGAAGTTACAGCTGCAAGTAGCGCCCAGGAAGACAATCTAAAAGCTGAAGATATTTCAGATGATGTCGTGACCTTTGTGAATCGACTTCTAGCAGAAGCCTTTGTCAAAAAGGCTTCAGATATCCATGTTGAGCCCTATGAACGAATTTTTCGAGTCAGGCTGCGAATTGATGGGAACCTAGTCGAGGTAGCTCAGCCACCTAAGAGTATGATGCCTTCAGTGCTGTCTCGTTTGAAGATTATGTCACAAATGGATATTTCTGAAAAACGTAAGCCCCAGGATGGACGTATCAAATTAATGATTGGTGGAAAGCCAATTGATTATCGAGTTTCTTCTTTGCCTACACTGTTTGGTGAGAAAATTGTTTTACGATTACTGGATTCAAGTAACCTCCAGCTGGACATGACAAAACTTGGATTTGAGGCGAAGCAGCTCGAGGTTTTTAAAGAAGGAATTCACCGCCCGTATGGTATGTGTCTAGTGACAGGCCCTACAGGCTCAGGTAAAACCACAACTCTTTATTCTGCCCTGGCTGATCTGAATACTCCCGATAGCAATATCTCAACAGCTGAAGATCCATGTGAATTTAACTTGGAAGGCTGTAATCAGGTAAACGTCAAAAAAGAAGTTGGCTTAACATTTGCCACCGCATTGAAAGCATTTCTCCGTCAAGATCCAGATATTATCATGGTGGGAGAGATTCGAGACTTGGAAGTAGGCGAGATTGCCGTAGAAGCAGCTCTTACAGGCCACCTTGTTTTGTCTACACTTCACACCAACGATGCTCCTGCTACAGTCACCCGCTTACTGAATATGGGGATTGAACCTTTTCTTGTTGTTGCGGCGTTAAACGTGATCGTGGCCCAGCGTCTTTGTCGGAAAATTTGTACTAACTGCCGTGAAGAAAAGAAAATCCCTGTTGAGGAGCTTATCACGTGCGGGTTTGCTCCAGCATCGGCAGAAAAGATTAAAATCTACCATGGTAAAGGTTGTGATATGTGCAATAACACCGGATATAAAGGCCGTCTTGCAATCTACGAAGTCCTTTCTGTTACTCCAAAAATCAGAGAACTTATTCTACGTAATGCTTCAGCTGATGAGCTTAAAAAACAGGCTATACGTGACGGCATGAAAACACTTCGTATGTGTGCTCTTACAAAAGTAGCACAGGGATTAACAACACTTGAAGAAGCTGTTTCGAATTCAGCGTCAGATCAACTTTAGGAGTCTTGAATGGCAAATGAAAGTACACAAACTCAGACAAAGACTGGCGTAGAGCAAGGAATTGGCAATCTTCAAATTCAGCAGCTTTTTAAAGTGATGGTTGATAACGGTGCTTCCGATCTGCATTTGACTGTCGGTAGTGCTCCGGGAATGAGAATCAGTGGTGAAATCGTGCGAGTTAAGGTGGGCAGCCTGACCCCGGATGATACTAAAAGACTGATCTACCAAATTCTAACTGAAAAACAAAAAGCGGAGCTTGAAAAAAACCTGGAGCTGGATTTTTCCTTCGGTATTAAAGGTCTGGCCCGTTTCCGCGCCAACGTTTTCTACTCAAAGGGTACCGTGGCGGCTGTGTTTCGACAAATTCCAAGTTTGATCCCGGATTTTGAAGCTTTGGGACTTCCCCCAATTTTACTTGATATGGTGAATGTCTCTTCAGGTCTATTTCTCGTGACTGGGCCAACTGGATCTGGGAAATCGACTACTCTCGCCTCTATTATCGATAAACTTAATTCAAACTCTTCAAGTCATATTATTACTCTTGAAGATCCAATTGAATTTGTTCACCAGCATAAGATGTCGCTGGTTAACCAAAGAGAAGTGGGTGCAGACACACTTAGTTTTGGAAAAGGCATTAAATCATTGCTCAGACAAGATCCTGATATTGTTCTCGTTGGAGAGCTTCGAGATCCTGAAACAATTGAGGCAGCACTTACTATTGCAGAAACTGGACACGTGGTTTTTGGAACACTCCACACAAACTCAACCATTCAGACAATTAACCGTATCATTAACGTGTTTTCGCACGAACAGCAAACTCAAATTAGAACCCTCCTGTCCTTCGTTCTTCAGGGAGTTATTGCTCAGCAACTACTACCGAAGGTTCCCAAGGGGCGCGTGGCCGTACAGGAAATTTTAAGAATCACTCCCGCTATCAGGAACTTAATTCGCGAAGATAAAGTTCACCAGATTTATTCCCAAATGCAAATTGGTCAGGATGAAACAGGTATGTTTACCATGAACCAAAATATTAAAAAGGTGTTGGATTCCGGACTCATTACTCCGGAAACAGCTATGACTTTCTCGAACAACCCAGAAGAACTCGCGAGGATGCTGGGGATAGATACATCGGCTAAGAAAAAAAGATAATTTATGCCAAAGTTTAAATACATAGGCTTTACTGCCCAAGGCAAGAAGGTGGAAAACACCATCGAAGCTGACAATGAAAGAGAAGTAAAAAAGATACTTCGTCGCCAAAATATCAGAGCGACCAAAGTAACTGCTCCCTCTTTCTTTGAAGCAGATCTGGGTCAGTGGATGGTGGACAAGGGCCTTGCAAAGCCTTTTGGCCGGGCGGAGCTTATGCGGTTTACGAGACAGCTAGCGATTCTTATTAATGCTGGTGTTCCAATTCTTGAAGGATTAGAAATTCTTCATAAACAAGAACAGAACATGGTTTTGAAAAGAGTCGTTAAGAGTGTTTCTATGCAGGTTGAAGAAGGGAAAAGTTTGTATGATGCTCTTTCCTCCCAAACAGGTTTTGATAAACTTTACTGCTCACTAGTAAAGGCCGGTGAAGCTGCAGGTATTTTGGATTCCATCCTAAATAAGTTGGCCGAATTTTTGGAAAAACAGGAAAAGTTAAAGAAACAAGTTAAATCAGCACTTACTTATCCTGTAATTGTGGTCTTTGTTGGTATCATCGTAATCTTTGGTTTGATGACATTCGTTGTTCCGCAATTCGTGGGAATGTTGAAAGAATCAAATCAGGAAATCCCCTGGGTTACCCAGACAGTAATTGATATTTCAGACTTTTTTAGAAACTACACTCTGCTCTTAATAGCAGGACTCATTGCCGGCACGATGTTTTTTTTAAATTTCATCAAAACCAAAGAAGGCAAGGCCCAGTGGGATCGCTTTACAATGAAAGTTCCCCTATTTGGGATGCTTATCATTAAGGGAAACTTAGGTAATTTTACTCGAACTCTTTCAACCATGCTGACGGCTGGTGTGCCCATTATTGATTCCCTTGAGATTTGTATTGATACCCTCGATAACACCCAGATGGCCAAAGATCTTACGAAGGTGCGTCTTGCAGTAATTGAAGGTAAGTCTATTACTGAGCCTTTGGCACGAATAGCGTACTTTCCTCCATTAGTGACTCAGATGATGAAGGTGGGCGAATCTACCGGTAACTTGGACAATATGTTGGTTAAGGTTGCTGACGTTTTCCAGGATGAGGTTGAGGAGCTTGTTGCAAATATGACTAAGTTAATCGAGCCAATAATCCTGGTTGTTTTGGGCGGGATGATTGGATTCGTTTTGATTGCCATGTACCTTCCGATCTTTATGTCGGCCGGTGGAGCAGAATAGCCACAAGATTTTGCCAGTCATAGGAGTTGTGATTTTGGTGAATGCGGCATAAGTTGCCGAAATAGGGTGAACTAATATTGTTTGATATGATTTTTATAATAAATACCGGATTTGGCTTATAATTATAAATAAGAACCACTGATGATGTTTGATTCTTAATATCAAGCAGAGTAAGCGGGACTTAATAAACAAAACGCCAGGTCTCTTAATGACTTGGTCAATGGAGGATGTATGAAAAGTTTTATGAAGTCGCTTAAGCGACAAGATGGTTTTACGTTGGTTGAGTTGATGGTGGTTGTAGCCATTATCGGCGTTCTTTCTGCTGTTGCGATTCCTAACTTTAAAAAGTATCAGGCGAAAGCTAAGACTTCTGAAGCCAAACTTCAGCTTTCTGCTGCTTACACAGCTGAGCAGTCTTTTTACTCTGACTACAATATGTACCACTCTTGTTTGACTTACATGGGTTACAACCCTACCAATGAAGCTGCTCAACGCTACTTCGCTGTTGGATTCCAGGCAAACGCCGTAGATGCTGTTCCATTGGCCCAAGCTGTTGCTAACGGTCTTAACGTTACGGCTTGTCCTGCCACGATCACTGCTGCAATCAGTATTTTTCCTGCAACTAAAGCGCTTTCTGGTGCTGCTGGAACAGCTGCTAACCACCTTGCTAACGCTGCTGGCGCTTCATCTACTACTGGAACACAGCTTGCTCCAGCGACTGAAACATTTATTATTGCTGCTGTAGGTCCTGTGGATTCAAGCAATATTACTGCTGCTTTAATGGCTGGTTTTACGATTAACCAGAGTAAAGTATTATCGCATGTTGTAGTTGGTTACTAAGTTATAGAAATTGATTTTACAAAAAAAGAGGCCGGCAGAAATGCCGGCTTTTTTTTTATATTTCTTTCTTAGTCCTGATTCTTACTCTAAATGGTGCAAAGGGTTTATGAGAAACATAACTCCTGCCTTGAAGAATGTAAGGCTTACCTTCTAAATCGACTGTGGAACATCCTAGCTCTCTCAGATTAAGGCACTTCAAGTCTTTTTCGGCTTTGATTGAGTACAAATCAGTAAAAAGTTTACTTCTAATATTTGGATCAGTTGTATTTTTATAATGTTCATTCACCATGGAAAAAGCTAAGTCATAATCCAGAGTTGTTTGAAGCTGAAGTTTAGCGATTACAGACCTCATTGGTATAGGAAGATCAGGACTGTTTTCAATGTGCTTTAAGTTGTCAAGGCTTGCCTTAAAGTCACCCAGATCAAAGTATTGAGTGAAGCCTAAATTAAAGCGGAGTTT
Source organism: Halobacteriovorax sp. (assembly GCA_020048985.1). Taxonomy (GTDB): domain Bacteria; phylum Bdellovibrionota; class Bacteriovoracia; order Bacteriovoracales; family Bacteriovoracaceae; genus Peredibacter. The sequence continues at coordinate 8,545 of JAIFLR010000024.1, read as the reverse complement.
ATAATCCTCAGGATAATAGGTTAAACCTTTCTCAAATATTTTAATTCCTGATCTTGGGTCATCTTTGACAACTGAAAGATAAAGTCCACCATAGAGATAGTTTTGATAAAAAAGTGGATCTAGATCACTTATCTGATTGAAGCGCAGATACATCCAATTATTGAGATTATCTTTTTTGTAATGTTCCAAGTCAGATTCGAGTAGAGTTTTAATCCACACGAAATCTGCCATCATTCTTCTGTTTCCGGCCGAGAATAGTTTAAGGAAATCAGTATTAACTGTCATGGCCGATTCTTGTTTGGAAACATTGAGCGGGGGAGTGGGAATCTTGTTTTTTGCCCAGACTGAAAGTCCAAAGGCGAGGGCAGCCCCAAAGAGCGGCATTTGTGTTCTTAGAATAGTTTTGCATTTTTCCATAGATTCCCTATTATATTAAATTATATGGTTAAATTAGAACAAGTTGAGAAAATCTTTAAGTCCGATTTATTAGCTCAACCTTTTGTGGCTTTGGATAAAGTCAGTTTTAATATACCGGATGGCTCGCTAGTGGGCTTTCTTGGCGCCAATGGTGCCGGCAAAACAACGTCACTCAAAATCATTATGGACTTCATTCGTCCCGATAGTGGACAAGTCACTTTTTCTCCCTCACTTGGGAATTCTCGAATCGAAATTTTCAAAAAAATTGGATTTTTACCTGAACGTCCGTATTTTTATCCGAACCTCAATGGTGAGGAGTTTTTGAATATGCTGGGGACGCTTTCTGAAACTCCCAAGGCGGTTTTACGCCCAAGAATTAAGCACTGGTCACAGGTATTTAGCATTGAGCACGCCTTAAAGAGACCACTGAAAACTTACTCAAAGGGAATGCTTCAGAGAATAGGTTTCCTCGCTGCTATTTTGCATGATCCAGAATTTATTATTTTAGATGAGCCTCTTTCCGGTCTGGACCCTGTGGGGAGAAAAGGTTTGAAAGATGTCATTTCCGAAGTTCATAAAAAGGGTAAAACAATCTTTTTTAGCAGCCACGTTGTACCGGATATTGAAGAAATATGTGACAGAGTTATTTTTCTCGAAAAAGGCAAACTCATCTATGACGGATCGGTGCAGACTTTGATTCATTCCTCGCCCAACACTGAGATAGCAATTAAGGTGAAAGGAAATCGTGAAGTAGTGGAAAATATTTTAAAAGGTGAAAACCTGGTTAAGTCATGGGATGACATGGGTTCTGATTATCAGTATATAAAAGTTTCAGCAGAGTCTAAACAAAAGACGTTATCACTTTTGGTCAATCACTCAATTGATATAGTTAGTTTGGATGTTGAAAAGCCTACGCTTGAAGAAATTTTTTATAAAATAAAGAATAAATAATGAATAGTAAGATTTATACAATTGCTTATTACACATTTAAAGAAGTTTTAAAAAGCAAGGTTTTATATGGCGTTTTATTTATTGGACTCGCCATCATGCTTTCAGTTTTTGTAGCCTCGGAGTTTACTTATGGAGCGCCATTCAGAGTTGCAATCGATGTAGGTCTAGGACTTCTTTCACTTTCGAGCCTTGGAATTTCATTGTTCCTAGGTGTAAATCTTCTTTCAAAAGAAATTGAATCAAGAACCATTTATATGATTATTTCAAGGCCCGTTACTCGGATTCAATTTATTCTGGGCAAACTCTTAGGTTTGATTGGGGTTTTGATAGTTAATACTCTGATTCTTTCAACCATGATTGTGCTTGTTACTGTTCTACTTGGAAATCAAATCGAAGGTCTGTTCTTTTGGAGTATCCTCTTTAACTTCCTGGAAAGCCTGTTGTTGCTATTAGTTGTGACAGCGTTTTCCCTTGTTACCAATACTGTGTTGAGTTCGGTCTTTTCATTTGTGTTATTGATTGCGGGGCACTTTATTGCTGACACTCAGAATATTATGTTCGTCACTTCACGTCCGTTATTAAGTGAGGTTTTGAAGTTTTATCACTATGTTCTACCCGGCTTTTATAAATTAAACATCAAGGACTATGTTCTTTATAAACAAACACTGCCGACTGATTTTTTGATCATGAATACTGTATACGGTTTAAGTTACTCTGCTTTTTTGTTATTTCTCATTATCTACATTTTTAATCGCAAGAATCTAGATTGATGGAAAACCTATTTTCTATTTATGCTTTTATTTTTGGATGCCTGATTGGAAGTTTTTTGAATGTGGTCATTCTGAGAATGCCTGCTGAAAAAAATCTAGTCACTGATAGGTCTGCCTGCCCCCAATGTGGAACACAGCTTAAGTGGTATCATAACATTCCGGTACTAAGTTTTCTGTTTCTTAAAGGCAAATGTGGCTTTTGTGGCTCAAGAATCTCTTGGCGTTATCCCTTGATCGAGCTTTTAACTGGCTTCATTTCTTTTTGGTTATTTCCTGATGATCCTAGCATGCAAAATCTAGGACCCTATTTTTTTAACTTTTCACTGGCCTGTGTCTTCATATGTCATTTTTTTATTGATCTGGACCACCAGCTCTTGCTGGATAAGCTTAATATTTACCTGCTTGTTCTAATAGTCCCTTACAGTTTTTTCAATTTTCACTGGATGCATGGACTACTCGGTGGGGTTCTCGGCTTCGGTGTTCCACTTCTCGTGACATGGTTGTTTTACAAAATACGAGGCCAGATTGGACTTGGCGGTGGAGATATAAAACTTTTCGGTATCCTTGGGATCTTGCTTGGTCCTATGGGTATTTTCTTTACAATATTCCTTAGTTGCTTTGTCGGGGCAGTTATTGGTTTACTATTAATTGTTTCAAAGAAAATGAGTAAGGATAAACCTATGCCTTTTGGACCTTCAATCTTGATTGTGGCCACCTTTCAAATATTTTTTTCTGAAACAGCTCATATTATTCAGTCGTGGTTCTTCTAATTGGCGTGAAGCACTAAATCCTTGATACTTCGTAATCGCTCTGCCTATAATTAATTAAGATTTTGTTTATTCACAAGGGCAAGGAAGACTTTGGCAGCATCATTAAAAGAGCAGATTGATGAGCTTTTAGGCAAATTAAGTCCCGGTGGGGTATTTGGCATCGATATAGGTGCCCATAGCATAAAAGTTTGTGAGATCAGCGGTAATCCCAAAAAATTCAAGGTTGATAAGTTCGGAGCATTTGTACTCTCTGAAGCTGCCATCATTGAAGATGAATTTCAGAAACCATCTGAGATTGTTGAGGGTTTACAAGAAGCCATGAAGAGAGCTGGTATTAAATCTAAAACTGGCTGCTTGGGTCTATATGGGCCCAATACAATGACAAAGCGTCTGAATGTCCCTGAAGGTACTAAAGAAGAAATTGAAGACCATATCATGTGGGAAGCGGAACAGTATATTACGTTTGGCGCTGATGAATCACAGATCTCTTTTCACATCATTGGCGAGAACGAAGGCGGTGGTAAAGACGCTTTGGTCGCTGCTGCCAGAACTGATGTCGTAGAAAGATTTTCAGCGATACTTGCCGACGCAAAAATTACGCCCAAAATTGTTGATCTCAACGTGCTGGCTCTTTCAAACATATTTGAAGAAGTTTATGCCGATGACTTGGATGAATACTCCGAAGGGTCCTTGATCCTTGATCTTGGTGCCCAGAGTACTAAAGTAATCGTATATAAACGTGGTGGTCCCATCTTCACTAAAGAACTCCCAATTGGTGGTGGACTTGTTACGGAGGAAATTCAGCGCCAGATGGGTGTCAGCTATGAAGAAGCTGAAGATCTAAAAACTAACGGTGATGAGAATGGAAATCTTCCTCAGGAGATTCTCAATATAATTAATACTCAGATTGATCAGCAGGTTGCAGAAATCCGAAAAAATATTAATTTTTATATTTCACAGGGAAGTGCTGAAAAGGTTAACTTTTGTTTTGTAACAGGTGGCAATTCCTTGTTACCTGGGATGATAGAGAAATTATCAGCAGCTACGAGTCTCGAAGTTAAAAGGATAGATGTCTTTTCTAAAATAAAGATTGATGAACGCAAAGCTGAAAAAAGTCTTGATCACCTTTCCGCTATCTCAGCTATAGCCATAGGGCTGGCCATGAGGAAAGTTAATTAATCATGATTAAAATTAACTTAAGTGCAGCTCAAAAACAGGTCGACATTTCCAATCTTGGTGGATTTGATTTCACTAAACTAAAATTTAAAGCAGTTATCCTTGCTTGCGTAGTTATTTATCTACCAGACTTTTTGATTTATCCCATGTGGGAGGACGACTTTACTTTTCGCTCACAGGAACTCACAACTCTTCAGGCCCAATCGAATTCTTTAAAAAGAAAAGTTTCACAATCATCGGTTTTGGAGAAACAAATTCGTGAACTAAAAATCCAAGAAGAAAATCTCGGCAAAAAGCTTACAGCTGTTAAGCAGGCCATTTCGCAAAAAAGAAATCCTGCTAATTTATTGCTCTATATCTCCAAAAATATGCCTGAAGATCTTTGGATTAAAGAACTCACCATTATCGATGAAAGCATGACAGTTAAAGGGGAAGCTCTTAGCTATACGAGTGTAGGTAATTTTGTAAACAATTTGCGTTCGTCAGTATTTATCAAAGATGCCAACATTAAAAGTACTACAAGCAATGTTAGGGAGACTGATAAGCGCAGAGTAGAGAGCTTTGAGATCAGTTTTGCCATTGCGAGGTTTGAATAATGAAAGATCTTGCAAATAAGTTCATTGCGAACATTCATTTTCTTATCGTTATTTATGGCCTGTACGGAGTCTGGGAAAGCTTTGATGCAAATACGCTCAGAATGGATGAGCTCAACAACCAGTTCCCTTCAATTGAAGCTGAAATTATTTCAAATCAGAAAAAAGTTAAAGAAATTCAGGAGTTTGTTAAGAAAACTGAAGAATCAAAGATTCGAGTTGAAGAGGTTGCTAAAAATATTGAATCCGCGCAGAAACAACTTCCAGCTGAAATTAATGATAACCAGATCCTGACGGTCTTTAACCAAGAGATAAGCTCACTCAATATTAAAGATCCTCAAATTGTTCCTGGGAGTGAAACTACCAGCACTTATTTTATATCTAAAGATTATCTGATTAAGGCCAAGGGTACATTCCTGCAATTTTTGATTTTCTTTGAAAGAATTGGAAATGCCACTCGAATTTATAACGTAAAAAGTTTGAAATTAGTTAATGCTGACACAACTCAGAGAGGGCGGTTTCAACTAGTTGCTGGAGAAAGCGTTATTCAGGCATTTAGGTTTAATCCTGAGTTTAGAGTTGACCGAGGGTTTGAGCCCAATCAACCACCCGCACCATAAGAGACTAAAATGATGAATGTAGTATTATTTTTTATTTTGATAACAGTAGGGGCGTACGCTGCCCCTGTGGACCCTTTGAGTAATTTTTTTAGAGATAAGACAAAAATTGAAAAACCGTTTGAATTACGAGATCCATTCAAGGCTCCCCAGTCGAAGTCAGATAAGAGTAAAGATAAAGAGGGATACACCTCAAGCAATGGCCAATACAGTAATATTAAAGAAGAAAGTGTCACTAGTGTTGAATCACTCAGAGTTGTAGGTGTTTTAATCGGGAGAGAGAGGCGCGCGATGGTGAAAGACGGTGAAAAAGCTGGAATCATCATTTTGAAGGAAGGCATGAAAATCGGGGATGATGGAGCTGAGCTCAAGGCAATACTTCCAGGTGGCATCATATTAGTTGAGAAAATTGTTAACGTATATGGACAGGAAGAATATTTAGAAACAGTTATACCCATTTCTAAATAAACTCCATACAATTGAGTCATCAGCTCATCTTAAGGAAGAGAGAAAGCATGAAGATAGGATTATTTCTACTGATACTAGCAGTCTCGTTTGGGCTTTTTGCTCAAGAGATTAAGAATGTTAATTTCGTCCAGGAAGGCGAAGTCAGTAAACTCGTTATCGAAACCGATAAAGATGTATTCGCTGAACGCTTCCACGTCTCTGAAGATAAACAAATTATTTTAGATTTAAAAAATGTAAAAGTTTCGCCCAAGCTTTTACGAGGAATCGATACTTCTGAGTTTCCAGGAAGTGCTGTATTTATTTCAGGTTACAAAAAACCAGGTTCCACAAATGATATTCGATTTGCGGTCCAATTAAGAGATAACGTCCGCTCTATGCTGGAGATGAAGGGAAATAAAATCATCCTGAATATTGAAAATAGGTTTGGCGTTTTTTCACAACACAAAATTCGAGCAGGCGAAGCTACGAGTCTGAAGGGTGATGAGAAAATTGAAGACAGCATTGGGTTGAATATTCCAAAGTCAAACAGCATTGAAGATATTATTAGTAATCTTACGATGTCTGGACCTAAAAAATACATCGGGAAGAGAATATCGATAAATGTGAAAGAGATTCCAGTTCCGGATTTGTTAAATATGATTGCTGATACTTCCGGATTTAACATCATCATTGACCAAGAAATATCGAAGCATCCTCCACTCACATTAACTCTAACTAATGTGCCGTGGGATCAAGCTCTTGATACAATTATGAACCTTTCAAAATTAGTTGCAGATAAAAATGCCAACATTTTGATCATGAAGACTGTTGGTCAAGCCTCAAAAGAAAAAGAGGATGAATTAAAAAACTTATCACTCAAGGCTGGTCTTGAACCCTTAGTAACGCGAGTGTTTTTAATCAATTACGCAACATTGACAGATATCTCAAAAATCATCACAGATTACCTCACGCCAGTTAGGGCCAGGATGCAGTCTGATGAGAGAACCAATAGTTTGATTGTTAAAGATACTGTTGAATCAATTGAACGAATAAAAAAGATTATTGAGACACTTGATACTCAGACTCCGCAGATCTTGATTGAAGCTAAAATTGTTGAAGCCAATGAAAACTATACAAAAACCATTGGTCTCTCAAATGGTATTACTTTTGGTTATGATCCCGTCACACCAATTGGTAATCCGGTTGGTCCAGGTTTCTCATTCAGTACTGCCGGAGCTCCAGCTCTTGGTGCGACTATTGGTGTGTATAAGCGGCTTCTCGGTTTAGATTTTAGACTTCAACTTTTAGAGTCCGAATCCAAAGGCCGGGTTATCTCTACTCCAAGAGTTGTGACGCAGAATAAAAAAGTAGCAACGATCACTAGTTCGCAACAAACGAGTTTCCGAGTGGCGGTTCCTACAGTGGCGGGAGCTGCTCCTTTACCTTCCTTCCAAAATATATCGGCAGATCTGACCCTCACTGTGACTCCTCAAGTGACAAATGACGGTGCCATTTCAATGCAGATCAACCTTTTAAAATCATCGTTTGGTACAAGACCAACTGCTGATGCTCCACCAAACATGAACAGACGAAACATTACGACAAACGTTTTAGTGGATAACGGCTCAACAGTTGTGATTGGTGGTCTCTACCAAACAGATACTCTTGATCAAGTGAGTGGTATCCCCTATCTGAAAGATCTTCCATTGATAGGTTGGTTATTCAGAGCTCCTAAGTCTAATTTAACTCAGAAAAATGAACTTATAATTTTCATGACTCCAAGGATTATCAATCAAGAACAAGCCGGAATGTCTGACAGGCAGGCCACTAATACTGGAATTGATTCCGCAAAACCGCTTTAGGCAGGTTGATCCGTGTTAGGCAAAAAAAATCAGTCGGCCGTTTTGGCCAAATATTTCGCCTTATATAAGAAAAATCCTCGTTCGAAGGTTTTTGCTCCCCTTGCTGAAGCTTTTAGAAAACTGGGCATGCTCGATGATGCCTTTAAGATCCTTAAAGATGGAATACGCAACCATCCTAATTATGCTCTTGGGTATATTGTTCTTGCTCACTGTTACTATGACCAAGAGAAGTACGAACTCACCTACAATACTCTTCGACCAATTGTTTCTCAGAACGCGGATAACATTTCACTCCAGAAGATTTTTGCTAAGAGCTGCATGAACTTGGGCTATCTCGATGAGGCCCTAGATACCTATAAGTATCTTCTCTTTATGAATCCACGAGACAAGTTTTTCGGTGAGCAGGTTAAGAAGCTTGAAGATGACCTGATGGTTGGCCATAAAAAACTTAGTCTGGAGCAATTGATAAAAGCTCCAGAAATGGAAAATCGACCAACGCCTCAGGGATTAGATGATGATTGGGTTCAGGTAGATTTTAACCAAGGCACGGCACCGGTAGAGGAAGCTGAAACTAAAAAAATTGAAGAAGCTAAGTCGGAGTCCGAATGGGTTATGAGAAAACCCGGAATTTCTGAACACCCTATATTGCACGAAGAAAAGATAACGGTCAGAAGTTTAGAAGATGATTTTTATGCTGATGAATTTGAAGAAATTGGTGATATTGAGGACGCAGAACCCGAATCCACACCTGTAGATTCACCTATTGTCTCACACACGCTAATAGATCTTTACTGTGCTCAGCACTACTACGACAAGGCAATTGAGCTTCTCGAAAAGATTCTAGAACTTAATCCACTAGATAAAACCACTCAACAAAAACTGCAGCATGTTTTATCCATGAAGAAGACTCACTCCGGAGCAGAAGTTTTAACCGAAGAGGAA
>JAIFLR010000041.1 GCA_020048985.1 Halobacteriovorax sp. | reverse complement strand
AGTGCCAGGGGAACTTGGTGTCAGAATAGCAAGATGCACCCTCTAATTATAAAAAAAAGCCCTCGAAAGAGGGCTTTTTTATTTTAGACAGGTGTAGCTACGCAGTCGCTTGATTGATAACATTATCCTACATGTATTTAGTTGCTTCGCATTTTCGCCTAATAAAGCGATTTCTTTTTCTGCTTCTTCCCTACACCCTGTTGCGAATAGGGTTTTATTTTTATCACTTAGACACCTATAAGCATTTTACCCAAGATGAGATCTTTCAAAGTTTTCTGCTTGGTCTTCGCTTTGATATCGCTGCTATTTGCCTTCTTAATGTTCCGCTCATTCTTCTCTCGCTTGTTCCAAGCCAAAAATCCCAATATCTCTTTTTTGAACGCTTTCTCTTTGTCCTGATTAATTCCGCTGGAATTGCGGCAGCTTTGATCGACTATGAATTGTTCTTATTCATGGGAAAGAGGCTTAGCTTTGACTTGTTTATGATAACCGATGATATTTGGGATCAGTTGCCCCAACTCATTGTGAATTTCTGGTACTTCCCGTTGGCCGGTCTGGTTTTCGGTTTAGGTTTCTATTATTTCGATAAAAAATTCTTTCAACTTAAAAACCAAAATTCGAAAGTTTTTTTTCATATTCTCTCTTCCTTCTTTTTTATGGGCTCCTGTTTTCTGGGGATTCGCGGAGGATTACAACATAAATCAATTAATGTTCAGTCGGCATTTACTCAGGGGAAAAACGAATTAGGGCACCTTGTTTTAAATACTCCATATCATTTTTTGAGGACTCTTAAGAATCAGGCACAAGCTAAACTGAACTATTTTGCTAAAGACGAAGACGCAATTAATATCATTATAAATCGCCGCGATTTGCAGTTTCCCAAAATTAATAAGAATCAAAAGAATATTGTCCTTATCATCTTAGAGAGTTTTTCGTTGGAATACATGGAGAAGGGGTACACTCCATTTCTGGACGAACTCAAAAATCAATCAGTCTTTTATCCCCATCACTTGGCCAACGGAAGAAGATCAATTGAGGCCCTGCCTTCACTTCTTTGTGGGCTACCGTCCTTATTGGACGAGCCGATTAGTAAATCCATCTATCAGGGAAATAAATTTGTTTGTATGCCTAAAATTCTAAAGGCCAATGCATACACAAATTATTTTTTTCATGGCGGCTCAAGGGGCACCATGGGCTTTGATTCCTATACTCTCTCAAGCGGCTTTGATCGATATTTCTCAAGAGAGGATTACCCGAAAAAGACAGATTTTGACGGGACGTGGGGAATCTTTGATGGGCCATATCTTGAGTTTGCAGCTGAAGAGATAGGCAAAATGCCGAAGCCTTTTATGGCCGGTATTTTTACTTTGAGCTCACATCAACCCTATGCTGTTCCTGAAACACTGAAAGGAAAATTTCCTAAAGGCAGTTTGGAGATTCATGAAAGCATCGGTTACGCGGATTTTGCTCTCAAAAACTTTTTTAATAAAATTAAAAATGAACCATGGTTCAAGGATACTGTCTTCTTCATCACTTCTGATCACACCTCGAAATTAGAGTCTCGGAAGTTTCAAAATACCATTGGGCACTACCGGGTTCCCTTTCTGATCTACACCCCTGGCGAAAAACCTGATTTGAATACCAAAAAAGTCACACAACATTCGGATATTCCGAAGATGATACTTAATTGGGTGAGCATAGCAGGGGATGATCTGCCAGCGACATCTGTGGGACCCCTCCTTGGCGATCAGGGCTACGCCTTGAACTATGCTGACGGGCGGGAATATCTCCTCATATCGGACAAAGAGGTCGTTGGGCTCTCTAAAGACCAGGTTCAAACGGTCTATATCTATGACTGGGAAACAGGAAAGATGACGGCCAATGGCGAATCCCATGACCCATTGTTAAAAGCCTACCTCCAGTACTTCATCAATGGGTTAATTAATAACAATTTATCAATTTACCGCTAAGCCCAAAAGATTGCCACGAGTCCTCCCTTCACGTTAGACTAAATTGTTATTTTTATTAAAATATGAGGTACTCATGCAGCCTTTGGCCTCGCACGCAGATGCAAATTCTAAAGACTTCCAACTTAATGCGGAATTCAACCGTGGTCTTGCAAATGAACTAAAAAAGAAAATAGAAAAGGCCCGACTTGGTGGTGGGGAGGATGCTGTTAAAAAGCATAAGGCCCGAAAAAAACTTCCACCTAGAGAGCGTATTGAGAAAATTCTGGATCCAGGTTCGCCCTTTTTGGAGCTTTCCACTTTAGCCGCCGAAGGCGTTTATGAAGAAGATGTTCCAGGCGCAGGTATGGTGACGGGGATTGGACTTGTTCACGGAGTGGAGTGTTTATTTGTTGCCAATGATGCAACTGTAAAAGGTGGAACGTATTTTCCCCTGACTGTTAAAAAACATTTAAGAGCGCAAGAAATTGCGATTGAAAATAAACTGCCTTGTATCTACATCGTAGATTCCGGTGGTGCTTTCCTACCTAAACAAGATGAAGTGTTTCCAGATAAAGAGCATTTCGGAAGAATTTTCTTTAATCAAGCGAACATGTCAGCGATGGGAATTCCACAAATCGCTGTGGTCTGCGGTTCATGTACCGCTGGCGGAGCTTATGTTCCGGCGATGAGTGATGAAACGATCATCGTAAAAGGCAACGGAACTATTTTCTTAGGTGGTCCTCCATTAGTTAAAGCGGCGACTGGAGAAGAAGTTACGGCAGAAGAATTAGGTGGGGCCGATGTCCACACTTCTAAATCTGGAGTTGCTGATCATTTTGCTGAAACTGAAGAGGATGCCTTAGAGCAAGCAAGACACATTGTTGCGACTCTGAATTATCAGTCAAAGAATTCAAGAAAATTTATTAAAGAAGAGGTGAAAGCACCTCTTTATAAAGCCGAAGAAATTTACGGTATCATTCCACAAGATACTCGCAAGCCATTTGACGTGAGAGAAATCATTGCTCGTCTTGTGGATGGATCTGAATTTCAGGAATTTAAAGAAAGGTACGGCAACACACTCGTTACGGGGTTTGCAAAAATTCATGGCTACTTAGTGGGTATTGTCGCCAATAACGGGATTCTCTTTTCAGAGTCTTCTCAAAAAGCGGCGCATTTTATTGAGTTATGTGGGCAAAGAAAAGTACCTCTGGTTTTCTTGCAAAATATTTCTGGATTCATGGTTGGTAAGCAATATGAAAACGAAGGCATTGCAAAACACGGGGCGAAGTTTGTAACGGCCGTTTCAACAGTTAAGGTTCCTAAATTCACGATTGTCATTGGTGGATCTTTTGGTGCAGGTAACTACGGAATGTGTGGCCGCGCTTTCGGTCCTCGCTTTTTATTCATGTGGCCCAATTCTCGAATCTCAGTCATGGGTGGCGAGCAGGCGGCCAATGTTCTCGCAACTGTGAAACAAGATCAGTTAAAGGCAGCCGGTAAAACGCTGATGACTGAACAAGAAGTGGCCGCCTTCAAGCAGCCGACTTTGGATAAATATGAAAAAGAAGGATCTCCCTACTATTCATCGGCCCGTCTTTGGGATGATGGAGTGATAGATCCTACTCAGACTAGAGATATCCTAGGACTTTGTTTAAGCGTAACTCACAATGAAGAATTCCCAGACCCGCGTTGGGGTGTTTTCAGGATGTAATGATGAAATATCTAGAAGTAATAGAAACTGAAACCGGCGTGAAAGAAGTATGGATAAATCGTCCAGACCTTCACAATGCTTTCAATGCTGAATTAATCGAAGAGATGATTGCCTTGTTTGAATCATTCAAGGATGAACGGCTAATTATATTATCCGGTCGTGGCACAAGCTTTTGTGCTGGTGCAGACTTGAACTGGATGAAGGCCATGAAGGATTACTCTAAAGAGGAAAACTTCAAGGACTCGAAGCGATTGGCCAAGATGTTTTCTGCGATCAATGAGTGTGATGTTCCAGTGATTGGAAGAATTAATGGTCATGCTCTCGGTGGTGGCGTAGGTCTCGTCAGTGTCTGTGATTATGTCATCGCTGTTCCTCAAGCGTTAATGGGATTTACTGAGGTCAGACTGGGATTAATTCCGGCCGTTATTTCGCCCTATTGCATTTCGAAAGTTGGTGAATCCAATGCTCGCGCCTGGATGCTTTCTGGGGAGAGATTTGATGCTCATGAAGCAAAACGAATGGGTCTTGTGCATGAGGTGAGCGAAAATCTTGACGCTTCTGTTGAAGCCATTAAAAAGAGATTTTTAGCGGCCGGCCCAATCGCTGCGAAGGAAGCTAAAAAGCTTATTCGTGGAGTGATGAAGAATTTAAAGAGCTCTGAAGACTTTGCCTGCAATATGATTACTGAAAGAAGAGTAAGTGCTGAGGGACAAGAAGGGATGAGAGCTCTTTTAGAAAAAGATAAACCTGCTTGGATGAAAAAATGAATATAAAAAAAATATTAGTCGCTAACCGTGGTGAGATTGCTCTCAGAGTTCTGAAAACGGCAAAAGAAATGGGAATCAAAGTCGTAACGGTCTTTGCTGAAGACGACAAACATCTTCCTCATGCTTTATTTGCTGATGAGTCCTACTCACTTGGTACAGGGGCACTCTCTGATACATATTTGAATAAGACCAAACTCATAGATATCACAAAACGCTGTGGTGCCGATGCCATTCACCCAGGATACGGTTTTCTTTCTGAAAATGAAGAATTTGCCCGAATGGTAGAGAAAGCAGGGATCATTTTTATTGGGCCAACTCCGGAATCAATTGTTCTTATGGGTGATAAGATTGGGTCGAAAAAGGCGCTTGAGAAAATTAATGTCCCTTTGACTCCTGGTTATCATGGAGACGATCAGAGTGAAGAAACACTAATGAAAGAGGCAAAAAAAATCGGCTATCCCATTTTAATTAAAGCCTCTGCCGGAGGTGGAGGTAAAGGGATGAGAATTGTTCACGAAGATTCTGAGCTTCTTGAATCTATCCTGGGAGCAAAATCGGAAGGACTAAAATCTTTTTCAAGCGATAAAGTACTGATTGAGAAGTATGTTCTCAATCCACGACATATCGAGGTTCAACTCATGAGTGACACTCATGGAAACCATCTGCACTTTTTTGAGCGTGAGTGCTCAATTCAAAGACGATACCAGAAAGTAGTGGAGGAAACTCCTGCTCCGAACATGAGTCAGGAACTCCGATTAAAAATCTGTGAAACAGCAGTAGAGATCGCTAGAGGAATTAACTACCGTGGTGCTGGAACTGTTGAGTTTATTATGGCCCAAGATGGTAATTACTATTTCATGGAAATGAATACAAGACTTCAGGTAGAGCACCCAGTAACCGAAATGGTGACTGGAGCAGACCTTGTGAAGTGCCAGATCTTGGTGGCCCAAGGTGATAAGCTTCCAATGAAGCAGGAAGATATTAAGCAAAAAGGACAGGCCATTGAATGCCGTATTTACGCTGAAGATCCTGATAACAACTTTATGCCTACAATTGGCAGAATCGATACGATAGGTGTGCCCACACTAAGAGATGTAAGACTTGATTGCGGCTTTTTAGATGGTACAGAAGTTGGAGTGAACTACGATCCGATGCTCGCTAAACTGGTTGTATGGGGAGAAAATCGCGAATTAGCGATTTCGAAATCTATTCACAGTTTAGATGAGGTTCTTTTTTTAGGTGTTAAAACCAATCGAGACTACTTGAAGCGCATTCTAGGGCATAATGATTTTGTGGCCGGACATACACATACCCACTTCATTCCAGATCATAAGTCAGAACTCGAACCTAAGGCTTTAAGCAACGATAATATAGCCTCTTTAATTGCTGCTCTAAGTTTCTCTTCGAAGAAAAAAGTTTTTATTGGATCAAGCGAAACATTATCAAATCCTTGGACATCATTAACAGGATTCAGGAATTAGTATGGATAAGTCATTCACCATTAATGGCAAAGAAATTAAAGTTCAGGATTTTAAACATCAGCATGACACTGTGACTTTTTCATTTGAAGGCAAAACCTATTTCTATTCTTTAATCAGCCGAGATGGCCATGAAATGATTTTAGATGATAAGGGTGGTCGTTTCAGAGCAGCAGTTGGAACAACGAGCAGAGACGGCGAAACCATGGTGATCGCGGGTGGGAACGAAGCAATTCTTTCAGATTCTGGCAAAAAAATGAAAAAGGCCGGGGCGCACGCTGGTGGTTTAGCGTCTCCTATGCCTGGTAAAATTTTTAAAGTTCTTAAAGAGGCAGGGGCCGAAGTCAAAAAGGGCGAAGCCATACTTATTCTTGAGGCGATGAAAATGGAGCATTCAATCCGCTCCGATAAAGACGGCAAGGTTAAAAAGATTTTCTTTCAAGTCGGGCAGCTCGTGCAAGGTGGAGTTATTCTCGCTGAGGTGGAGTAGTTATGATTAAAATTGTAGAGGTTGGTCCTAGAGACGGACTTCAGAACGAAAAAACGATACTGACCACAGAGGATAAATTTGAATTTATCTCTCTTTTATCACAATCAGGTCTTAAGACCATCGAGATAACAAGTTTTGTAAAATCAGATGCGATTCCCCAGATGAGTGATGCTGTTGCCTTATTCACCAAAGTTGAAGCGGGCCTCAGAAATACCAAAATTAATCTGCCATGCCTTGTTCCTAACCTTAAAGGGTATGAGACTGCTAGGTCTCTTGGCGTTAAGGAAATCGCCCTGTTCAGTGCAACTTCTGATGCTTTCACCAAGAAAAACGTTAACGCCACGATCGACGAAACTTTCGAGAGAATGAAGGATGTGGCGGCCCAGGCGATCAAGGATAATGTTCGTATAAGGGGTTATATTTCCACTGCTTTTGGCTGCCCATACCAAGGCAAAATGGATGTGAAAAAACTTCTTGAGGTGACTCAGAAGTTTTTTGATCTCGGTGTCTACGAAGTCTCCGTTGGGGATACCATTGGTGTTGCGACACCATCTCAAGTTAAAAGTTATATTAAAGAGCTGAAAAAGAATTTTGAAGTTGAAAAGCTAGCGATGCATTTTCACGATACTCGTGGAATGGCGCTGACCAATATTTATGTGTCTCTGGAAGAGGGCATTACCACCTTTGATTCTTCAGCAGGTGGGCTTGGCGGTTGTCCCTACGCTAAAGGTGCCACAGGTAATGTCGCAACGGAGGACGTTTGGTACCTGCTTCAGTCTTTGGGTCTTGAGACTGGAATTGATATTGAGAAGCTTGCACTTGCTTCGAAATTTATTCTGGAAAAAGTGAAGAGAAATACTGAGTCTAAGTTTCTTAAGGCCTATTTTAATACAGGTAAAGTATGAGTTTTTATCTTAATAAGTATGAAGATCTCGTTGTTGAATTTAATAACAAATGTCTTTGGATTACTTTGAACCGTCCTGATTCCAGTAATGCGTATTCGACGGCCATGGTTAAGTCACTGGTTGAAGTTTTAAAATATGCTGACGTTGACACCAATGTGCGAGTGATTGTGCTTACGGGGGCAGGAAAACACTTCTGTGCTGGTGGAGATATTAAGGCGATGAAAGGAAAAACCGGAATGTTTGCCGGTGAATCGAATCAACTACGTGAAGCTTACCAAGCAGGGATTCAGCAGATACCAACGACCATTGCAAACTTAAAGACACCCATCATAGCGATGGTTAACGGCGCCGCTGTTGGAGCTGGCTGTGACCTCGCAGCGATGTGTGATTTAAGAGTGGCTTCGGAAGAAGCAACCTTTGCTGAGACATTTGCCAAAGTCGGTCTAGTTCCTGGAGATGGGGGAGCATTTTTCATCAGTCGCCTTATCGGTGTCGGTAAAGCGATGGAAATGTTTTTGACCTGCAAAACTTTTTCAGCATCAGAAGCATTAAAAATGGGGCTCGTTAATCAAGTGGTCCTACCAAATGATCTGAAAAATAAAACGGAAGAGCTTGTTGAGCAGTTGAGGTCTTTGCCACCAATAGCGCTCCAAATGACTAAAAAAGCGATCTATCACGCTCATCAAAATGATTTAAATTCACATCTCGAGCTCATGGCCGCTTATCAGGGCATCACTCAACGATCATCGGACCACTTCAAAGCGCTGGATGGAATGATCGAAAAAAACAAACCTGACTTTAATCATACGTAAGTCTGCGAAAATAATTTTTGACAAGTTGAAGCACTAAATCAAGAATTGAAGTATATGAAAAATCTTCTTGGTTTATTTTTGTTAATTAGTTCTGTTTCATGCACGACAGTTCACTTTCGTTCTAACAATTCTATTCCTGTTTCCTTCGAAGGAAACCCTAAGCATCAGAAAGAAGTTTCAGTAACAGGACGTCATCATTTCTATTTTTGGGGAGTGAATCCTGAGTACCATGAAGTTTTCATTGATGAGGAAGTGAGAAAAGCTGGATATGACAGTATTTCTAAACTCATTATCTACGAACAAAAAAATCCCCAAGATATTCTGATTTCATTTCTCACTTTTGGTCTCTATATACCAAGAGCATATACACTGACTGGCTATACATCTGGGAACACACTTCCTGAAGATCTTGAAGATACCGCTCCACAATCTAATAAATCAAAATAATTCGATAGAGACGTCAGGAAGAGGTCTTCCAAGGATGGATAATTAAGGCCAGGGATGGCCTTTTTTTATTTTCTAGAAAGCTTTCGGGCGCGGTAATTCCAGAGAGGTTTGGTCACTAAATTAAACCAAACGAAAAATCCGCCGAAACAAATCATGAATGTATCTATGGCAGAAGAAGCAGTGAACATATTATTGACCACAGAGAATCCCACAAACATTAAAAATGACAGGCCCCCGAAACATCCGGTCATGAGTAGCGTGTGCTTGAAAGACATGGCAGTAGAGGGATGGGGTCTTAAAAATGAGAAAGGCCACCAGATAAAGTCTCTGTCAGCTAGCCAGTTGTGAGTCACAGGAACGAGGCCCAGAATTTTTTCAACTATGTTCATTTTAATGAGTCCATTAAACTTCCAAAGAAGTTCTTTTTAAAATCTTTTACTTCATCTTCAGACATGTCTCCGAAGTTGGTGCGATCAACTTCCTTGTAGCAAGTTTCCAGTTCAATCACAAATCTTGATTTAAAACGAGGAAACATCTTATTATACATTTTTCTTTCTTTAGCATAAGTCATCGTGAGCTTTTTGCGGGCACGGGTTACGCCAACGTAACAAAGACGGCGCTCCTCAGAAATGTCGGATCCGTCTTGGATCGTTTTTTTATGAGGAAGAAGTTCTTCTTCCATACCAATCAAAAAGACATTGTCGAATTCAAGGCCTTTGGAGGCATGAAGAGTCATGAGAGTGACTTCATTTTTTTTCGTGTCATCCCCGGGAGAATTTCGGTCGTGTGAATCTGCCAGGAGTAGACGCTCTACAAAGTTTTTTAGAGTGGCATCCTCGTGATAGCGATCCTGGAAACGATCGGCAGTGAGAAGAAAGTTTTTTACATCTTCTCGTTTTCGATTAGAAAGTTTCGCCGAATCATAACTCTTGTCAATAAAGTCATTATACTGAATTTCTTCAAGCAGTTGATCAATCGCCTGAACTAAAGGTTTTTCGTTAAAGATTCGCTGGTAATTCTTAATCAGGATAATGAAGTTCTGAATATTTTCGTTTTCTTCCTGATCGGCAAGAATGTTAAAAAGATGGCGTTTCTGTTCTTTAGCAAGGGCCAGGTTCTTATTAAGCGTGACTGATCCTATTCCCCGATTGGGAACATTTAGGATTCTCCTGAGGGCCAATTCATCCCTCGGGTTTTGAATGAGAGTCAGATACGCGATGATGTCTTTAATTTCTTTTTTTTCATAAAATTTCTGGCCGCCAATAATGTGGTAGGGGACCTGAGAAATTCGAAGTTGATCCTCGAATGGAGGAACCTGAGTATTAGAGCGGTAAAGGATCGCCATATCTGAAAGCATCATACCATGGGACTGAAGTTTAATTATTTCCTCCACCACTACTGCTGCTTCGTGATCAGCGTCTCCAGTGGCCCACAACTGGGGCATATTCCCTTCCATGAGGGAGGTGCGCATGGTCTTATCTTTACGGTTGGTATTTTGTTCAATGACTTTGTTGGCAAGATTGAGAATAGGAAATGTAGAACGGTAGTTTTCTTCTAATTTAACCACTTTTACATTCTTGTACTGCTTCTCAAAATTAAGAATATTGGAGATGTCGGCACCACGAAAGGAATAAATGGCCTGGTCATCATCACCCACAACACAAATATTATCGTGAGTGCTGGTGAGGGCCTGGATCATGCTAAATTGGAGTTGGTTGGTATCCTGATACTCATCAACCATGACGTACTTAAATCTTTCAGAATACTTCTTGGCCACTTCAGGAAATTCTTTAAACAATCGAACAACTAGAAAAAGAATGTCATCAAAATCAAGAGCGTTATAGAACTGCAGCTTTTCCTGATAGTAGTGGTAAGCAAACTCAGTTGCACCATCATAATTGTTTTCTGGGTCGTATTCAGAGCTCTTAGTGAAATCAGTAGGGGAGATCCCTTTGTTTTTCAATAGTCCGATTTTCGACATCACTGTCGCGCGGTCATAAGTTTTTTCTGAGCGATAGTTTTTAAGCGCTTCCCTGACAATGCTCATTTGATCGGCCTGATCATAGATACTGAAGAGATTGTTATAACCTAAATGGTGGATATCTTCGCGCAGGATTCGAATACCCAGAGAATGGAAAGTTGAAAGGGTGACACCCTTGCGGACCTTGGGAGGCACGAGATGGGCAACGCGCTCTTTCATCTCAGTGGCAGCTTTGTTGGTGAAGCTTACGGCCAGAATCTCTTTGCCTGGAATCTTGAGGTTTTCCAGCATGTGAGCGATGCGGTAGGTGACGGTACGAGTCTTGCCCGATCCAGCGCCGGCCAGAATGAGAACCGGACCTATGACGGTTTCGGCAGCTTCGCGTTGTTCAGGGTTTAAACCAGTGAGGGATATCATTTCCGAGAGCATAAAAAACACCTGGGGAAGTGTCAAAATCAAAAGACAAAAAACCTCTTACTTTGTAGACTTAAATTCGCTCTGAAACCCTAGCTAAATACCTTTCATTTGAGGCTTTATGAAATATCTCATTACTTCCGCTCTCCCTTATGCCAATGGGCCTATACATTTCGGGCACATTGCGGGCGTTTACCTCCCAGCGGACATCTTTACCCGCCATAAGAAGCTGAAAGGGGAGAAAGCGATCCATATTAGCGGATCTGATGAGCATGGCGTAGCGATTATGCAAAATGCGCAGAAGGCTAAAATAAGCTACCAGGAATATGTGAATGGATGGCATAAAACGCACAAAGAATTATTCGATAAATACGACATCAAATTTGATTTTTTTGGCCAAACTTCGGCCCCGTACCACAAGGAAGAAACACTCACTTGGTTTAACGACTTACTTGGCAAAGGTTTAATTGAAAAGAAGGCCGAACAACAACTTCAGTGTCAGGACTGTAAAAACTTTTTACCAGATCGTTTTGTAGAAGGTGAGTGTTACGTTTGTCACTACCCTGAAGCGCGCGGGGACGAGTGTCCTAGTTGTGGGACTTGGATTGATCCACTTAAATTATTAAAGCCGGTTTGCAAATTTTGTGGAAGTAAAAATGTTGCTACCGTTGATTCATTTCAGTGGTATTTGATGCTGTCAAAGTCCTACGAGAAATTCCAGGCCTGGTTTGAAACGAAAAAACAGACTTGGAGAAAAAACGTTGTACCTTTTGTTGAATCCCTTACGAAAGATAATCTCGTTGATCGTGCTATTACTCGTGACCTTGACTGGGGGATCGATGTTCCAGTAGCCGATGCGAAAGGCAAAAAGATCTACGTGTGGTTTGATGCTCCTATTGGGTATGTCTCGAACACCAAACAATTCTTAAAAGAATCTGGCTCTAAAGAGGATTACATTAAGGATTGGTGGGGGGCGAAAGACGTCACTATTGTTAACTTTATTGGCAAAGATAACATTATTTTTCATGCGATTATCTTCCCTGTGATGAGCATGGGAACTGGATTTGTAAATCCCGTAACGGATCTTCCTGCGAATCAATACGTCAATTTAGAGGGGAAACAATTCTCTAAGTCTAAAGGCTGGTACGTTGATGCTGAGGAGGCGATTACTCAGTTTGGCTCGGATGCGCTGAGATTTTATCTCACATCTCTTATTCCAGAAACTTCTGATTCGAGTTTTACCTGGAAAGGACTTGAACTAAAAATCAATTCTGAACTGGCCAATAACGTAGGAAACTTTATCAACCGAGCGATGAAATTCTCGGCCTCAAAATTTCCCGAGGGGATGAAGGCAGATAAATTTGCTCCATTCTTTGATTCTCATGCCAAAGATGTCGAGACTTTTATTAAAGAGTATCATGAGCTTTTAGATTCATACCAAATCAAGAAGGGTCAGGAGCACATCATGGGTCTTGGATCCAAGGTGAATCTGTTTATTACTGAGCGAGCACCATGGACTGAATTTAAAACCGATCCCGAGAAAGCAGCTGAAACGATTGCCATCTCTACCGCTTACGTTTTGGTCATCGGAACGTTTTTTGCTCCCTATTTACCACAACTGTCTAAGTCAATTCTTTCATACTTTGGTTTGACCGCTGAGAGTGACATCGTTAAGAAAATTTACCAAGGTGACCTGAAAGCACTTAAAGAATTTTTCTCTCACGATTTCAAACTTCAGGTTGATCCTCAAGGGTTGGTGCCTAAAATTGATCCGAAAGTGATTGAAGAGTTAGATTTAAAATTGAAAGAGAAAGCAGCAACTTAATTAATTCGTGTAGCGGGGATCCAGTTTAATACGGAATGATCCCCGTACATTTGCCGGATCAAATACTGATTGATCCCAAGATTCAAGAACTTTACCCGTCTGAGAATCCACCAGTGCGCGAAACGAAGCTTCAACGTCTTGTTTGTTGGTTAAGGTCACAACAACAGATTCCACGTGAAGTGGGTTTTCATCTCTCATCCAAACTAATGATTTTTCTTTTTTTATCTTGATATCTTTAAGGCTGCTTCCACCTTGTGCCGCCAGCGAAGTCTTTAACTGCTTCTCCCAAGTTGCTGAGGGAGTATTCACGTAACTTGTGCTGGCCGGGATGCGGTCCAAGGGCCTTCTGTTCTTGTCGATGAATTTACTCTCGCCGGTAATCTTTGCTGTTTGAAGTAGAGCATTCGCAGGGCGGTTTTTCACATTATGGTTCTGCTCTTCCTTCTTCACAAAGAAGAGCAGGGCAAAACTAAGGACCATAAATGAGGCAATTTTTTTATTCTTAGTCATTTACATCAAACTCAAAGTTGATGACTTTAAATGGTTTGGCACCATTATATTCAGAATCGATATACTCATCGTTTGTTGAATCTGCAGCATCTGAAAAACAATCCGAGCAGTTACTGAATTTCGCTCTCAGACGGCATCTGAATTTCGTCCCCGGTGGAATCCATTTGTTCACTTCGAAAATAATGGCGTTACCAACGTCGAAGGTATGTTCGGGATTTCCGTTTCTCATAGTTTCAACATATGACTTTTGGGCATCAATTTTCGAGAAAGAGGCTTCGTTGGCCCCTGGTAGTGCACGGACTAAGCATTCATGTGGATTAAACGTGAAGTCTTCAGTTGCCGCAGTTCCAGCAAACCCAAGACAGTCTTTGTCCTGAAGTGCCAGCCCTTGTTTTTTTCTGAATTCATTTTGAGAGACCCATCTCGTCACTTCACCGTCTTCTATTTGAACCAAGCATACTGGTGCAGCGGCTTCAGTGGCAAATGCTCCAGCTGTTTTGACGTGACGTTTGTAGCTTGTCATAGTTGAGGTACAAGTTTCTCCGGCCTCTGCGCCTTGAGCGACGGTGGTTACATCATCAACCACACAGGGCTTGAAGTTTCCATTTAGTCCTGTGGTATCTGTGACGTCTACATGGTCCCAGTCAGTGGCGAGGAGCTGAATTCCCGCCATTGTACTGTTAGATGAGTTTTTCAAGTTTGGAATAACAGCGACAATTTCTCCTGGAGAAATACGAATATTAGAGTTGTTATACTCTAAACTTGCTATTCCGGTTGATGGATTCATAGGAAAACCTTTGAAGAGTAACCCCTCAAGGATTCCTGACATATTGGCCTGATCATCAATAATATAATACGTGGCCGTATCTGTTTCTGAATTTGGTTCTGCAAGGGTTAATAGTTGTTTTGAAACGAGTACTGATTTTCTGCGATTGTTTTCATGGACTGCTGTTGGAGCAACTGGAGTAGGGTTAATGTTAACTGTTCCAAACGAATTGTATTGGGCGTACTTGTTCTTGGTACTAGAGCCATCATTATTGTATGTTTTAAAGAGCAAGAGACCATAATCATCTAAAAGTTTTTCTGATTCATCTTGAGTAAAACTGGTACATAGACCTGAAGTGACGTATTTATAAATGTTTTTTGCCATGATTTGAGAAAACTTTCTGTAGGTCGGAGGATTAACCACGTGGGCCCATACAAAAGAGGCATTCTCATCTAGATTGTTGAAGCGATCAAGGAATGAAAGCGGGTCATTGGCCCCGCCCCAAATAGTGTCAACGCCTACTGATTTTAAATCGCCCATTTCGCTGAATGTTTCTGCTAAAAGCATCATCACGTATGAAGTTGAGATGTCATGCATGTCTTCAGTTGGAAGAGAGCATTGTGTTTGAAGTTCTTTCGTAAGAGCAACTAAGTAGTGACTGATAATTTGTCCGGCATAGTGGACATCTTCAAAGGGAATATTGGGATCATTGGGGTCGTAGAGTAGATACTGAGGATAAGAGAGGCGTCCCTCTGATGTTGTGTCGACGCCACTAATATGTAGGCTATCGTCTTCGCTTATTGGACGAGAAGCATTCATTGATTTACCGAGACCCCATTCAGCAAAATGAGTTCTTTGGTTCATCACAAAGCTATAATAATCGGCAACACCTTCACCAATGGATCCGGCTTCATCAAAGCCATATCCACCTAGATTTGATCTTAGGGGGTGATAGTCAGGGGTCAAAGAGCCTGGAGTCCCATTTCTAAAATTCATCATCACTGCAATCAGAGCATGACCTAATTCGTGATAAACAATTGATGGATCTTGAACCATAAAAAATGAAGGATGCTTGGCCCAATTCCCAAAACAAAGTTCCGGGCCTGCGGGACTGAAGCTCGCGTTCAATTCCAAATTACAAAGTGCATAGCTGCTTAAAAAACTATTTCTAAAATAATTATCGTTGGTAGGAGCGATTGCCTGGAACCAGAACATTCCAGTGTCATCCAAATATTTAGGTGTTGATTTTGTTTTCCACATAAAAATTGGGTTGCTGTGGAGAGTATCGTAGGCAAATTTCAATTTATCAAAAAATGTATTTACCCCGTGCTGGACATGATAGAGACCATTTACTTGGTAAAATTCAGACGAGTTCGTAGGAAAGATCCACGTCCCGTCGGACTTCTTAGGCAGCAGTTGCTGTGAGGCAGTTTTAGATGCGAAAGAATGAATGCAGTCCTCAATTGTAGAATCAACTCCAAGAAACAGAACTGAACAGTCACCCTTAAGAAGAGTCTTATCGGTAATGAACTCAGGGAGTGCTTTATCCAGAGTGCCCTTCATGTCTACCCTAGGTCCATAGTTCAAACCGTGAACGATGGCAGGACTTTCTCGGTAAATATATGCTTTATTAACGAAGTCACCAGCGTAAACACCACTAGAGCGTTGACCACTGGGTGTAATTTCAGTCGGGTTACAAGAGGCGAGAGTGATTAATGAAATCAAAAGAGCCACCATATTAGAGGCAGCTGTTGCTTTGAAATAATTTGTCATCCACTGACGTACTACTATCATAAGAACCTTATCGGTTGAGATTAAAGGATCTCAACCGAGTAGATATGTCGACTAATTAGAAGCCCATCCCGCTCTGTCCAGCAGGTCCGGCCAGAGGATTGCCTTGGCCCTGGAGGGCATTGCCCTTAGTATTGAACGGGCCTGAGTTATTGCTGCCGGCACACATATAAGGCATGCTGTTAGCCTGTGTATCGGCAGTTCTAAGACCACCTGTTTTCTTAGCGGATTTGTACTGACTTACAATTTGTTTTTCTAGTAGTGCACAGTCTGCTTTGGTAGGTGTCGTTGTACAGGTTGCTTTGTAGACAAATTTATATACAACATTATTATCGCCTACTCGTTCTGGAGTAGGTGCTCCAGGCTTAAGTTTACATTCTTTATGAGTTGCCGGATCATTGTTATCTCCGACTTCGTTTTCTGCTTTTCTCAAGGTCTCATCATCAGGCTTTGGCTCTTTCAGCTCCGTTGGAATCGTAATACTAATTGTTGTAGTGGTTGCAATTAGATCTGCGCAATACCCTGCATCTGGCTTAGCTCCTGAAATGGCATCACAGGCTTTTGATAAATCTTTGGAAGTATTTTTTTTAAACGATTCTTGAAAACTTGCGTTTTGTTTTTCAGCTGCACAAACTTCCGAAGCATCTGTCAGATCTTCTGGAAGACCTGCACAGCGTTTATTCATGTCTTCTACCATCTGATTAATCTGGGGACCGTTCATCTGTCCAGCTTGAGCAGAGGCATTTAAAGAAGCCGTCGCTAGATCACGGATATCTTCTTTACACGCACCATCTGGATTGTCGCTCATAATGTCTGCGTAAGCACCACAAAGGGCTCCGTTCTTTTCGCCCATTTGGCCTTGAGCTTTGTCGTAACCTTCTTTCTGAGCTTTTACGAGAGACTTATAAGAGTTGTAAGCAGCTAGACAGTTATTAGCTAGCTGGCCTGATTTCTTAATAACTTCTGCGTGATTTTTCTTGGTTTCTGCGATGTGTTTAGCTAGTGGGCCACCGTCAGAAACGATGGCTTCTTGTTGAGCTTTCACTTGCGCCTGAAGTTTTTCCATGTTGCCTTTAACCATGGCAAGGTACTGTTTTGGATCTTTAACTTCGAGTGCATCAGGAGCTTGTGCAAATTTTTGATCAAACTCTGCACCACCTTTAATATCTCTCTGGATGTCTTTAGGAGCTGCGAAACCAGCACCGAACATACCGCGTAGAGACTCGGCTTCTTTCATGTACTTCACCATCGCTGTATCAAACATCGCAACCATTTGCTTACGTGTTGATTCAACGTTGTTGTTATAGTTGTTAGTACGTTTAAGACGATCGCCTTTAATGTCTTTAACAAACTTCTGAGCTTTTTCAGAACACTGTTTCATGTTGCTTGAACAAGAGAAGGCTGCCTTGGCACAAAATCCAGGGTTAGACATGTTAAGCTTTTCTGGTGAACAAGAGCCAACTGCTGAGCTACTGGCCACTGCACCGTTACCGCCGCAATCAATCATCTTCTTAACGATTTCGTTTTTGATATCTTTAGAATGCTGAGTAGCCGCTTTTTGAAATTCTTTTTTTAGAGTGCGAAGTTTTGTGATCGCTTGTTTGGCCGAAAGCTTGTTTTTAAGTTTGTTAACTTGATATTGAGATTCACAGTTTTTAATAACGTCTGTGAAGTAGCTTGCTGGAGAGACTTTCCCGGCAGCATTAACTTTCTTTTTAGTAATTGATCCGTCTGCAGCGACTTCATTTGTTTCGTAGTCAGCATCCATTTTCATCTCATAGCTGCCGCCGGCCGCTTCAATTTGCTTAATTTCTGCTAGTTTCTTTTCAGGACTAATAGTTACGTCTTCCAAAATTGATTTAAGTTTCTTCTTCACCTGTTCGGAAGAATGCTTGTTCGCAGATTTAGAAAGAGTCGGGTCATAGATACGTGCTAGAGCAATATCAATTCCTGATTTGTTTACACATTCACCTTTAATTTCATTCTCAAGAGAACCAATCTCGGCGTCAAAGTTGGTATCGTTATCAATGTTGCTAAGTAGTCCCAAAGCAGCACTACCTTTTCCACCGAGCTCAGAGCTGATAAGTTTGGCTTCATCAGAAAGAGAATTACGGGTCTTAGTGAATTTTGTTTGGAGATCAGAGAAGAAGGCCTTGTTTAGCCCGGCGCTTGCACCAGATTCAGAGCCAACATCACCACCGACGCCGTTTAGGAAAGCAGAGTAACCTTCCTGACCACTTGAAATTTGTGAAAAGTTAAGGGTTGCTTGTTCAGAAACTTTATCGGCCATTTTCTTAATGTCACTTACTACGTCTGCGTGATTTTTGAGATATGATTCAGGCGAATACTTAGATCCTTCAGGTGTCGTTCCAAAAGACTCTTTGAGCTTTTTCTCGATTCCTACTAAGCCGTTGCCTTTACCAAATGCGTCCATGCCATCTTTAGAGAGGATTGAATTACAGGCAGGATCTTCAAATCTTTTACCATAATCGAATAAATCAGAATTTTTAAATTCAGTAGCAAATTTTGAACCTTCTCCGCCTAAAATGGCGCTTGATTCACGGATACTTTTAAGATCCATTTCGCTTTGCTCTTCAAATTTAGCAGTAGCGGCTTCAAGTTCTGCCACAACAGTGTCTAGTTGCTCCACTCGGTAAGCAAAAAAACCTTTTAAGAGAGTCATTGCATCTTCCATACATCCGTCACCGAAGCCCTGACCGCCAACGTTACTGGTTTTGGTAAAGTTGGTATAGGTCGTTTGAACCTGGAGTAATTGGTTATAGTAGGCGAAAGCTTCATCTGCTTGAGCTTTAGGGTCACCAGCAAGTGCATTTACTTCCTTGTTACGACAGACTTCGTTGTTTGGCTCTGAAAGTGTCGTAGGTAAGGTGGCACACTGTAGGGTACGTGGGTCAATTGGTTTACCACCACTTTTGGCGGCGTCTTGATTTTTCTTCGCAACGTATTCCATGAGGCCTGGAATCTTCTGCATGTTATTTAAAGTGAAGTGTTTATCCGCTGCCGGAGTTTGTTGATTTTTGAATGCCGCCATATCTGTCGCCACGTGGGGAGACATCTGCTGCTGACCTTGACCACCTCGAAGTGTGTTGTAGGTGTTCATCCCCAGATTTAATGCTTGCCCAACACCGTTCAACACATTCGATGTCGTTGTTTCTGCCAAAGCCGGCACTGGTGAAATCATCAGTTCCAAGCTGATTGAAAGAGCTAGGAAGGATGGAAGCTTTCTGTTTTTCATAAAGTAACCCTTGTAATGATCTGTATCTTCTTGTTTTTTCGGCATTTTTTCTAAAAATTTTAAGCTTATTCACACATAGCAAACCGCTCAAGTTCTTTTATTTTAAGCGGTTCCAGCAAGGTGACCTAGAAAAAGCGCTGTTAAGACGATGGGCTTGGCAATTTAGGCAAAAAAAGTGAAACTAAACTAAGTAATTTCAATGGTTTTCACGAGGGATGGTAGTGGTGTTCAAAAAACTCTTTGGCGGAAAAAAAGCGCCAATAATTGAAGGCAAATCGTCCATATCGACTAAAGTTGATGATGTTCGTTGGGTTAAAAAGTTCATCCTTGAGCTCTCCAATATGGAGGGAAGCCCCACCTATAACTTAAGTCATCAGCTGACTGTGGGCAGTGAAATTGGAAATATTGTCATTGCTGATCCTTCGGTTTCACCTCGTCACTGTACCTTTATTTTGCAGGAAGAAGTCGTTTCAGTTCTAGATCACGGAAGTGTTGTTGGTACATTCATCAACGGCCAAAAAATTCCACCCGGGCGCTACATCATTCTCGAAGAAAATGATAATATCAAAGTGGGAGATCTTGAAGTTCAGATCCATGCTAAAAATGAAGCGATCAAGCAGGAGATTCCTGAAGACGAATTAGAGGAAGAAGTCGAGATTGAAGAAGAGATTGAAGAAGAGGAAGCTGTGGAAGATGAGAAAGTAGAGGCCAAGAAAGAGCCTAAATTGGCACTGCTGAAAAAGTGGTTCAAAATCAAGCCTGACAAGTCGAAGAAGGGCACCAAGCAGTCAAACCAGATTTCCATTTCTAGTAACTCTACTTACGCTACCAACTCATTACTTCGAGTGATTGCTGTTTTATGTGATCTACTTGTTGCCTATGCCCTGTCTGTTGTCTTTATGCCATTTGATGAATTCAGAACTTTTGTCGCTGATGTTCCAGTAATGCTTGGAAGCCTTTTAGACATTGATTGGAATGGTCTATGGTCGGTAATCAACGAAGAATATGCTTTTGTTGGGGAAATGTTAAAAGATCTCTATAGCTTTTTCTCTACAACCTTTAATTTCGGTCCTTTAATCCTTTTGTTTTTTGCTGTCCGATTGATAAGCACTCTGCTCCTTGGAGTTAGTATTTCGGAAGCCTTCTTAGGTGTTCGCTCACACGGAAACGTCATCTGGAAAAGACTTGGTGGAGTTCTGCGTGTGATTGTTGGCATGATCACAGGCCCATTTCTCATTTTTGATGTACCTGCTCTTATATCAAAAAGAACGTTCAAAGAGTTCATGACTTTTACACACACATACATCAATTCTAAGTTTGTTGCGATTCTGGGAATTATTTTTTACGTGCCGCTATTGATCATGATCGTACTGTTGTCGCCACTCATACAGGGGTTAGAATTGCCAGAGCCTATTGCTGTGAAGGACGTGCTTGATAAGCGTGTAAAAGTGATTAAGACTGACGAAGCCGCGACGGAAGTGGTTAAGACCTATGAATTTTCAGGCTTTTTAAATATTGGTCTGGAGTACGACACTCAGGGGATCTCCCTCGTTCCTTCTTTTAGATTTAGTGGACAAAAAAATAAGCTTACTTATAAGCCAACCCTGGCCGTTTATCACAGAGAACTCCAAAGAAGTGCCACTATTGAAGTCTTTAAAACATTCGATTTTAAAGAGCTACTAGGACTTGGCTTTAAAGGTGATCCATTTCTCACAGATAAATTTCCACTGATTGAAGGCTACGTTTACAGTTCCGACGTTTCGTCAGCTTCTTTTAAGACAAGTTCTGATGAAAAAGAAAGCAGGAAATTTGCCGACGAGGTTGTCTCATTCACTAAAATTGCCTTTGAATTGAACGCAAGTAATGCTTTAGACTTCATGCAGGTTTATACACCGATACTGAAAGGCTTCATGGACTATAGGAGTTCACTGCTTGGCCTTATTGAGTATAAGGAATTTGATCAGATTGATTTTATAAAACTTGGGAACGCATACTTCTTACGCTTTTCTTATACCAGGCAGAAACCGTTTGACCTTCTCATTCCTCTAATCAAAGGTGAGGGGAGAGTTTTAAAAATTGAATTTGATAAAAAAGAAAACTTAGGTGCCTTGAGAAATAAATTCTACAAGTTCAGTTTGGAGGGGGCAGATTGGTTTCCTCCTCGACAAGTTGGTGCTACAGAAGGTGAGGCACTCAGACCTTTACAGGTTTTAGATATGTTTTCAAAGCTTGATGTTAAAGGGGATAAGATCTCCCCGGAAAAAGCCCAGGCCCTCTATGGCTACTATTATGAAAAATCTGGGGGTGTTCTTAAAAACGAAGACCCTGCAGAGTATGAACTGTGGAAGAGTTCTGTTGACGGTATTTTTATCATCATGACTAAAATGAAAGATTCTATCCCTAAGGTAGAAAAAAAGCCTGCTCCTGAAGTCGCTGAGGCTGCACCGACTGAAACACCAGTCGAGGTGAGTGAAGACCCGCGCCTGAAGTTATTTCAAAACTTTCAGGACCTCAAGGATGCAGTGGAAAACAAGAATAAAGAATATTTCGGCTCAGAAGAGACCACTACTATTTAGGCTACTTCTCATCCGGGATGGTGAGAGTCTTAGGGATGCAGTACACGTGGTTATTCCAGCGTAGACCCGCATCGTAAAGACCACCAATCGGTCCAAATTCGGTGTTGTTATCAACCGAATTGCTAAGATACACAAAACGTTTGGTCCATGCATTAGGTTGATTGACCCAAGTTGTTCCATCAATTGGAATCGGAAGTTTTCTAATCGCAACTCCGCGGGCAAATTTTCCTGAACAACAAAGCCCTTTTTGTTGGGCGAGCATTTCCACAACTCCAGGATCTTTAATGTAACCTGTATTCGGGTCATAGGCAGAGTCAGGAAGCCCTCGGCCTTCTGAAGAGACGTAGCGGCTGAGATAAACTGTCATATCCGTAAAATCCTGCAAGCAGCATCTTAGGGTTGTATTAGCACCAGAATTGGCGAGATAACCCGTACAACACTGCTCTGGGGTCGTGTAGTCAGGGACTTCTTGGCCTGAAGGCATGCAACAGTTGAATTCATTTTCAGAAAAGACTTTTTTCATGGGAGAAACCAAAGCATTGGTGTTTCCTGCCGATAATAATCCTTTAAGGTTAGTCGCATCGTAGAAATCTTTAGTCGTTGTGTGGTTGATTGTTTCAGCTACAGGAACTTTCGCAGTGGGAGAATAGCCATCCCCATCAGCTCCATTATTCAGGCGCTTCACATGATCCTCAGTTAATAACGCTACCTGAGGAATCCCGGACAGTTCGAGGCCACCAAAATATCTTAAGTAGAGCTCTGTATCGGCCGGTGAGAAATCTCTCATTTCACAAGAGGCATTTAAGTAGGAGCTAGCGTTAGAGTTACATTGGTACGGAGTTGGGTTTGTTCCATCGCCATCATTATTAGGGGCCCAGTTCAGTGTGATGAAATTCTTTTTATCAATGATTTGCATTTTGCTTTGTAGCCACTTATGGCCGCCACCGTTGGTGGTATCGAAACTGCGAACCCAGTTTTTGGTACAGCAGGTTCTGGAATTCACGGTATCAAGAGTTTTGTACTGAGTGGCCTGCTGAGCGTATTTAGCAATCGCGGTACCTGTAAGAGAGAGAGCAAAACTTTTTGTCGTACTGACTTCTGCCGTGTTACATGTCATTTTGTCGTAGGCAGAATGAACACGTGAGTAGCGATTGTAGGAATTGATATTGTTATTTACTCCTGCCACTTTGATAGTTGAAGTCGCGGTATCACACCAGTGGTAATCAGAAGAATCATCTTGGGTGTAAACCGTAAATGTTTTTCCGTAATCACGGCAGCAGACGTTGTTTTTGATGTTAAAGCCGGCGGTGTTGAGAGTGCCGGTTGCAGAGTATTTATAATCTGGGTTTCCGCAGATTAAATCTTCTTCCCAGTATTTTTTCTCAGCAGCGTTTAAGATACCAGTGAGAGTAGAGACTCTGACTTTGTTAGCAATAAACTCTGAAGGAGCACAATCCATATCTGAGAAGCAAGATGCTCCTGGAGCACGAAGGCATGCGTTTCTCTGATAACCAATTGATGTAATTTGCGAGCCGCTAGTCGAACTAAAGACATTCTGAGCAACAATAGGTGCTATATCTAAAAGATTTGTAGAGAGGTTCTGTGCAGCTGTTACTGTATTAATCGTTGCAGCATCACCTAAGTTCAAGTCATATTGCTGAATTGAAATCCCGAGACTATCAGTTGCGGGACAGGCATTAAGGTATTTAGGACTCTGGGATCCTGACATGGTGGTCCCGATCCCCAGAATTTTATCAGAACTATCAACTCGAGATACCGGAGCAGACGAATTGAGATCGTAAGTCTTAGTTGAAGCCGCAATATTTTTTCCAGGAATACAAATCGCTGCTAAATTATTGGCGGCAAGTCCAGTCGAAGAAGGTGATGGAAGAGTAGTGGTTCCGTAGAAGTCATATGGTCTACCAAGAATTCTCGCCCCTAATCCAACAGTGTCACTAGCAGTTGGTGCGGCATTGGCACTGTTTTGTGCGACAGGAGTATTAGCAAAACGTGAAATTCGGTTATTAAACCTTGAGTTTGATCCAGATGAGAATGATTGGCACATGCTAGTTGAAGAGCAACTAAGGAGTCCAGGGAGTGAAGAGTTATTAAAAGTAGTGCCAATGGCGTTTAAATTAGAATGGCAGGGTGCACCCTTACCACGGTAGGCACAGCGCTTTGATTGTCCGTTTGATCCACCAACAATACTGATGAGTGATTTATTGACCGTGCCGATGACTTCATTTCCATTGGCATCTGATTGAGGCCAGTTGGTTGTGGCACCTGTTACGTTCTGGCAGGTATAATCAAATCCAAGTTGTCTGTAGCAGTCATTATCATTAGAGCAAAAGTGAGATTTTTGGCATTCAGCTCCATCCGTTTCAGTGTCATGGTCAGGCATTGTCCCTGAGAAGGCGGTTGTTTCTGAAACTGTGACATTAAAGTTACTATCAAGATTTAAGTCACCATAATAGGCATTAACAGCGAGAAAGAGTTTGTTCGAAGTTGCCTTTATTCTTCTCTGGTTTCCGACGGAGAACCAAGTGACACCATCAAATGAAGCAATAAGAGATCCATAATCAAAGCCAAACCAGTCTCGGTTGTAACCGTTGGCAAATAAAAAGTGCTGAGCAGCAAGTCGATTCTGACGCTGATCTTTTAAGAAGATCATCACTTCTGTAAACTCCACTCGTCACGACTCTCTGTGAAGAGTAGTTATCCGGTGAATATCCACCACCGACGCCGCTGAAGCTTTGTGGGAATATCTTTTTAACAGATGAGTAATAGTCGGACCCACAAGTTAAACAAGTCGAGAAAACACCGCTATTAGTAAACAAATCATAGATCTTATCTTTTTTTACAGAAACCATTTTGGCAGGTTTGGCCGAAGTGGAAGACGTTTTTGAGAACGAACCGTAGATTTCATTAAAGCCAGTATAGCCGGTGTAGGCGGCGAGGTTTGTCGGCTTCAACACGTCATTGTTTTTGTAACTGAAGGCCGTGCCTTCCTGATCCAAGGCATTTGAGTAACCACTATCGTAGTTCACGCCATTCACGTCATAGTAGCGGTGAGGAATGTTTTTATTTGAAACGTACACAGTTTGATTAGCGGGAGGCTCATTAGATGTGGCATTAGGATGTATACACTCATAGTTGGTAATCTGGTTCTGTGAGTTCAGGACGGGAGAAAGATTACAAGTTCCGCTTGTGCCACACACGCACATGCTGTTGACCTGAGTCTGAACAGCTGTTTTTATTTTAAGCAAATCAGTTATACCGGAGGTCACATAGTAAGTGATATCGATGCTCTGGTTTTGATAAATAGGATAGCTAGAATTGAAAATAATTCTGTTCGGACCAGTGGCCTTGCTCCAAGTCGTGGCATCTTCAGCAACAATGACGCCTGATATTTTGACGATAATATTTGCTGATGGGGACGCGTCGGCATAGGTTGGTAAATTAAATGTTTTCGAGCTGCCGTGGTAAGAGGTGCTGGTTAAATCAGTAGAGCTCTGGATATAGTTTTTTGAGCATCGGGCAAGATTGGTTCCAAGCTTCACGCAAGAGCCATCGACTTTAAATGTTAGATAGAGATTATCGTCCTGAGCATTTGCAGGAAGTGCTTTGGTTATAATCGCCGATTGAGCTGTAGTGATATCATCATTGCCAGTTGAGGGTGAAAATGTTCCATCAGCAGGCGCTAGTGGTGTTTTATTGGCCTCATAGATGTATTGGCCTCCGTAGAAGATTTTAACGATTGTATTGGCATAGTCCCCAGTCAAAAAGTTTGGATTGAGAGTTGAATAATTCACATCCCCAACCTCAGCACTAAAAGGGGAGCCAGCATTTATCTTTTGGGAAGCTGAACTGAATTTTAAAGTACAGTAAGAGAACTCACCATCAACCTTATTCAGACATTGATACAACTGGGTTAATTCCATTAATCGAATATTAGCATCATAGGAAGGATCAATTGGTTCACTGGTCGTATCTTCTCCATCATCTTCTGGGCGACTGGCACAGACAAAGTAGAATTGAGGATAAACAATGAAACGTTCAGGATTTGAAGCGACATCCAACTGGGCTTGTGTGAATCCCGTTTGAGTTAAGGCCCCTGGTCTTATAGCGCCATCGTTAACACACTGTCCTTCCAGACAACAATCATACGCACGGGCCTGGCAACTTGAGGATTCAACACAGGCGTTGTTTGAAACCGTTGTTGAGCCAGAAATCGTGAGCGAAAGCAGGGAGAGATTGAGCGTTGGAACAGCTTCGCCATTATTGAAATAGAGTTTGAGTCCTTGAGATGTGACCGACGAGTTACAAGTTGCACATAGTTGACTGAGACTGAAGCTGGCAGAAGGAACAGTTGGGGGCAGGACAGAATTATAAAGGCTAGAAGTTAAGTTATAAGTGAGACAGTCATTCTGGTTAGCGGAATCATTTGAAGGCTCAACCTGGAGATAGTACTCAGTGGTTTTCTTAACCAAGTCGGTAAAGGATTTGGGCTTTCCTGAAAGAATTAAGAACTTCGCACTGCCTGAAGTGAAATCATATTTTCCCACCAAACAAAAACGAGTTGTGTTTGGTAGTGTTCTCAAATATTTTGAAAGACTCGTTCCGCGCACTAAGAATGAGTCGGTGAAATCAAGCGGTAATGAAAACTGAGTTGATGACTGAAGGCCACCTTCCTGAACAAAAATTCCACTATTGGTGAAAGTCGGATCTGGATAAGCGGAGTTAGTGGCATTGGGATTATTAGTTGTGTTGCTACTTTCTTGGACACCGGGTGCGGTCTGAGTAGGCATACAAGACGCAATAAAACCCATCATCATCACCATGAACAGCGACAAAATCTGGGCCTGCCTTTTCTTGATTGAGTACTTATTCAACATCCGTGTCATTCCTCTTGAGATAACTATCGGAATTTTTTAACGTTTTTTTTAATTTTCTCAGTCTTATTCTATCTTAATTAAGGCCATTAGCTGACAAGAGCGGGACACTACGTCTAACGCCTTGAAAAAGCGATGGTCTCTGATCTAAATGAAATATCCTGTGCCTAGGAATATTGTCAGGTTTAGGAAGATTTTTCCAGTTCTTCCAGCAGATAAAAGAGAGCGGCCTGAGAAAAACGCAGTTTTAACTGCTCTCGGTCACCCGGGAAGTGGGCGGTGTAGGTATGGGTTTTGCCATTATTGGTGACTCCGAAGCAGGCGGTCCCAACAGGTTTTTCTGCTGTACCACCGGACGGTCCGGCGATTCCCGTGATGGAGACTGCTATTTGAGTTTTCAACTGCTGCGAGAGTCCTGAAGACATTTCTCCCGCCGTTTGAAGACTGACGACCCCATGATTTTTAAGAGTGGCCGTCTCAACGTTTAACAATTTATGTTTGACCGATTCTGCATACGAAACAACCGACCCCAGAAATGTCTGACTACTGCCTGATACATTCGTCACACGGTGAGAGCAGAGGCCTCCGGTGCAGGATTCAGCGAAGCCGTAGGTGATATTTTTTTTGTTAGCGAGATTCACAATGTATTCTTCGAGGGAGAGGTTTCCGATTTGCCAGATGCTGGGCTTAATCGGAGAGTGATCAAATATTTCCAAAACTTTTTTCTTTTTTTCGGCCAAATCAACCGCATCTGTTGCCTTGATCTTCACTCCGATATCAACTCCCATGGTTGTTGGTAGAGAACTGACGTTGCCGAAGGCGGCAAGCTTGTCCCACAAGGTTGTATCAACTTCACCAAAAATCTTTTCCTCAGGAACTTTCATGGTTCTAATCGTTATGCTCTCGAACAAATCAGAACTGGGCGGAAATTTACTCACGACCTGATCGACAAAGTGATCTTCCAAGAGGCTTTTGAATTCCTTGGGAACTCCTGGACCGCAAATTAAATATTTTCCAAGATGTTCAGTAAATAATCCCGGTGCAAATCCGGTTGAATTCTCCAGAGCGATAAACCCTTCCGGTAAATAACAGTATCCGTGCTCTTTGCCGGCGAAGGGGCGCTTGAAGCGATCATAGTTTTTCAAGGCTACTTCATAGGAACTATCAGAATAAGAAATTTTTCTTCCTAAAAAGGAAGCGATGGCTTCTTTAGTCAGATCGTCCTTAGTTGGACCGAGTCCGCCAGAAGTCACAACGACATCACACAACGAGAAGAGAGTTTTAAGTCCTAAGTGAATTGTGCTTTCCTGATCTGTTACGGTAAGTGAAGTAAGAAGCTCAAGTTGATGCTGTTTCAGAAATAAGGAGAGTTGCCTAGTATTGGCATCACTAATTTTTCCTTCTAGAATCTCGTTTCCAATAATGAGTAGGCCAATCTTCATAAAAACCTCTGTAAATTATGGATATCATAATATATTTGATTTTTGCTTGTGCGTAATGTAAAAACTCAGCCAATCATGTCTAAAAAATACCAGTTTCAGCTTCCCTTCGATGTGGAGCTCGACAGCTATGTTAAGAAAACTTACCCAGAAATCCGGGAGTTTAGGACTATTTCAAAAAGTCTGGATGCTCGTGGTGCCCCACGTGGCAAAAAACCTGTCTATCTCTACATCATTGATGCGCTCCTTTCTCAAGACGATGAATATCCAAAAGCAGAAAGCGTTTCTAAATTTAAGCCTCTTAAAAATAAACCCATCATCATTGGGGCGGGCCCTGGGGGACTTTTTTGTGCCGTCAGCTTGGCCGAGCACGGAATTCCCTCGATTATTCTTGAAAGAGGGGATTCGGCCAATAAGCGCATGCTTCATATTGCAAAATTTTGGCGCTACGGAGAGCTCGATCCGGAAACTAACGTTTGTTACGGTGAAGGTGGAGCAGGGCTTTTTTCTGACGGAAAACTTATTACTAGAATTAAGTCGGATCTTGTTCAGTACGTAATGGAAAAATTCGTGATGTTCGGAGCTCCGGCCGATACCGCCTACGTTTCTAATCCTCATTTAGGATCAAATAAAATCCGCGGTATCATTAATCATATTTCGGACTGGCTCAGGAAAGAGAACTGCGACATTCGCCACAATACTAAAGTGATAGAAATTCTAACTAAAGACGGAAAAGCCTTTGGAGTCAAACTTCAAAACGGCGAAGAGCTTTATTCCGATCACGTCGTTCTAGCGACTGGGCACTCTGCCCAGGATCTTTACCAGCACCTGGCCGATATCAAGGTTCAAATGAAGCCCAAGGATTTTGCTGTTGGAGTTAGAGTTGAGCACCCAAGGCGCTACATAGATGAGCTTCAGCACGGAAAATTTTGTGAGGCTCCCGAGATGGGATCAGCTCGCTACAAACTCACCTGGCATGACAAATGGACTGATCACGGCGTTTATAGTTTTTGCATGTGTCCGGGGGGATATGTCCTGTCATCCGGTACAGAAAAAGACGGTATTGTGGTCAATGGTATGAGCAACTACGCCCGTAATTCCCCGTGGAGCAATGCTGCTTTAGTGGTTTCGGTTAAGGCCGAACAAGATATAGCAGAAAAAGATATTATGGCGGGACTGCGTTTTCAGCACGAGATAGAACAAAAGGCTTACGCCCTTTCTAAGAAGCACGCCACTGGCAGGGAGCTGCCGGCCATGACGATTAAAGAGTTCATGACAGGTAAGCTGACGAATAAGCCTCTTCCCGTGACTTCCTCGCCATCTGGAGTTTTTAAGGCCGACATCCGGGAAATTTTTCCTGACTTTATTGTTCAGCATCTTAAAAAGGGATTAGAAGAGTTTAATAAGGATCTTCCGGGATTCATCTATGAAAATGGTCTCTTGATTGCCCCTGAAACACGGACGTCAGCACCTCTCACTATTCTTAGAGACAAAGAAACCTTGATTTCGCTCTCACACAAAGGATTATATCCATGTGGTGAAGGCGCGGGTTACGCCGGCGGGATTACTTCGGCCGCTGTCGATGGGGTTAAGTGTGCGCTTAGTATTTTGAAGCAAGAAGGCTTAACGAATTAAAGTCATTTCAAAATTATAATGTTCGCCTTCCGCACATTCGATATCGGCCTCATCTTCTAAAGGCGGATCTGTTCTGGGATAAACGTCATCAATTCTAAAACATGCCCCTGGTTCAAAAAGAATTTCGTTTTCACTTTTAGAGGTCGACGCTTTAGAGATTGCTCTCCCACCAGTCGCTCGCTCATCATAGCTAATGTACATTCTTTGTCGGCACTTTCCGCTTAAAAAGCCATTAGAGGGTTTATCAGTCATATCCGTTTTGGGGTCATGGATGGCAGTTGAGGTAAATCCATTGTAGCAGACGATATTTCCAATTTTGTGATGTTCTTTTAATATCCCAGCGGGCAGGCTTACACCGCGATTTACTTTGCCTTTGTATTCAGAAAATAGCCCCATGGTATTGATGACTGCTTTATATAGGTTGTAGTAGCGATTAATTTTGATGTCTTCCCCGGAATACAGGATTGAATTTAGGGTTCCATAGCAATCAAGAGTGTAAGCGGCCAGGGCGAGGGATTCAGATGAAATGGTTTCTATGTGTATCTTGGCCTGAGGATTCTTTTTAAAGAATTCTTCGACGGCTGCTGGTGAAAGGTTGCGAAAATCAAAATTGTATTGCCTTGAGAAACCATCAATCATGTAATCATAAATATAAGAGCGATACATGGTATTTAAATCGTATATTAATTTCCCTGCCAGATTTACGGTTTTGAAGGATTGTTTTTCCAATTCAGTATTGCACGAATAATTCTGTCTAAAATATGTAGGATAACACTCGGGCCACATTCCAAATGGGTGAACAGATTTCGGTAAGTCATCCACGCAGTAGGCAGGAGCTTGGATGTCACTGCCTGCACATAGATCTACCCCGTAACAAACTTCAGCTATTGCATCTGAAACATTCAGGGGCTGCTGTTTTCCTAATTGAGAAAGTTCCGTTGAAACACTTTGTCTTTCTTCAAACGTCGCCGCTCGTTTAAAAAGAATATCGGTGAGTCCTGTGTCCGCGAAGACCTGATGAATCGACAGGATTGTTAATAGAGTGAGCAAGATTTTGACCATAGGACTAAGATTTAACACGAATGGGCCCCTAGCAGACATGGGGTCGGTATAAATTTCGTTATTTAAAACCGAGAATATTAGATTTGTGTTAAGCCAATCTAACTAGTTGATATTGCATTTTAGACATTAGACCCTTTTTTCTGTCCGTAACTAACTTTGACTCGTCATATCCATTCGGCCCATGTAGACTCTCGCCAATAATCCCCTAGATGAGGACATTCATGAAATTGAAGAACATTGCCATCGTGGCCCACGTGGATCACGGTAAAACGACTCTTGTTGACCAACTTTTAAGACAATCTGGTCTTTTTTCTGCCCACGAAGCTCTCACTGAGCGCGTAATGGATTCAGGCGATCTTGAAAAAGAGCGCGGGATTACAATTAAAGCAAAAAACTGTGCCATCCGTTGGCAGGATACAAAAATCAACCTTCTGGATACTCCCGGACACGCCGATTTCGGTGGAGAAGTGGAAAGATCTTTGATGATGGTTGATGGTATTTTACTTTTGGTAGATGCCTCTGAGGGTCCTCTTCCTCAAACTCGTTTCGTACTTGGAAAAGCACTTGAGCGTGGAATCCGTGTTGCGGTTTTCATTAACAAAGTCGACCGTCCAGATGAACGTATTGATGAAGTTAAAAACGAAGTAGAAGATCTTCTTTTAGAAATTGGTTCTAACATTGGTAAAGATGTCGATATGGACATCACGTTCATGTACGGATCAGGAAGAACTGGTTACGCTTCTTTAGATAAAGATCGTCGTGAAGGTTCATTGACTCCAATGTTGGACTTCCTCGTAAGTGATTATTTTCCAGCTCCAAAAGTTGATAAAGATGGACCTGCTCAACTTCTTATCACAAACCTTTCTTACTCAAACTACCTTGGTGCTTTGATGGTTGGACGTATTGCTCGCGGTACGATTCAGGCCAACAAACAAATCCTTTGGATTGGTAAAGACGAAAAACCTAAAACATTCAAAGTGACTTCACTCCAGATCTTCGCAGGTCTTGGTATGGCGACAGTTGATGAAGCTCAAGCTGGTGAGATCGTTATTCTCTCTGGTTTTGAAAGTGCTCAGATTGGTGACACACTTTGTGACCCACAAAATCCTGAAGCACTTGAGCGTATTGAAGTTGAACCACCTACAGTGTCAGTTCAGGTTTCTGTAAACACAGGACCAATGTCTGGTAAAGAAGGGGAGTACTTAACTTCTCGTCGTCTGGAAGAATTCTTAATCGATGCTATTCGTAAAAACGTGTCTCTTAAATATGAACCAACAAACGATCCTAAAGTTTTCATCTTGAAAGCGCGTGGAGAGTTGCAGGTTGCTGTAGTATTCGAAGAAATTCGTCGTGAAGGTTTCGAGCTTATGATTGCTCGTCCTCAAGTAATTACAAAAGAAATCGATGGTGTGTTGATGGAGCCGTACGAGAGATTAGTTCTCGACGTTCCAAATGAATCTTGTGGAACCATCACAGAAAAAATGGCTATCCGTAAAGGTAAGCTTGAAGCGATGTCACCATTTGGTGAAGGTCGTACACGTATGGAATTCCATGTTCCTTCTCGTGGTTTGATCGGTTACCGTTCAACTTTCCTAACTGATACAAAAGGCCAAGGCCTTATGTCTTCATACTTCACAGGTTATGAGCCACACGTAGGAAAAATGCTTGCTCGTCAAAACGGAGCACTCATTTCTGATAGAGCTGGTAAAATGACTCCATACGCCCTCTTCAACGTTCTTTCTTCTGGTAAACAATTTGTTATGCCAACAGAGATGACTTACGAAGGGATGGTTGTAGGTGAGTCTACACGTCCTAACGATCTTAACTTGAACGTATGTCGTGAAAAACATCTTACTTCAGTTCGTACTGCAGGTAAGGATGAGAACGTTATTCTTCCACCGATTCCTAACCGTACTCTTGACTGGGCATTGGACTGGATTGATGAGGATGAATGGGTAGAAGTAACTCCGAAGAGTATTCGTATCCGTAAAAAAGAACTTGATCAAAATAAACGTAAAGTTACACGTTAATTGCAAAAAGGGAGGCTTAGCCTCCCTTTTTTTTTCCTGTTTTTGTCAGTTAAAAGTTTGTTCAACTCTTGCTTAAACCAACCCCTTATTTTTCGCTACAATAAAGTTACTCTCAGGTTCCTCTGAGAAATCTAGGGGGAATGTATGAAATGGCTTTTAGTGTTTTCCTTTTTACTGGCCGACTCCGCCCAAGGGAAGGAAGCTGTGCCTCCCGCTTTAGGGGACAAGATTTTCGATCCTGAGTCCACACTCGCTCGGATGTTGCCGGTGGATGAAGAGGAGGAAGATCAACTTCTGAATCAGTCCAATACGGCCCCGACCCCGATCCCGGAAGATACCAGCTTAATTACCACTCCAGCGCCTGATCTGCTTCGCCAGGCCCAAGAGGAGGAGCTCGAGTTTGAGAAGGATAAAGAGAAAGAGGACAAGGCCGATCAGGGCTACCCAGAATGAGCCGGAATTAAAGGACAAAATCACTTCTAAAGAAAAGCCAGAATAAAGACGATAGAGACTTAACAGGAGAAGTCTCATGAAATTTACATTCGTCATTATTTTGGTTCTAAGTTCGGGCCTGGCATTTGCGAAGGATGTGAAAGACTTTAATAAAGTGCTTATTGAT
This sequence comes from Halobacteriovorax sp., assembly GCA_020048985.1. Classification (GTDB taxonomy): domain Bacteria; phylum Bdellovibrionota; class Bacteriovoracia; order Bacteriovoracales; family Bacteriovoracaceae; genus Peredibacter. The sequence continues at coordinate 69,278 of JAIFLR010000041.1, read as the reverse complement.
GACGTTCAAAATGATATTGAGAATGACAATGATCAAAAATTCAAAAAAGATAACTCACCTATGCGTGGACCCGCGTCAGTAGAAGCAGATAATGAAGAAGCTGCTCCACAAGAAGATTCAAAAATTGAAAAGAAAGTTAATCAGTTCGGAAATACAAAATGGTAAGGGATGATTTCTCACCCCTTACAGTTATCTAAATCTATTTACCAAGAAATTTAAAAATCTCAACCGGAATCGGGAAGAAAGACGTCGTGCTGTTTCCAGATGCTGAAATCTCTCTCATGGTTTCAAGGTATCTGAGCGTGATAGCGTCTTTTTGTTCACCTAATACCTTGGCCGCATCGGCCAGCTTTTGAGAGGCTTCGAATTCACCTTGAGCAGAAATAATTTTAGCACGCTTTTCACGTTCTGCTTCGGCTTGCTTGGCCATTGCTCTTTGCATTTCAATCGGAAGATCGATTGCCTTAACTTCTACGTTGGTCACTTTAATTCCCCACGGCTCAGTCACTTCATCTAAAATTTCCTGAAGTCTTGAGTTGATCTGGTCACGGTGAGCAAGAATTTCATCGAGTTCATATTGTCCCACAACAGAACGTAGTGTCGTTTGAGCAATCTGAGCGGTTGCGTGGTAATAATTTTCAACTGTAATTATGGCGTGCTCTGGACTGCTGACTTTAAAGTAAACAACACCATTCACTTTAAGAGTGACGTTATCTTTGGAAATAATATCTTGAGCCGGAACATCCATGGTTACCAGTCGTAGATCTACTTTAATCATCTTCTCTAGACCTGGAATGAGAATGATGAGTCCTGGACCTCTGACTCCTGAGAACTTACCAAGTCTTAAGATCACTCCGCGCTCGTACTCGTTTAGAACTTTAAAAGTACTAAAGAGAACAAGCCCTGCAAAAACAATGAACGGCAAAAAGGTCAATGACATACTTACTCCTTATCAACTTTTTTTATCTCAGCAATTAGTTTTTCACTATCAATAGCAGTGACGATGACACTGTCTCCTACCGCGAGATGAGCAGGAGAGTGACCTCTCCATATTTCTCCTCTTACTTTTATTTGGTAGGACGCAGAATCTGATTCCATTTTAGTCAGGACAACACCCTGAGAGCCAATCGGAACAAAGAAGTTCCCTAGCTGCGGGTGTTTTTTTTCTTCACGGACGAGGTACCAGATAATTCCCCCCACCGCAGTGGCTACTCCTAATAAAGTTGAGATCAAAACGGGATAATTCACGGAGATGAAGCCTGATTTTCCGTGGAAGAGAAAGAGTGATCCGGCAACAAAGGACGCAATCCCCGCAATAGCAAGAAGACCATAGCTCGTTATATAAATTTCAAGAATTAAAAGGATCACACCAATAATAAGAAGAGAGAGTGCACCCCAATCAAGTGGCAGTACCTGAAAAGAAATCGCTGCCAGGACCAAAAGACACGCCCCAATACCGCCGGCAATGTAGCCACCAGGTGCCTGGAGTTCAAAATAGAGAAGGGCTATGCCGAGAAGAAATAATAAATAGGCAGTTGAAGGGTTAGCTATAACGTTCAGGATCTTTTGTCCCCACGTTGGGTCATAAGTTTTTGAAAGTGCCTCTGGAAGGAATTCAAGCTCCATGGGCTTACCTTGGAGAGAAAAAGATTTTTGGTCTAAAATTTCTCTCAGCGTTTTACCATTGGTCATTATTCCATTAATGATTTTTAAGTTGAGAGCTTCCTGATCAGTGAATGATTTCGCAGTCTCAATCATGTCTTCAAATGGTTTCGCAGGACGGTTTCTGGAGAAACTCAGTGAGCGAACCATCGCCTTGAGATCGTTTAAAGCTTTGGATCGTCCATCATTCTCAGCGATGTCACCACCCAATCCAACAGGAGTTGCTGCCCCTAGATTAGTACCGCTAGACATCACAATAAAATGGGCAGAAGCCGCGATAATAGCTCCTGCACTTGCAGCGGATGCTCCCTCGGGCGTAATCCATATGGCGACCGGCTTATTCTGAGCACCAATGAGAGTAATAATATCTTTGGTGGTGGTGATGAGGCCACCAGGCGTGTTCATCTTGATAAGAATCAATGCACCATCAGGAATGTTTTCAAACTGGTATTTCAAATAGTCGTAGGTCGCCGGTGAGATGGCAGAATTAATTTCCAGATGACTTATTTCCTGGACCTGATAAGGGGTCGCCTTCCCAATCATCGGTAAAAGGCTCAAGACAATGAATAATAATGGGTGTAAAATTGTTCGTCTTATCATGCTCACAAGGCTAGCTAATTGAAGCCCCATGGGCCAGTAAAAAGGATCGTTTATGGCATCGCAGAAATATAAGTTTTATAAGGGCATTTTTTTAAATCCTTTAGATGATAAGAAGTGTGAATACTATCCCGATGGTTTGCTGGTAGTTAAAAAGGGCAAGATCAAAGACTTGTTGCCTTACGCTAAGGGTCTGAAGAAGTACTCTTCTGAAATGACTAAGAATAACACAAAAGATTTCGGGCATTCACTCGTTCTTCCGGGATTCTTTGATATGCATTTTCACTGGGTACAAGACGATGTACGAGAGATGCCCAAAGACTCACTTCTTGAATGGCTGGAAAAATATACTTTCCCTACTGAAACCAAGTACTCAAATAAGTCCTATGCTGAACAGAAAGCGAAAACATTTTTTAAGAAGCTAGCCTCTACTGGCACAGTTGGCGGGGCCTGTTATAGCTCCATCCATGAAAACGCCATTCATTCCGCGATGAAACATGTGAAGGGAGATTTTGTTATTGGGAACGTGCTGATGAATATGAATTCACCAGCAGCATTAACTCAAACTGAAGAAGAGTCACTCAAGCTTACTAAGAAATTGATTGATAAATATGGCAAGCGCCACTGCTTCACCCCACGATTTGCCATAACGACTACGCCCAAAGTTATGACAAAGGGAAGTAAGATGGCAGATAAGGCCAAGTGTTTCAAACAAACCCATTTGTCTGAAACTCCTGCCGAGATTGACTTTGTTCTCTCCATCTATAAAAAACTTCCAGGTTTTGAGAAAGTTGCATCCTATACAGAGATATATGAAAAGACTGGGATGCTCGGCAAGCGCTCTCTGATGGGCCACGGAATTCACCTCAGCAGTGAGGAACTAAAACTTCTTCATAAAACCAAGACTAGTGTCATTCATTGTCCCACTTCCAATGCTCCAATCAAGGAGCAGGGTCTTGGATCTGGGCTTTTTGATTTCAAAAAACTAGAGAAGGCAAAAGTGTCCTGGGCTTTAGGTTCTGACATTGGTGGTGGCCCCTTTCTGTCGATGTTTGATGTCATGAGAAGTTTTGTTGAGCAGAACAAAAAGAAAAAAATAACCGGTGCAACTTATATCAAGGCACTTTATAGAAGCACACTTGCAGGTGCTGATATTTTAGGATTGTCTAAACGGACCGGAAATTTTGGTAAGAACAAAGAAGCTAGCTTTGTGGTAGTTCCGCTCAAAAAGACTTTGAAGCCACGTAACGCAGAAGATGCCCTAGACAAATTAATTAACCAATATAAGTCGTCTCGAAAAAATTATGAAACCCTCGTCTCCCATACATGTTCTAAAGGGAACTTTATTTTTGACAGGCATTAGGCCCAAAAAGTGGTCATCAACTGTATTTAAAATAGGCAATTTAATCTGGCACAGTTGCGGACCATTGGCATAATTTAACCTTCATTTCAATGGCTTACCTACCAATCGATATTTAGAGCTCTTTTTGCTGTGATAAAATGTGAATCACCAAGGGAGCTGATGAGAATGAATGCCCTACCTAGAATTTTATATATCGACGATGAAGAGGAGCTGCTGACTTTGGCAGCATCTTTTTTTGCTGAAGAGGGGCTGCCTATTGAGACCTGTGGGTCATTCAGTCAGGCGCTTGAAAAAATTCGATCTAAACCTTACGACCTTATTATCTCTGACGGAAAAATGCCTCTAGGAAGTGGTAAAGATCTTCTTTCCATTATAAAGGCTGAAAAACTGGAGTTTGGAAAATTCATTTATGTTACTGGGAATCTCGACTTTCAGACGTCCGCCGATAAAGATGAATTCGATTACGTCTTTTTTAAGCCGTTCAACTTCCAGGATCTCTTAGACCGAGTTAAGGAAATTTTATAAATCCAGTTCCAGGAGAACAGGGCAGTGATCTGAGCCCATAACAGAGGGAAGAATTTCGGCCCGTTTAACATGCTTTACAAGACTCGGACTAATAAAAAAATAATCAATCCTCCATCCAATATTTCTTTCTCTGACCGTAGGTCGATTGCTCCACCAGGTATAGGCACCAGTTTTCTTAGGGTGTAAGTGTCGGTATATATCGACCCAGCCCTCAGCGATGAATTTATCCATCCAGGCACGTTCGATAGGAAGGAATCCGGTTGTTTTAATGTTCGTTTTAGGATTGGCCAGGTCGATCTCGGTATGAGCAGTATTAAAATCTCCAGTGATGATCACTGGTTTTATTTTCTGAAGTTTGTTGATCTTTGCAAGAATGTCGTCACAGAATTTAAGTTTAAAAGGCACTCGGCTGTGATCTCTTGATCCATTAGGGAAATAACAATTTAGAAGAAAAAAGTCCTTTAATTCGTGGACCAGCACACGTCCTTCTGAATCGTAAACTTCTTTTTCAAACTTTTTAGTGTCAAGGATTTTTTCACGACTAAATGTAGTGACTCCCGAATACCCCTTCTTAATCGCCGAACTGTGGAATATCTGGTAATTCGGAATTTCAGTCAATTCGGTGGGGATTTGCTCAAAACTCGCCTTTGTCTCTTGTAGGCATAGGATATCTGGTAATTCTTTAGTGAACCATTCAGGAAATCCCTTCTTATATACGGCGCGTATGCCGTTAACGTTCCACGAAATAAGCTTCATAAAAATTTTCCCAGTTATTAAGAAATTAAAATGCCGATAAGATGTATAATAATTTTTTTTAGAATGTAGAATGACATTCTATAAAAAATGAATAATATTTTCCTCTCGCCACATCTACGGAGAACACATGCGTTGCTTTAAGAACATTGCTCAGCTTATTCGCACTAAAAGAATGAATCATCCTAAAGGTTATTCACAGTCAGAACTATCACACTTGCTTGGCTATAAGAATGGTCAATTCATTTCTAACGTAGAAAGAGCTCTCTGTAACATCCCTCTTAAGATGTTACGAAAAGTCTCTGAAGTTTTAGATATCCCTGCTGAGGAGTTGAAGGCTTCTATTCTGAAAGATCAGGAAGAAACACTTAATAACTACCTCTATAATCTTAAGACTTCTAAGAAAGAGAAGGATGTTGCCTCTGTAACTATGGTTCCTCAGTATGGAGCTACTGGTACAGACGGACTTTAATTTAAAATCACATTTTTAGCATAAAAAAAAGGCCTCAGTTGAGGCCTTTTAATTTTAGATAATCTTCAAAAGTTCCTACCGATTCTTCCCTGTCATCCCGGTACTCATCAAACGCTTCTTTTTGCGTCTCTTTAAAGTGGGGATCTTCAATTTCTTCTGGTTTTACTTCCACCGGCTGAACGGCCAGCGGATCCCAGCCACGATTTTCGGAATAGGTTGAATCAATTCTATATCGCTCTGTTTTACGTTTTTCCAGTGCTTCACGCTGCCAAGGCTCGAGTCCTGCCTCAAAACGTCTTAGATGCTCGATACTGTCAAAAAAGTTCTTCTCGAGGCGGTAGAGCTGTCTCTCGTCCACACGGTTGAAATAGTCATAGTACTTGCGACGAGTGATCAGATGCTGTTCTAGAAGATTGTCGTATTTTACGAGCACTTGATTTGAAGTAAGCGGGCGACCGTGAGGACGGCGGTTGCGGCTACTGGACTGATGTTGACTATTACGGTTTTCAGGGTTGCTACGGACATGCTGCTGGCCCATGCCACCACTGGTGGTCGCCGGCCCCTGAGACTGCTGTCCACCACCGCCACTACGGTTACTGTTTCCCCGGTAGCGACGTCGACGATTGCCGCCCCCGCTTCCACCTTGTTGACCACCACTGCTGGGGTTATTTGAATTATCGCTCACAGGTGCTCCTGGATGTTAAACTTTTTTAGTCTTAATACTATGCTTCACGCAAAGAATTTGTCTAGGCGAGATGAATAAAAGGTGATCAAGACTCAGGTTTCCCTTATAATAAGTCCATATTTTAACACATCCTTGTGGAGGTTTTTGTGGCCAAAAAGAGAGTAAAAGTTGCTGTTACCGGTGCTGCCGGACAGATTGGATATGCCATTCTTTTCAGAATTGCTTCTGGGCAAATGTTGGGTCCAGAAACTGAAGTTGAGCTTCAGCTTCTTGAGCTTGAAGCGGCCTTGCCTGCCCTTAAAGGTGTAGCAATGGAACTTGAAGACTGTGCTTTCCCGCTTCTAAAAAATATCGTTCTCACATCAGATCTTAATACTGCTTTTAAAGACGCTAATTTCGTCGTTTGCGTGGGATCAGTTCCTCGTAAAGATGGGATGGAGAGAGCAGACCTACTTAAAATCAACGGTGGTATCTTTACAGCTCAAGGTAAGGCCGTTGAGCAGAGTGCTGCTTCTGATGTAAAAGTGTTTGTAGTGGGTAACCCTTGTAACACAAATGCTTTGATTGCCATGAATGCTGCTAAAGGTATTCCTGCTGATCGTTTTTATGCCATGACGACTCTGGATGAGAACCGTGCGAAAGCTCAATTAGCGATTAAAGCTGGAACTGATGTGACAGCTGTGAAAAATCTGACGATCTGGGGTAACCACTCGGCGACTCAGTATCCAGATTTCTATAATGCTCTTATTAACGGTAAACCTGTAACAGACGTGATCACTGATCATGAATGGTTAAAAGGTGACTTTATTAAAACGGTCCAACAGCGTGGAGCTGCGATTATTAAGGCCCGTGGTCTTTCTTCAGCTGCCTCAGCCGCTAATGCTGCTATTAATGGGATTTATAATCTCGTTCACGAAACTCCGGCCAATGAGACATTCTCAATGTGTCTTGCCTCTAATGGCGAATATGGCGTTGATAAAGGCCTTATTTTCTCTTACCCATGCCGTGTAGAGGGTGGGAAATTGAAAGTAGTTGAGGGAATTAAGCACAATGAATTTGGTCAGGAGAAGTTTAAACTGTCTCTTGAAGAGCTTCGTGGTGAGCGTGATGCTGTTAAATCACTTGGATTAATCTAATTTCAAGCCTTTCCGGGGGTCCAAAGAATTAACGCTTTGGGCCCCTTTTTTATTGTCAGAATATTCCCCCTCCCATATAAACAGTTTTCAATTTTGTTCAATTTTTTTTGCGAAGAGGTTTTTGCCATGAAAAACGTGCAGGAAACTATCAAGCTTTCGGGCTTCAACAATCTGACGAAGATTTTATCTTTTAACTTCTACGATTTTTGTATCGCTATGAACGAGCAGCAAAAACAAGATTATATCAATTACATTCATACCAAATTTTGCGCCGCTAATATCTCTGAGATCGCCCGTAACGTTTGCAAAATTATTGAAGCCAATATTCTTTCTGAGACAGTCCAGGACTATGAGCCAGTTGGTGCTTCTACGATGACTCTTATGTCAGATATTAAGGGTGGAGGTAATTGGGAAGTAGGCGCTCAAGGCCAAGCAGCAGTTAAAATGCACTTAGATAAATCTCACATCACAACACATACCTATCCAGATGCATCAGATCCTGAAGGGATTTGTACTTTTCGTTTGGATTTAGATGTCGCTACTTGTGGAGAAATTATTCCACTCAAAGCGTTGAACTATATGTTTGAAGCTTTTGAATGTGATGTCGTTTATATCGATTACGTGGTTCGTGGTTACACTCGTATGCAGAATGGTCAGAAGATTTATAACGACCATTATTTCAATTCGATCCAGGATTATATTAAGCAAGAGACGCTTGATAAATATAAGTATCGCCAAGACATCAACATGGCCCACGACAACATCTGGCAAACCAAGTTAATGATCAAGCCTATGGGTCCAGAGAATTATCTACTTGATCCAAATGATAAAAATCATCCTGAGATCGATCACAAGATGGAACTTCTTAATAAAGAGATGAGAGAAGTTTTTCACCTGAATTAATTTCTAAAACTATTGGCAAGATGACAAATCCCCACGATCACGCGGTCGCCTGGTAGCTTTTCTGTTATGGATGGAATTTTCGTCCAATGAATTGTGGGAGAGTAGTGATGTTCCTGATGGTAGCCGTTATTAAACCAAATAACATTGTAGACCCTGTTGTAACAACTTACTGAATCCCGCTTTCTGTCATTGAAATCTGCATGATGATGTTCACAGTAATTTTCCCACAGAGCAAACACTTGACCGAAGACATAAGAAGTCAAAACGTAACCCAAAAACAACTTCCAGTTAAGAAAACTCAAGATAGCGATAAAAAGACTTAAACTGACTAGTTCAACATGAACCAGAGAAGATTGTTTTAGCGCAGTTTTATAGAGAGATACCAGATCAGTTCTTAAGACACCTAATGTTGAATAAAGAAATATATTTTCTTCCTTACCATTGTGGCCATGGCGGTAAGTTGAGGACTCATCTTTGGCAGGGTTGTTGTTGTGGCGGTGATGCTCCAGATGATGGATGCGATAGACAGATTCAGGAATTCCGAGGCACAGCGAATTGAGAACTGAAAAAAAATAGTTTAAAAGCGCACTTTTAAAAAAGGGATTATGAATAAAATTGTGGGCGACACATTGATAGTTGGTACCAATTAAAAAGAGGTTAATCAAAACTAACAAAATAAGCTGGGGGAAAGAGACATCCACCACAAAAGGTAAAATCAACAGACTTACCTGAAGAAAGGAAATAAGACTGAGAAGAGCATCGAGTCGGTGATGTTTAAACATGGATTTATTTTACACCAGATTAGCAACAATCCCAAGATTACGAGGAGAAATTGGCTCATCAAAGAACTCAAGTAATTGTACCTGGTAGCCATGCTCCTCCAGATAGAGGGCGCGGTCTAAAAGAATATAAAGTTCCATCAAACGGCCAAAGGCATTTCGTATCAGCCCGGCAACCAGCATCTTCCAGATGAGATCCTGGCGGGCCGGTTCTGCATAGAAGGCATTCAATTCTTCTTTCGTATGTCGTAGGGGAAGATTGATTCTTCTAAACTGCTCAATGACATAATCACCAAATGATTCATCATAAAGTTTAGGACTGGAATTTCCTAAAGAAACAAGTTCTTTAGTTTCATATTCATCATGCAGAAGAATATGAATGCCGTATCGGAAGTATTTCACTTTCAATTTTAATTCATAATCCTTCTCATGCATTTTACGGTGAGCACGTGTGGCCAGAGTTAAAGCAAAATAATTAAAAGTAATCGGCTCCTTAAGATTTCTGGCCGTCTGGGAAATATTCTGACTGGCAGGATCGTGCTGAAGTTTCTCATAACAGCACCCAAAACTAATGAGCCCTTTAATATGATTCGAGCAGCTCGCCTTGATTTGGTGATTGGCCAGAGGGCCGCACGTATGGAGCCCTAGAGTCATGGTCTTTTTAGTTAATACGCTATTGAACTTTTCGTCACTGGCCTCAACTTTTACTTGTATGTATTCAACTTGATTATTTTCCTGCCGCTCTCTGCCTGTCTGTTGCATGACGGGGTCAAGGTCCAAACTGGTGGTCTTGAGATGATAGTGGTTGGCCAGTGACTGCGCTAAGTGGCCAATTCCGCCACCGATATCCACAACCTTCTCAATTCCCTGGGCCTGATAAAAAGCATTCACAAAAGGGGCCAGACGTTTGATCTCGTGCTGCTTTTTAGGAATCATGTGCAAAAAGAGTTTTTTATTATCTGGAAACGCAGGAAGCTCCTCAATCTTGGGAACCTCTGCCAATTCCTCTAGCCGCCGGTAAAAGGCAATCAGGGAAGGGGACTTAATGTAGTCAAAGACCTCTTTTTTCTCCAGCCTAATGACGTCTTCTTGCTGTTTAAATTGGGCCAGCTCGTCCACCCATTCCCGAGGAAAATCATCCAAAGGGTTTGGATAAAGAAGCATGATTTCGTTTTGCCATATTCTTTGATATGGTTGAAGAAATTCAGCAATTTCCTGGAAGCGCTTCTTAAGGTCCATGGGATAAGGATATATCACAGCTTATGAACAAGATAAATAAAGTCGCTATATTTGGAATGGGTAAGTCGGGCAAATCCGCAGTTGAGCTAGCTAAGAAGCTCAAACAAGACCTCTATGCCGTTAATAAAGGGCCAGTTGACTCTTGGTTTAGCGCTGAGAAGCTGGATCAGGTCCTTGATTGCTGCTCTTGTTATTCTGAAGAGGATTTTGCCGCCCATTTTCATAAGATGGATGAAATTGTTATCTCCCCAGGAATTCCCACCACTCATCCTGCCCTCAAGGCAGCTGTTGAGAAGGGTGTGCCGATTCTCTCTGAGATTGAATACGCCTACCGCCAGACCAAAGATATTCCCGTTATTGCGATCACCGGTACCAACGGCAAAACCACTACCACCACCATGATTGCCGAGGCCCTCAAGAAGGCCGGTAAAAAAGTTTTCTGCGGTGGCAATATTGGTATCCCGTATTGTGACCTGGCCCTGAGTGGTGAAAAAGTGGATTACGCTATCATTGAAGTTTCTAGCTTCCAGCTTGAAACAATTCATGAATTTCATCCGCACATTGGTTTGATACTCAATGTCTTTCCTAATCACTCTGAGCGCTATGATGACGTTCACGATTATGCGAAGGCCAAGTACCGCATGCTGAACAACATGACCAAAGAGGATCATCTCATTATTGGTCTGGAGAATCCTTATCTGGCCGACATCAAGGATCACCCTGCTCATAAAGATTTTTTCCAAAAAGGGGACCTACCTCAGTCTTTCAAAACTAAGTTTAGTTTTAAAGAAGCCAAAGTGGTGGGTGAGCATAATGAAGCAAATTTCTATGCAGCTTATAAAGTTCTGGAGCTGCTTAAAATTGAAAATCTGGATAAAATCTTTCAGGAATTTATCAACGAGTTCCCAGGTGTCGCTCACCGTTTAGAATACGTTCTGACTTTCGAAGGGCTTGCGGTTTATAACGATGCCAAGAGCACCAATACACTGGCTACCACTACGGCGATAAAAGCTTTTAATGACTCCACGGGACCTTTGTATCTCATCCTTGGGGGCAAACTTCGCAGTGAGAGTGATAAGGTGCTGCCGGATCTTTTGCCGTTTAAAAATAAAATCGCTCGCATTTTCACTATTGGGGATGTTACCAAACGCCTGGCCGATGAATTAGGCAAAGATTTTAAGGTGACTGAAGCCGGGGATTTAAAAACTGTTTTTGAAATCGCGAAGAAAGAAAACTTAAAAGGGAACTTGGTTTTCTCGCCGGCGTTTCCTTCATTTGATCAATTCAAGAACTACGTTGACCGGGGTGAGAAGTATAAGGCTTGGGCGAAGGAAAGCCTTAGTCGTTAATGTGACACCAAACATCGTCAACGATAGCGGAAACTTTTCTTGAAGACATGTCAGTCGGCATAACTGTTCTTTCTTCGAAACCACCACGATTGGAATTTGATTTGATATAACGGTAAAACATTCCGTCGAAAGTAACGACGTATGTCTTCGTATTATTTTTCAGAGTAACCATGCCTTTTCTATTATCGTCCAGAACACTATCTGTGAAATTTTCCCAGTGTTCTTCTTCACCAAAACCGCAGCTCAGGTACATGTCACCAGCAAAGCTTGAAAGAGAAGCGAATAGGGATACAAATAGAATAAATGTTTTCATGAAGGCTAAACTACTACTTTAAGGGGTGGGGATCAAAGAGGATTGTAAAAATTATCGTTTATTCATGTGTTCGTGGTAGCTCTGATCGATGGAAGCAGGGGAGCGCTCGTTAGATTTGGCCGTTTGTGCGTTCTCTTTCTTAGTCGTTGCTGTTTCAAATGATATCTTGGCGATAAAACACACCATTAACACCATAACAACTGAACTAAGTTTTACGCTCATATTACAACCCCTCTTATAGGGCCATATCGGCATTAAAGCTAAAAACTTTAGATGAATTCTATGCCAATTTAGTGAGGCGCCCTGTGAGTTCGGACACATCGGCCTCATTTTGGTAAAGACCAAAGCCAAACCGCAGACGAGTGCCTCGGCGGTCGATGAGAATGTGGTGGGAGCTCAGGGTTTGCTGGCACTTTTCGGCGATCTCAATGGAGGGAGCCTCAAAGGTTAAGAAATGCCCGTGCCAAGAGAGCTCTGGAGAGTATAGAGGTTTCAGGGACCATGCCTTTAGGAAGCTTGCTGGCAGGTGCTTGAGAAAGGTCTTCTGGAGGCCGAGCACGTATTGGTGGATGTTTGTGACGTTCATTTTTTCAGTATCAAATAAATCCCAAACGGCATTAAACCGGTAGAAACCACTGGGATCTTGGGTCGCACCCATAAAGGCCATGCCGTTGTCCGAGTAGCCCACTTGGGAGCCTGGGGCCTGGGAGAGGTGAGCGTGATCGGCGTACCATCCGGTGTAGGCCGGGCGCCATTGGCCTTTGGGGACCACCATGAAACCGATGCCTTCTCCGCCCTGGGCATATTTATAACCGCCGCCCAGATAGAAAATCCGACCTTCTAGTTTTGCAAGGTCACAGGGAATGGCAGCGAAGCCGTGGTAGCCATCGAGAACAAAAAGAGTGGAGGCGGGGGTTGCTTCGACCAGGTACTGAATTTCTTCGTCGGTTAGGGCCGCCCCGGAATCAAAGAAAACCTGACTTAAAAAAACAACATCATAGTTTTTGGCCAGTTCGGATTTCATCTCATTCAGAAAAGTTGCTCGGTCCTGAGGCACGTTATTAGAATTAACCTGATGAATTTTTATTTCAGGAATTTCCGATAGTCGCAGAAACTGTCGGCGCCATGAATGGAACTCATTAGTCGTAGTCAGAATCTTTAAATCTTTTTTGCCCAGAAAAAGGGACAACAAACGAGTCGAGAGTTCGTGAGTATTGGGGGCGAGCACGATTTGTTCGTGATCTTTTAAATTCAAAATTTTAGCGATGTGTTTTTGGGTTTTAGGAATGGTCTCTGAAAAAATCTTGCCCCATTTCTCATCACTAAGTGCCGCGCAATCATCCCAGTAAGCAATTTGCGCATCTCTAGTGACGTCCGGCCAGAAGTGGTGAGAGTGAGCAGCAAAATGCAACTTTCCCTCGTGACCTTTTAAGAAACGAGAGTAGTACTGCTTAGGATTGGAAAGAGTCATATACGATGTCCAATTGATCTTTGATATAAACCGGAAGTTCAGGAGTCATGGATTTAGGAATGAGAAAAGTCGCTAGATTAAAGATATCTAGAAAAACTCTATTCCTTTCAGTGGTGGACTTCAAATACTCATGTCCAGATGATCCACCTGTGCCGATTTTAGTTCCAAGGATTCTTTGAACCATAATGGCGTGGCGAAATCTCCACGTGGTAAATTTCTCATCGACTTCTGCCAGAGAGTTTAGAATTTTAAACGGCATCTGAAGGGCCGGGTAATCACGGTAGAGAAAAATAAAAACCGCTGAGAGCATGGCTTTTTGAGAAAGCTTCACTTTGCCCTGGGCTTTCCATTCAGCATACTTATGAGCATCAAGGAGAGTGGCGAAAGTTTCTTTCGTCATATCGAGGTTTTTAAGTTCCATCTTGCGAACCAGATCACTCAGACTGGCATTGGTGGAAATGATTTCATAATCACTGGTGAGCATTTTATCCACAGCGACCGAGTATTCTCCCCAGAAATCAAAACCATCAAAATCTGAAAAAGGCATTCGTGAGAGCCAGATTTCAAGCAATTCAAAAACACTGATATCTTTTTCAGCTGCTTCAAGTGTTGCTTTATCTTCAGCAGTCAGCCTTGAGGTAAAAAATTGTTTTTCAATTTCCATTCGGTGTTCTGGTTTTATTCCGAGGGTGGCCTCCACTAAACGAAACTGTAAACTTTGAAAGCCTGAAGCAGGTACTAAAAAATCTCTGAACTCCATGAAGTCTAGCGTAGTCATGGTCTCCATGATCCGGATTTGATCGACTAAAATTTGTTGAATTGAAGTAACTCTTTCCAGACGTGCATTGATCACCGAAAGGTCAGTTGAAGGAACAAAGGGCTTGAGCATGATTTGACGAATCGACGCAAGTTCGTGAAGGATTTGTTTAAACCATAACTCGTAGGTTTGATGAATAATGATGAAGAGCGTCTCATCGTGGGCCGCTTTACCGTATTTCGCACTTTCTGGGGCCTGAGCGTTCAGGATTTTAGGCAGTTGCAGATACTCACCATAATAAACAGGTTTCTGAATTTTCATAAAAGCCTTCACAAGTATTGTGATTGATCGTATTTTTAGAGAACGGAGATATTGTATGAAAAAGTCCCTCGATCTATCAAATCAAACTATCAAATCTAACATCCAAAAGCTTAAAAAAATCATGGAAGAGAAGAATCTCGACGCCATGTATATTTCTAGTTTTGATCCCTTTTTGAACGAATATGTTCCTCTACAGGACAATCATCGCTTTTATTTCACCGCTTTTACTGGCTCAACCGCTGAAGTTTTAGTTCTGGCCAGTGGTAAGGTTCGTTTATACGTGGACGGTCGCTACCATGAGCAGGCCGATCTGGAAGTGGACCACGAACAAGTTGACGTGGTTAAATCTGCTGCGGATAGCTCGATTACCGCTGATTTGGTCAAAGATGTGACCAAGTTCAACGTTAAGCGTCTTGGTTATGAAGCTGACCGCACTTCCTTGGGCTACCTCAAGCGACTCACTCAAGCTGCCCAAGAAACTGTGGCCTTAGCGGGTGGCGAGCTGGCCAAGTCTGTTGAGTTTCAAAAATTGGGTGACCTAAAAGAAATTCAATTGATTGCCCGTGAATTCAGAGGCAGAGATACACTCGAAAAAACGCGCTCGATTTTCAAGGACGAAGAGGGAATGTACCTCACGGCCCTTGATTCAATCGCCTGGATCACCAATTGCCGTGGATACCATTTACCTTATTTAAGCAGCTTTTATGCCCGCGCACTGGTAACCAAAGAAAAAGTTTATATTTTTGTCACACCGGAAACTCCAGTCTCTGATAAGGCCAAAAAAGAAATTGGTCTTGAATTTATCAGCCTTCCGCTTAGTGATTTGCCGAAGGAACTTGATAAAATTCAAAATACTCTTCACCTTAAAAATGTTTGGTTTGATCCGGCCATGAGTAACGCTGCCGACTTCGGGATGCTCGTTAAAACTTTTGGCACTGAACGATTAACAGAGAAAACTGGTGGACTCTACGACTGGCAGTCAATCAAAGAGCCAGTTGAAATGCAGCAAATTGCGGCTTCTTTTAACCGCTCTGATAGAGCGATTTTTAATACCATCAAGTGGGTTAAAGATTCTCTGAACGCCGGAAAAAGAATTACCGAGCTTGATCTTTATCACGAGACCACTAAAAAATACCAAGCCGAAGGTGCCAAAGACCAGAGCTTTAATACCATCTCTGGTGTTGGTGCCAATGGATCAATCATTCACTACGGAAGCCCTTCTGATGAAGTAATCATCAAAAAAGAAGATCTTATTCTTCTTGATTCTGGTGGCTACTTTGATGGAGGTTTTGCTACTGACTGCACCCGTGCTTTCTTCGGTGGGAGTGCTTCAGATAAACCAAATCCAAAATACATAGAAATTTATACGCTGGTTCTCAAAGGGCTTCTGGCCTGTGCCAGTGCTGTTTTTCCTGAAGGTACTAAGGGTATTGTGTTGGATGGTTTGGCCCGCACACCGATGAGAAAAAAAGGTTATGACTATGCTCACGGTACTGGTCACGGAGTGGGCATTCACGTCCATGAGCCTGGAGTAAGAATTTCTAGTATTTCAACCGTTCCTATGAAAGCAGGACAAGTTGTTTCCATTGAACCTGGTATTTATATTCCGGGCTTTGGTGGAGTTCGCTTAGAAAATATTTACCGCGTAGAAAAACATCCGGTTCATGCAGGCATGCTGCATTTTGTAGGATTTGTCTTTATCGGGTTTGATCCAGCACTAGTGGATATGAAGTTACTTAATGATGAAGAAAAAGCTGTGCTTGAAGAATACGAAGCAGAATGTTCACGTCGCGGAACGAGCCTTAGAGCGCTTAAGTAATTTAACTAATTCAAATAATAAAATCATCAAAGCTAGCGAAGCTCCCATTTGCCAAAAGGGGAGCTTCGGTCCTGGTGTTCCATCTTTGTTTTGAACTGTGGCACATCCGCCTAAAAGTCCAAATCCATCCACCTGCATGGGGTAGAGGTAACTCACTCCGCGAATATCATCTGAGCCTAGTGCTTTGCGCTGGTCCACAATTTTATAATACATTAAAGCTGCCGTATCATCAGTATGCCCAAGGCCAATGGCGTGTCCGATTTCGTGAGCGATTACGCCGATTTTATCCTGGGTATTTAAATCAGCAAAAGCTGATCCGGGCGTATTGTTAATAACAATAATGGCGCCCTTAATGCTCTTGCCAGAGAAATTATTAGGGATTGTCACCGCAAGTACGTTTGAACTATTAGCAAAATTATCAGCTAAGGTGTTACACGCTATTACGATATCTGTGACAGGAGCGATAACTGTAGCACCGGCATCAGTGATACAAGTGGTGTCTGTAGGAGCGCAGAGACGGCCGGTATTAATATTGGTATTGGCCGGACTAAAGCCGCCATCTTTTAAGCGCAGATTAGAAGTCGGGACACGGTTCCAGAACTTATCAATAGCTGGACCGATATAATCCCTGAGTTCATAAACCGTCATTCCAGCATTGGCGCAGGTCGTGAGTTCATCAACTGAGACATTCACATTATGGCTTTTGAAAGAGGACTCAAAATTATTATTAAAAGTGTAGGCCTGGACATTTGATATGAGGATAAAAAACAGAGTGATGAATTTGATCATTCTCATTTCTCCCAGTAGTAAGTAAAAAACAACGTATAAGAAATTTGGCGCTGCTCTTTCTTGAAAACCGAATAGGTATAGGTTTGGAGCCTGACTGCATACTTATCGATCAGAGTTTCAAGACCAAAATCCAATGTATTATTCAGGCTCGATCTATTTTCGCTGGGGTAATAAAAGGTAGACGTTCCATTTCCGTTGTTGGCCTTGGTACTTCCGCCTTTGCCCTGTTGATTCATATGCATGATACTGGTTCCAACTCTTAAGCGGAGCCAGTCCAAAGCGTCGTATCCCATGTCGAAGCGGTACATAAAAGTGTTTACCATGATGTGGGAATCTTCATAGGTTTTTGGAAGGACCCAGTTAAATTCAGGCAGCATATTCCAGGAATAAAATGAGGGTATGACCAGACCAATCCCTATGGTGGGAGCGAAATCTAGCTTACGCAGTCCGCCCGAGTCGTCGTTTTGAACGGCATTATAAAATTCGGTGTGGAGCCCGAGATTAAAATTGATGTCTTGGACGATAGAAGGCGAGTTTTTGGCCGCATGAGCAGGTGCGCCAAGAAGGAAGCCGATGAGGAGGAAAATTATATTTCGAAACATTTACTAATGACGCTACCAAATTTCTTGGGCAATCGCTATCATAGACCTATCAATTTCCCGGAGATTTCTATGTTCGAGTCATTTAAAGTCCCAAAAGAGCTCATTCCTTCTGATCCTCGCTTCGGAGTGGGGCCGTCCCTTATTCCGACTGAAGCAGTTGAGAAGCTTGCCAAGACTGGACATGAATTGTTGGGAACTAGCCATCGGCGGGAAGCTGTTCGTAACGTAGTCAAGGAAATGCAGGAAGGGTTGCGTACTTACTTTAAACTTCCTGCTGATTATGAAGTGGTCATTGGAAACGGTGGCGCCACTATGCTGTGGGATATGATTGGTTTGGGTTTGATTGAAAAAGCTCCTTATCATTTTGTGTGCGGGGAGTTTTCAGATAAATGGTTTCGTGCCAATAAAAATATTCCGTGGCTTAAACCAGACGCAAAAAAAGTAGAATTCGGGCAAGGGATTAATCCGGCTGAAATGCCTGGTTACGATTTTATTGCTTGTACACTCAATGAAACCTCAACGGGCGTAATGTTATCTGAACTTCCAGGGGTCAATGCAGAAACCATCATGGCGATTGACGCCACCTCGGGGGCCGGACAAATACCGATAGATTTCAAAAAGTCAGATCTTTATTATTTTTCTCCGCAAAAAGTGTTTGCTTCTGAAGGCGGCTTTTATGTGGCGATCATGTCACCGAAAGCCATTGAGCGCGCGCAAAAGATAGCTAAGGATAACTCACGTTTTATTCCAGAATCTCTTAAGTGGGCCCACGCTATTGAGAATTCAAGACAAAATCAGACTTACAATACGCCATCAATTTCCACGATTTTCTTTTTGAATGAACAGGTCAAACTCATGAATAAGCTGGGTGAGGATCAAGTCGTGAAAGAGGCCAAAAGAAAAGCCGCTCTTCTTTACGGTTGGGCCCAGGAAAAATCTTATCTCAGTCCATTTGTAAAAGAAGAGAAATTTCGCTCTCAGGCAGTGGCCACAATTGATATTGATGAAAAATTTAAAGCTGATGATCTTGCCAATGTTTTACGCAAGCAGGGGATTGTTTACGATATTGATTCTTACCGTAAACTTGGGCGCAATCAGTTCCGAATTTCGATGTTCCATAATGTGAGTTATGAAAATTTGGAGAAGCTAACGAAAATTATCAGTTTGGCGATTGAAACGACGATCTGATTAAATCTGGTTCTGTAGTATTGTTAACTTAGCTACAGAACCAGGATCATTTATGATGCCAGATATGTTGTACCAGATGGTAAGTAAAGTCTTGGTACTACACTAACGCTTACTCCATTTTTTAAAGCTAGTTCAAGAAGATCATCCAACACATCGTCATCTTTAACATTTTGTTGTGACCTTCTAAGAATCAATTCCCCTGTGGAAATATTAACTTCACCAAAATGAAGATCCTCAAGTGATATACAAAGAGTTTTGATTTCTTTTTTAATAATTTTTTTTCCCAGTGTTGCTAAACCATCATCCTGGTGGACGGCTGGTTCAACTGATAAAATTCTTTTAACTATCGATCTATATTCTTCCTTGATTTCAGCATCTAGCTTTAATCTCACCAATGGGATTGACTTCTTTGGCACCTCATTCATGAATGAATCTTCTAAAAAGTATAGTGGAAGGTTGCACTCTTCCCAAATACCTTTGATCTGTAAGCTCAGATGGTTTGATCCAGTGATTGCCAAAATTTTTGTGGAACTACGTTTTGTTCCATTGATTTCAAGTTTAAGAAGCTCCAGGAAATTCTTGAAATCAGAGCGCTCTAAACTTATTGGCCAGTCCTCTCTAATATAGGCTCGGGAAGGTTGGTAGCTATCCACGAGAATTTCATTGGTCTGACTAACCCTAAAAAGAGAGGCACCAAACTTATTAAAGTGCAAAATGAGAGCCTCCAAGTGCTCACTTGAAGACGCTACCAGAGGCTTTACGTGGAAGGTTGAGGCCACCACGACTCTTGGGTTCATCTTCACCGGGAGAGGGATAAAAGTCGTAATACCTGAGCCCTGGTATATTGCAAGGGTATTGGTACCTTGCTTGCTCCATTTCCCCCAGTCCACTTTTGATAATGAAACTTCGGGATAGCCCTGCTTTTTGAGTAGAGCATCCGCAGTTTTAACAAGTGTTGAAAGAGTTTTTTCTGGCTTTGAATTGGCACATCTCAAAGGAATAAATAAAGACACGAGTGCCTCTGATTTATTCGAGATTTTCTGCAGGGCCTCTAAATGTCTTTCATAGATATTACTCATAAGATTTGTCCTCCATAATTTTTTTAATCTTTCCTGATTTTTTAATTTTTCTCAACTTTAACGATTGTTTTCCAAGTAACGCCTGAATCCCGTCCGATGCCGCAGCTGTTGCGAGATACAGATTCTCAGATGATTTTTCCAATTTAATATTCTTGTATAGAGGCCCTGTGATCATTGTGCTTACTTTGAAATAATCAAGACCAGCTTGTGCTGGCGAGTTTTCCATTTCAAGCGTCACTGTTATTCGATGTCCTTTAATCTTAGGGAATTTTTCCAAGATAGGATTAAGTCTGTCGGTCACGATGTTTCTTGCCAGCTCTGATTTGTCTAAATTTTTAAAAACAATTTTAATCATAAGTCCCCCTTTGGATCTTCTACTTTAGCTTAAGGAGAATCTGTGTTTTTCGAAAATAGATAAATGTATTCGATGCGTTTGCTTTAAACGATACTAAACTCAGAGATGATTTAAATCATTAAGAGGTGCAGCTTCTTCGTTGATGAACAAGAAAATCAGACCGATGATCCCAAATAAGATATAGGCTAACCACGGACTAAAAAGAGCGATTACTATGGATAAAGAATTTCCTAGTAAAATGAGAGTTCTCGATTTACGTTGGCCTAGGCTTAGAAGACTTTGTAAAAAGAAGAAACTTAAAAAACAGGTTAGGAGCACGATCCCGTAGAAGAAGCGGGGCCAGACTTCATCTGAGCTTTGTGTCGCCCAGTTGGTGACCAATGGAATTAGAGACAGGAAGAAAAGAAACAGGTGATTTGCCCAGATGAAGGGTCTCTCTATTCCCTTAAAAGAAGCGAATAGTTTATTGTGCTTGTACCAAAATATTCCAATAATAAGGAAACTTTCAAAATAACTAAGGAGTTGAGGTACTAGATTCAGGAGTTCCTTTCTTGTCGTTTCTGCCGGTGGCTTGAGGTTAAAGATCATTACCGTAATGATGATCGCCATGACCCCATCACTAAAGGATTCGACCCGAGATTTATTCATTGGTACATCTTAACAGTAGTTAGTCATGAGATGAGTATAATCTTTAAAATTATTTTGAATCGTTTTTAACGATGATTAGCAATATATTTATCCATTTTCCTATATTCTAAATCAGGCCTAACATCTGAAGGATATTTTCAATTATCCCAAAGGCTAATTATGAAATTGGTGTCTGCTATCTTTTTACTCCACTTCCTTGTTTTTTTACCTAATGTTTTTGGGCAAGTCCAAGAATTGGAAAAGAACTTGTCTCCATCTTTATTCTATAAGCAAATGGAAAAAGTGGGCGTGAACTACTTTAGTTTTTGGGAAGGACCTTCAATTGAAGATGGTCAAACCGGCAGAAACGAACTTTCAAGACCCCTCGACTCCGGGCTCTCGTTATTTAATCTCGTCTCTATTACCTATAAGTTAACTGACCGCTACAATCTTGACCTCCAGAACCGTCTCGAGTGGATCCATACCCAGGAGCAAGAATGGCGTTTTCAAGGGCTCCGAGCAGGGATTAGTGGAAAGCTCCTGAGCGGTAATGATTGGTCCCTGAAGGGAGCAGTCAATACGGATATTCCCGAGCTCAATGGGAGAGATGCAAGAGCAAGAACAGTTTTTTTTAATCCCGGGATTTTTGCTGGACTCACGTGGAATTTTCATCCTAAGTGGTCACTATATACAATTATGGCTCCTCGTCTTTTTATTTATCAAAATGATCAGGCGGTAGAACCAGAATGGACTCTTTCAGGTCGAAGTCCCGGAGAAAAGCCAAGAGCGATTATTCAAGCCGCACCAACAATTAACTATGCGTTTAATGACAAAGTGGGACTCCGAAGTGGATTAGACTTTCAGTTTAGACAGTTTGTTCAAAGCGACCCGACTTTTCTTAAACGCTGGCCCACGGCCTGGACGATTGGACCTACATTTTCAATTGCGAAGTCGCTAAATATTTATACTTTTGTGCAGGCTTGGCCTTTTGATGGAAACGGACTGACGACGGAGACAGCTAGTTTGGGAATGTGGATATCAGGTGTTATTTTTTAGTAAATTCCCGGCAAGCTTTTTAGGCTACAAGCCATACAATTCCACCCATGATTACGATTCCTAGACTCAACCCATTTAAGGGAGCTAGAAGATACTTATATATCGTCTTCTTGCTTAGGGTCTCTTGAAGTAGGTTTCGGTTAATAATATAAAGGAGGTTTGTCGAGATCGTATAACTCGTAAGGAAAATGAGTGTCTCGGCGCGGATATCGATACCAGATCCTTGAATTATAAATTGATCCCAGAAAAGATCGACAGCAGATAATGTGCCTAATAAAAAAAATATAATCCAAAGTAAGCTTGTGAAAACCTTACTTCTCTCGAAGAGCTTAATTCGAATTTGCGCGACTAGAGAAATCGAAAATAGCAAAACAAAAGATGAGAGTCCAAACAGGAAAATCCTTAACTCAAAATGTCCATTTGTGAAAAAATCTTTAGCAAAAGAGCCCCCGAGAATAAATGTCCCTAGTGTTGTCGCAAGGATTTCAACTTTATCATCTTTTGTTGTTGATTGAAAAAACGTATGCAAGGCTTTCAATAACGATCCTTAATTCATGAGTTGTGAACACCTAATACTATCTACAAGATAAAATCTTTCATAAGAGCTGAGGCAATTGGATTTGTAATCTTTCGATGCGCAGAGACTAAGTACAGCTCCTCAAAGACTGTTTGAAGTTGTCCGATTTCAATCAAGTCTCCTTCGTAAACTTGGCGAGTCACAGTATGTGATGCAGCTGGTATCATGGCCATATCATTTACTGCCATGAGTTTTTTGAGTGCTGTATCTTGTGTTTCTGCTATTACATCGACTCTGACATGATTCACGTTAAACCAGTGTTCAAGATCATACCTCATCTGACTATCATAAGTTGGCAGCACAATTGGCTGATCAATGATAGACTGGGGGAAGTTTTTTCTTAACCCTTTAAACTTCGAACTTCCATAAATTGAAACGGGCCGTTTAGAAAGGACTTTATGATAAAGACCTTTTGTTGCTTCTAATTGTGGTAAGAAATTAACGATTGCGAGGTCTACTTTGTGTGAAGTAATGTCCCGAAGTAGTTCATCAAATTTACCCTCAATCAGAGAGATGGTACATGGGCCAATTTTTATCGCAGCCTGTGTCAGTTGAAGCATGACCTGCTTTGGGATACTGTCCAAAGCCCCAAGCTGAAGATTTACCTTTGCGGGCTTTATTCTGTCGTGAAGTGCCTCATACATCTCGCCACCCATTTTGAAGATGTTTCGAGCATATTCAAGAGCTAGTTTTCCATGTTCGGTGAGAATCAGTTTTTTATGTTGCCGATCAAAAAGCTGGATGCCAAGCTGATCTTCGAATTGCTTCAACTGGGCACTCAGTGTTGGCTGTCCCACTAGAAGTTTCTCGGCAGCTTTTGATATGCTATTGAGCTCGGCGATGGTCATAAAGTAATATAGATGATGATAGTTTATCCAAGGTTTCATACTTATCTCCCACGGTCGATAAAGTTTTGGCGAAGGCCTCTTTCGTCTAACTGAGGACCGTATGAGGCAGGCTTATAGTCCAGTCCACTTGTTGATAGATTCTTGGAGGAGCAAGAAACTGCAAGAAAAACAGTTAAGTTTAATATTAGTATTCTCATGAAAACTCCTTTTATGATTCTTTTTAAGAGTAACACTCGATTATAAATATTAAAAATTGATAATAACGCTTTGATGGCTCGCTTTAATCGATGTATTTATTGCATCTGAAAACATTGTTGATTTTTGATTGTTTTTTGATGTCTCCTACAGTTAGCTCTATAGAATCTTCCATCCTGGGTCTGTCTTTATTTGAGTCATGAAAGATCGGGCGTTAGGAAAAATTCTGAACCTTCTCATTAATTAGAGTGACCTAAGTTTCCCATTTTAATGTTTCATAACTTGGATGAGACTAGTCCTTAGCGGATTGATATTATAGGATCGACACCTTCTGAATCTGAGAGGCGATAGGTTTCATGGAGAAAAGTACCCATGAAAGCCTTAATTATTCTAAGCCTATTGCTTTTGAAAGCCTGTGGCGCCGAAGGATCATCCTTTAAAATTGGTGAGACCAAACGTGCTGACGTGATCGCTGAAAAAGGTGAGGGACCGTTCGAAGAAAAACTTCGGGCGGTTTAAGATGGCCCTCGGATGAAATTAAAAATTAATGAAAGTATTCAACTCAAGGGAGACCTTCTTTCCAATCTAGGCCCATTTGTAAAAGAAGAAAAATTCCGCGCTCAAGCATTGGCGACAATTGATATTGATTCTTACTGAGAACTTGGGAGCAATAAGTTCCGCATTTCGATGCTCCATAATGTTAGTTATGAGAATCTGGAAAGAAAACTGACTAAAGCTGTCAGTTTGGAGGGTGAGTCTAGGGAGATTGATCCTATCAGTTGAAGATCGAGTCATTTTTTTCTGCCCAAATTTATTACAGGAATCCTACAGATTTATTTGTCTTAACCGTTAAGTCAGTTGATCAATATTTTGAATGGAGGATTTGATGAAAATGGTAACCATTTTATTTCTTTTACTAATGAGTCTAACGGCTGTCTCTTGTTTTAGCGGTGACAGTGACAGTTCTTCTTCTGATAATTTTACACTTGAAGGAGAAGGTTAAGATGAAAAAGCAATTTCTTGCGGCCGGTTTGTGTCTAATGACTACTTACTCTGCCTTTGCAGTTCCTTTAAATGCGAACTCACTTAAACTTAAAATCTATAAAATGGCGGTCTCAACTTCGCCAAATTGCTCTAACCCTGTTACCGTTTTTGTGAAATCAAATCCACAATATTCAGAATTTAAAGGTGGTCCAACTTTAGGTTCTGGTCGCCTTGATGACGGCACTTATCCTTGTGTGATTATCGAATTTTCAGACAATATTAAAGTGACACCTTATAGCACCGTGGGAGTTTGCGATAATACAGTTGAGAGTACTCAAGACGTATGCCGTGCTACAAGTACTTCGCTTTTGATTGATGGAACGACCAGCAGCTGTGATGGAGGTGACAATCGCGTTGCCATGTATATTACCACTGCTCAGGACGGTACTTTGGGAAGTGATGCCTTTAATCCACCAGCTTGTAATACAGCTGGCTGTACGGCCCTCGCTGGACTTCAGTTGCTTTCCTCTTTAACAGTCAGTGGGTCTGCCGTTGCAAAATTTACCGTGAATACCGACGGTAAAGTCTGTGACGGTAATGATGGAGCATCTGGTGTTTGCGCAGGTGAAAACGCCGGTACATGCAATATGCTCCCACCAGAATTCTCTTTTACTCAAGTTAACTAAGCCTAATTTGTCCAGGCCCCTCATTGTAGGGCCTGGACATCATAGATTTGAAATCTTATTCTCTGAATTCTTTGAAGGTTGAAAGCTCTTCATTGTAATAATTAGATCCAACTACTTTCATGTAAAGTTGAACATATGCCTTACGGCCCGATTTGATCATCTGAACATTAGGGGTGAAAGTATTCATATCACCGTTAGTTAATTCAAAAATCTTTGTTCCAAGATGCTTATCTGAAAGAATCGCTACTTTCTCAAAGAAACGCACTTCAACAACAACTTTTCCACCAACTAAAGGGTTGAAAGCAGAGTTTTGAAGGTTAACGTTCACTTTGCTTCCCTGATGAAGTACCTGGGCCACAATAGCGTTGGGAGGAGTGACTCTCTTACGTGCACCAACCAATTTTATGAACTCTATTTGATCAGCAGTGGAGCGCTCAATGGTGAAATTGTTGTAATTTTGTGAAACAGAAATTTGCATTTCATCAAGACCATTGAAAGTGGCAACGACTTCTTCAGATTCTCCTTGGAGTAGAGGAGCGTTAGAGACATTTATACGGAAGCTCTTAGAAATATCCTGATGAAAATCCTGTCTGCGTGTATCTATAACAGCGTTATAAAAGTGCTGTCTATTTTCCATTTTGCAGATGAAGTAATTCACTTCAAAGCCAAGGTTCATTCTGTTGATTGTTTCAAGACCCTCGGTGATGTTTTGAAATTCTGCTTGAGAGATGGCATTTTTAACTGCTGAATCTTTAAGCATAACAACGAAGTGGGTCCATTTCGCTGGGACACCATTGACGCTAGCGAATTCAATAAATGACTTCGCCAGGTTCACAGAAGCAGCATCAGAAACACCATTGATAGTTCTCTTAATCAGTTGAGCGCGGTGAAGAAGAGTGAGTGTGAGATCGAAAATACGAGCTAATTTTCCGTTTCCTTTTCCTTCGTTGATTTGTACTCCGTTTAGCGGTTGGAATCCAAGGTTGGCCTTATTGGTAGCAGCGTTGACTACAAAAATGTCATCAAATTCCGCTTGAGTCATGAAGCCTTCAGCTACTACTTGTTTTAGCATTAGACCTAATAGATCCCAGCTGTTTGGAATACCAGTTGAGATTGCAATACGAGTCATGTTTTTTATAACTTCATTGGCGGTAGTTATGCGAGTTGCTTGAGTAGTGCCCAGGCCGTATTTAACAGTTTGAGAGAACATTTCAGCACGCTTAAGTGAAGTAATGTTTAAGTCAAAGAAACTGCGAAAGAGATTGTTTCCACGCCCTACAGCGATATCGGCTGGAACATCCGCACAAACTTGTTGTTGGTAGTTGTGAACCTTAGCAACGCACGAGCGTTCATTAAAAACTTTGTAAGTGCGAGCTGTCAGGTTTCCTGCAAAATCTTGAGTTGTAGGTATTTGTGCTGCTCCGTCACGGCGATAGCTACTTTGAACAGCATCACCAGAGAGGCCAATATAGTCGCGGCTTAGAAGGACTCCTGCCTGTGGACACTGACTCTGGGGTAGAGGCTGTGATTGTGCGTTAAAGGCAAATGAGAAAAGGAAAATTCCGAGAAAGTGTTTCATCCGAGCTCCATGTATGTGAGGCAAAAGATCTTTCTCTTATAAAACCAATTAGGGTGATTTTCTGTCAATTGAAGAATGGCGGGAGCTAAAAATATCGGGGCCTTTTCGACACCGGCGATAAAATTAAATCAACGTGCAGCGAACTTCCATGATGAATTCTCTTTTCCAGATACTCAATTCAACAAATGAAGATGAGTCAGTAAGTTTTGCTGTTGCGTAACTACGAGAAGGCTCATCAATATTCAACGCCTGAAGTTCAACAGTGTTGTCTCCAGTATGAGTCAGGAAAAAATCAAATCCTTGAGCTTCTCCGAAAGAGATGCTGCGAGCTCCAGAGGCCAGAGTTAATTCTGTTTCAAGAACTTTATCTGCGTTATAGGTGGCAACACACTTGAGGTTGAGATCTTTGGCAAATGCTTGTGAGCTTAAGAGGGCCGAGAGAACGATAAGAGATTTTAAGCAGTTCATAGAATGTCCTTTTATTTAGCCTAACAAACGGGATTCATTAATAAAAGTCAATTGGTTAGCGTCTTAACCATCAGATATCACGAGAAAAACCCATTCCGGACTTGAGTTGTCTGGTAATGCTTCCGATAGGCTTTATGGAGAAAAATAACCATGAAAGTCTTTATCATTCTAAGCCTTCTGCTTTTGAGCGCCTGTGGCGCCAAACGATCATCCTTTAAAATTGGTGAGACGACACGTGCTGACGTGATCGCTGAAAAAGGTGAGCCACTTTCGGAAGAAAAAATTCCGGAGGTTAAAGATGGCTCCATGATGAAATTTAAAAATAATGAAAGCATTCAACTCAAGGGTGACCTTGTGAGCAATCGTTTCACTAATCCGACTGGGGATGAAAAACTCGTGATGTGGTGGAAACACAAATTCAAATCTTGTCCATTCATGAAGACTACAACACTTCCTCAGGATCCCAAGGCGCATACTCAACCAGAAGTTGAAATGGCATGCCCAGAACAAGGGCTCTCAGTCATTTACACCCAAGGTTCCGATACAATTAGCAGAGTGGTAGAATATGAAAAAAAATAATTTAATTATTCTCGTTGCTCTTATGAGTGTGGGCTGCTCGCGATCGAATGACTTTCCTACACTCCTCAGTCAGCTTGAGAAATCAGCTCCTGACGAGAAAATCGCCGAGAGAAAGGTGGCGACGCTGGCCGCTGACCTTTGTCTGAAAGACGTATTCTCCGTTTCAATACTAAAGAGTGAGATCAAAGAGCTAGAAAAAAAATATGCTTCGGGTACCAAAGTTAAAGGCAAGTGGAAGCATTTAAATCTTGAGGATCTTCCGATTCCACAGGCGAATTTTTTAAATACCCACGGAAAACGCCTAGGCGATCTTAACGACGCAGATGCCATCGATTATTCGGCCTGTAAGGATCTTCCCTGCATCTTCAATAAAATCTACGGCAAAGAGGACTACGTCGCGGGATATGTGCATTACCTTTGGTTTCTCAAAATGGGGAACTATTTAACTGCTCACAACACGGTTTATGGTGGCAGTTACAGGGATATCAAACCCGGGATTTATAACGAAAAAGTTTTTAAAGTTTCTGATTATCTATGGAGCGAAAACGAGCTTTATGCCTTCTGGCGTTTGTCTCACATGATCAAAGCTCCTCATACGGAATTGAACTATTTGACGGAAATTCAGCGTGTCCCTCGTGGTGAATATTTTGGTTTTATGAGTAGTATGACCTGTGGACTTGCATGGAGCCACGGGATTGTGTCTCTCCAGGACGGCTGTCTGGCGACAGGAACTGATGCGCATCCCGGAACATTTTATGAATCTGTTCTGCATGAGTTGACCCACCAAGTGGACTACCATCAGGGGAAAAAACTTAAAAAAAGTTATCGCTCGGATGAACCGGATTATCTAACAGTATCGAATTTTTTCTTAAAAGAGTATAAAGATGATGCTGGGAAAACTGTTCGCCAATGGGAGCATAAGCCAGGCATTAAACTGGCCACAAGTTATGCCGGAACTTCTCCTGCAGAAAACTTTGCAGAGACCATCGCCCACTTTAGGGTTGAGGGTTCAACCACAAAAAACAATATTTCCTCTGAGCATTGGAACTTTACTTCAAAGAATTATTTCTTTGATAAACAGTTTCAGAATTCTGATCTCGTGAAAGGATGGATGGTAAATCACGCTTCATTAATCTCCCAGCTAGCTTTCAGAGCGGTAGGGAATTGCTCCAAGAGTAGTCAGGGATTTGCTTCTACTTATTTTAAGAAAACGGATTTTATCACGCCTCTTCTCCCAGCGATGATTAACTGCTTGGGGGCGAAAGCGACAGAAATTTCCAAGGAAGTTCAGGCCAAAGTTAAAGTCAGTGACCCCGATGGATGTAGAGTCCTTTCAGGATACTCGCCAAGTAGTGACTGGGAGTCGGGATTTAAAACTGAAGTGAATGGTCTCATGAATAAATACTTGCAGGAACTTCAGACGGATAAAACCTACTTCGCAAAAGTTCAGGCTTTCTATGATGAGATTCCTAATCGAAGTATGGCCAACACGGCTTTTCTTTCTTGTGCCGATATTGCTTCAGAAGAAACTTGTTATCAAACTGAAGTTCTCAGACTGGCGACCCAGAAAATTGCGCCACTCAATCTTCCAAGTACCCATGCTCAGGATTTGGCCGAACTTTATCTCACGAGCCACTCGATCGCTGATACTAGAGAATACCTTAATGGTTATTACAAGGCGTTTGTGCTTTCTCACAAGTCGCAGATTGATCTTGAGGCAAAAGATTTATGGGCCAAGTGTGAATCCATCCCATTAAGTGATGACCTGCCTCCTTCAGGCAAGTTCTTCTCTGTGGGGGATGGCTACATGGCCAGTTCTCTATTTAATTGTTTAAATGCGGACTTTCCTGACGGTGCAAAATCCATTGTGAGAAATCTTGCAGTCGGGGACCTTAAAGTTCAACATCCAAAAGAAGAAGCGATTCTTCATGAAGAAGTTCTTCCTGAACTCCAGAAAAGTTTATTGGAAATTTACAAACAGAAACGCGCAAAAGAAAATAAAGCTGCTCTTGAATACATCCAAAATGATCAGGGAACTTTAAGAAAGAAAATGCTGGCCGATTTTGTTTGGGTTAAAGACGTGCTCAATGTAGAGAATCTAAATAAGGATTGTCAGGCGCTGGCCTTGGTGAAAATTGATTTCCCTCTGACTTATCAGCTGAGGGCACCGGTCTTTGGAGCATTCGTAGAGAGTGCCTGCCGAGACATTCATCTGGCGCCGGAATACAACTCTTGGCTGGATGAATCGAAGTCAGTCTTTGCTGAGAAGTCGATTTCCGGTTTAGAAAAAAGAATTGTCGAGCTGGCCACGACAAAGGCGAAAGCATGTTTGGGACAATACCCAATTGATACAAATCTCAACCGCATCAGATTTAAAAAAGAACGTGAGGCCTGTCTTTTAGGAGAGTGGGCACCGATTGAAGCTAGTGCCATCACTGAGTTTTCAGCAGATCCACTAGTGGTTAAATTTAAAGTAGATGTCACTGCGGTTAAGTCTCAACTTGAAACTAACCGCCGCCGACTTCAACTCAGGGTGATTAAGGAAAACTTCTAGTTCTTCTTATACCCATCAAGAAATTGTTTCTTAAATTCCAGGAAGCGGTCTTCAAGGATCGCTTCCCGTGCTCTGGATGCCAAAGATTTGTAGAAAGAAATGTTGTGAGCTGTGGCCAGAATCTGTCCCAGAATTTCATTTGAATCAAATAAATGTTTGATATAGGCACGAGTGAAATTGGTATTCACGTAGTCTTTTAAATTCGGCTCTATCGGAAAGAAATCGCGGCGGTAATTTTGGTGATCGATACGAATTTTTCCACGATTGGTGAAGAGAGTTCCTCCACGAGCAAATTTAGTTGGAATGATACAATCACTCATATCAATACCGTTTTCCCAGATCATGAGCAGATCTTCCGGCATTCCCACACCCATAACGTAGCGAGGCTTATCTTTTGGCATTAATGGGGCAGTAAATTTAACTACCTTC
Organism: Halobacteriovorax sp.; assembly: GCA_020048985.1. Taxonomy (GTDB): domain Bacteria; phylum Bdellovibrionota; class Bacteriovoracia; order Bacteriovoracales; family Bacteriovoracaceae; genus Peredibacter. The sequence goes on along the minus strand of JAIFLR010000041.1, from coordinate 38,539 downwards.
TCCATCAAGTCAGTTCCTTCGTTCACTGAAACCCCACCGATGGCGTAACCAGGAAGATCTCTTTTAGTTACTTCTTCAATACATTTCTCACGATACTTTTCATAAATCCCACCTTGAACAATTCCAAATAGCGCTTGATTGGGTTTAGTCCAAGCAGTTATACATCGGTCTAGCCAGCGGTGAGTTCGAGCAATTGATTCTTCCACATATTTTTCAGTGGCCGGATAAGGAATACATTCATCAAAGGCCATCATGATATCAGAGCCAAGATTCTGTTGAACTTGAATTGAAATCTCTGGAGTCAGAAGAACGTTCTCGCCTTTTGCCCCTTTGAAGTTTGCTCCTTCTTCAGTGATGGAGTTTTTCTGGAGTGAAAAAACCTGAAAGCCGCCGGAGTCAGTTAGGATTGGGCGGTCCCATCCCATAAATTTATGAAGTCCACCGGCCTTGGCAATAAGCTCTGAGCCAGGAGTTAAATGCAAGTGATACGTATTTGAGAGCATAATTTGGATATTCATATCCACTAGCTCTTTAGGTTGAAGAGCTTTGATCGCTCCATGAGTTCCCACCGGCATAAAAACCGGAGTTTCAATATCACCATGTGGAGTATGAATAATTCCGGCGCGAGCTCCGCAGCTCTTGTCGACGTGTTGAAGAGTGAATTTAAAATGTTGATTTACATCTGAACGAACATTCATTTTAGAACTTTCCTTGGCATTAGTTGTTTTCCAGAGGCCTAGGCCCCGGCATTTCCAGTAAGGATTTAATTTATGCGCGGACCTTATCAAATTCTTTGGCCTTTGTTGAGTCTTTTCCTAGTCAGAGTAGATCTTACAGACCTCATACCCATACGAATGAGTGTCGAAATTCTCAGGGTTTATGATGGTGATACGGTTCTGATAAGGAGGGGAAGATTTGAAGCGAAGGTGCGCTTATCACGGGTTGATGCCCCTGAGAAAGGTCAGCCTTTTCTCTTAAGCAACACGGACGCGGGTCAGTTCTCACAAAAATGCTTAAGCCGACTTCTAAAAGAAAAAGGGGAACTCGATATTTATGGGCTTGATATCTATGGCAGGATTTTGGGGGACATTGATCGGGTGAGTTTCAGGCTGATTCAAGAGGGGTGTGCTAGTCTCTATCCCCACGCCAAATTCACCAGTCAAAACGAGAAGTATGAGTATTTAAGGGCGCTGATTATGGCCAAAAGAAAGAAGCGAAATCTTTGGGCCTTTGGAGGTATTGAGCAACCAAAGGCCTGGCGAAGTAAAAATAAAAAACGATTTAGAAAACGAGTCTAACACCGGCTGTAGCACCAACAAGTTCGTTTCCGAAGGCTTTATCGGCCTGAACAAAAACTCGGATGAAAGGAAGATTTAACTGCACACCTGCAAAGCCGCGGGTAGTGATAGGCAGAGCCTTACCTTTTCCATCGATGTTGGCGGAAGTTGTGATTGTTCCTGAAGTTGCTCCACCTGGACAAGCACCAGCTGTACAATTCAGTGCCGCTGGAGTGGAATTCAGATCCCCTTTACCAGTGGCACTACCCGAGTTGTAATCGGCGCCAAGTCCGCCATATAGGCTGACAAAGTAGAGAAATTGAACGGAGGTTGAAATCTCGAGCGGTATGGAATGAGTGGCGACGTCAATGGTCGCATATGGACTGGCTTCAACGTCAGCTGAGTAAGTACCACTTACATCGGTGGTGCTGATATTTTCAGTAATGCTAGAGTTAAATTTCAAATTCGTCTTATTGTACTCATAGCCCCAGTGAACTTTGACTCCTCCCCAGCCGAGAAGGACATTCCCCTTAGGCTTGACCAGGTTATAACTAAAGTGCACTCCGTAGGATGACATATCAATTGAAGCGTCGGTGTCACCTGTTACCTTTTCAGTAGAGTAGGTAAAAAAGTTTACGTAGACGTTCAGCTTATCAGTTTCAAGACCAAGAATACTTTTTGTATCCATCCAGGCGAGATTGGTTCCCAGAATAAGTCCACCCTGGACACCCACTCCTGATAGATCAGTGTCTGCCTCTTCATTTTTTTCTAAATCTGCACCTACACCGACGCCCGCACCTAATAGCAATACGGACATGTTTGAGGCGTAATCTGAACCAATCCCTTTACCGGCCATAACTGATGAATTGGCCATCCCTTCCATTAAGCGGTCAGGGTTAGAAGCATTCGGGAGTCCATCGTTGATTTCGTTCTCGGCCGTTTGAATTTCTGCATTAATGGCAGCGGTTACCGCTGGCGGCACACCTGTCGAGGGTGTGAAAGTCAGATCAAAGATCTGGGCACTAGAAGAAGTTGAATAAAGTCCCAAAAGTAGGGCTAGGGTCGCAAGATAGGTCTTTCTAAGCATGAAATGGTCCTTATAGTGAAAAGCACTCCCCACATTCTAAGGGCTTTCGCCATTCTGGGATATTCAGAATTTTTTACCATTCAGACTGACAAACTCTGCGCCAGATGGTACTCGGAGTCACAAATCATTAGCTTAGGAATTTTTATGGCGTTTTTACATGTTCCCCTCCATCCCGGTCTTGAAGGTTTCTTCAAAGAAGAGGGGATAAAAACGGCCACAGCGATCCAAAAAAGGGTGATTCCTGAGATCCTTGATCGGAAATCGATCATTGTTTTGTCTGAAACGGGTTCAGGGAAAACTCTTTCCTATGCTCTTCCAATTTGTAGCAAGCTTAAAACCAAAGAAGATGAAGGTGTAAAAAACACCATGAAGTGTGCCCCTTACGCCATGATCGTGGCCCCAACTAGAGAACTTGCAACTCAGATTTATAACGTTTTTAAAAGTATCTCTCACCACACGAAACTTCGCGTGCGTGATCTGACTGGTGGTGACACCAATGCCAAGATGAAATCAGTGGCCAGTGGTTCATATGAAATTTTGATTGCGACTCCATCAAGAATTAAAAGTGCATTAAGACATAAAGAACTTAATCTTAACCAACTTCAATATGTGATTTTTGATGAAGCTGATCAGCTCTTTGATATGGGATTTAAAAAAGACCTTGATACCATTATTGAATATTTTGATATGAATATGACTCAGTTTGGTTTCATTACGGCAACTCTGCCCGCTGATGTTGAGCAGTTTATTATTGACCGTTTCCCGGCCATCAAGTTTGAGAAAATTGCCGGAGGCGATTCTCATGCTCCTCAGTCAAAAGTTGAAACTTATAACGTGAGTGTGACTCCAGCAGAAAAGAACATGGTTGTAAAAATGTTCATGGAGAAACAAGCTCAGGGCCGTGGGATTATTTTTACTAACCAAAAAAATCAAGCCGAAGAATTATTTAAATATCTCACAGAGAAAATGCCGAAGCTTAAAATGAAGCTTCTTCATGGGGATCTTGAGATTAAAGAAAGAGAAGCTAACACTAGATCTTTTGTTGAAGGCAAAGTACAAGTCTTGGTTGCTACTGATGTAGCTGCTCGTGGTATCGATATTAAAGATCTTGTGTGGGTTTTGAACTACGGCCTGCCTAAGACTGCGATCTATTATCTACACCGTTGTGGTCGAGTTGCTCGTGGTGGAAGAAAGGGTATGGTTTATAACCTGGTTGCCCCACATGACTCTAAAATGATTGCTCAGATCAATGAAGCCATTGCCAATCAAAGCCATCTTAATCTTGAAGTGATTCCTGAAGAGAAATTAAAATCTCAAGAGAAGAAATTTGAGAAGAAAGTCGAAATCAAAAAACCAGCAACTTTCCGTGGCAAGCCAACTAAGAAAACTGATAATGCTGAACTTGTGGATCGACGTGGAAGAGCGGTTAAATCATCAGGTCGTGGGCGCTCGGGTGCTAAAGCCGATTATAAGAAAGGTCTCTCAGAGGCTCCCGTTAAGAGAAACCGCGGTATTAAACGCCGTTAAAATCCTGGATCTCGCTTGAGCGTTTGATCGTATCTTCATAGCCCAGATCCATAAGTGGAACGGTATAAGATTGATCAAAGGCCAGGTAACTTAAAAGATCCAGCCCTTCGTGTTCAGTCACACCAATACCTTTGAGTAAATACCTAAGAGTCGCAGGCAACTCCTCGTTTAATTTTTCGGTCATTTTTCCCAGATCCCGTGAGGGTCTTAGCATCAGAATAGGGATCGCCTTAAATCCATCCCGGTGACCTTCTTTGATTAAAGAGTTTATCTTCATCATTCTTTCTACATCTGCCTCAAGAGAATCGAGGAAGACGGCATTCATCATCACTCCGGTAATTTGTCCGATGGTTGGATTCTTAAAGGGAGAGAGGGCGAGGTCTTGCATACGTGCCTGGTTGTGGGGGTATCTCACGCCAATGGCAATAATTTTTTCGGCCCCGAGATGTATCGCAGGAGAAAGAGGGGTTGTTTGCCTTACGCATCCGTCCCCATAATAACTATCTCCCACTTGAATTGGAGGAAAGAAAAACGGAATGGCCGAAGAGGCCATGAGCTGATCAATATTGATGTCTTCTCTGATTGAAAAGCGATCACTGCGTGCCCAGTTTTCTATATCTAGCGCCCCTTGAAAATAAACCACGTTACTTCCAGAATTGTAGTTAGTGGTCGAGAGGGCCACACCCCTTAGAGTGTTATCTTTAATGTTTTGCTGGATGTGATTAAAATCTATTTCTCGTGACAGAAGTTTTCTCAGAGGAGCGGTATCAAGAAGATGGTTGATATGACTTCCTGTAGTTGTCATCCCACCAAAGACAGCTCCGCCTAGCCACTTCATTCCTAATTCCGAAATGGTTCTGGCACGTAAATCATAAACATTCTGAGGCTTGATTCTTTTCCAAAGGGAAATCAAGTTAGCAGTCGCCACATCCCAGTCTCTGGCATTGGCAGCAAGATAGGTCGAGTTGATAGCTCCGGCGGAGTTTCCGGTGATGACATCAAAAAGACCGGTGTCCTTTTTTAATATTTCGTAAATCGCCCGAACAACACCAACTTGATAGGCCGCTCTTGCACCACCGCCTGTCATGACCAAACCAAGATTTTTCTTCATCACTTCATTATGCCAAATCCCGTAAAATTTGCACGAGGATGTTATCCGATCTGATTAGGCAGTTATAGGACTTGGGCCAGGGCCTCAGCGCTTGTAAAAGGAGAACCAAAGGCGTCCCCACAAAGGAAGAGTCCAGGATGAATTTCTATATAGGGAGATGAGTAAGTGGAAAGTGGGCGAGAGTAACGCCATTTTTTCAACTCAAATTTTTCGACTGTTGCCTCAGCAAATGGAGATTGGGCGATGACAGGAGCAATCAATGAAAGTATTTCTTCATCTGTTTTTTCGAAATATTTCTCTGAAAAATCCTGAGACAGCTGAACGACTAAACCTCTTGGATGGAGGTGGCGCTCCCTCATCAGGAGAAATTCATGATTTTCAAAATTGCTTGAAACTGCATCTGCTGGAATGTCGTTAAGGATGGCCAAATATATAATGGCTTTGGAATATTTTATTCCAAGTTCAAGCGAAGCTGGACTCAAGGAATTTTGAGATAAAAGCTCCAGCGCCTGAGGCAGAGGAGCAGTGAGAATGAGTTTTTTGCAAAAGAAGCTTGCTCCATCTTCTGTTTGTAAACTCCATCCGAGGCCCGATTGGGAAATTTTTTGAACTTTCTGACTTTTGGAGACGTTTAGATTTTTCCCCAATTCCTTGGCCAAAGAATTCATTCCCCCGTGGAAAAAAAATCCTTTTTTGCAGACCTCAGGATTAAGCTGTGTGGCAATGACTGAGTCGAGGAAAGCTGCACCATGATCAAGACCCAAGTCATCAATCCTTCTTGTGGCCACTCTGCCTCCAAGCCCTTTGGATTTCTCCAGGATGAGACAGCCCTGATGACGGAGCTTAAGGCATTGAGCAAGATGCAAACCAGTGATCCCTGCCCCTATAATGATGATTTCTTCGTTCTGAATACTCATGCCTAATGATTAACCCAGAACGCTAAAACTTGGTAGTTAGAGTTTCTCCATGTCTAAAATTTGTATATACTATAGAGGTCCCCAAAGGGGTAAGATGTGAAAAATTATAAAAAGGTTATTTTATGAAAGTTGTAATTACTGGGGCTACCGGTTTTGTTGGAAAAGTAATAGTTCAAAAATTATTGGCTTCAGGGGATGAAGTGATTGTCCTGACGCGAAATGTGGCCAGAGCTGCTATGACTCTAGGTAGTGCGTGTAAATACTATCAGTGGAATGACACTGAGACTCTTCCCCCCGCTGAAGCTTTAGAAGGTGCTGACGGCGTGATCAACCTGATGGGGGAAACAATTGCTGAACGTTGGAGTGATGAGCATAAAAAGAATATTTATGACTCTCGTATTCACGGAACTAGAAAGTTAGTTGAAGTCATTGAGAAGCTTAATATCAAACCTAAAGTTTTTGTTTCTACTTCAGCTATTGGTATCTACGGCAACAGAGGGTCTGAAGAAATCAATGAGTCTTCAACTCTTGCTGACGATTTTTTGGCGAAAGTTTGTAAAGATTGGGAAAATGAAGCTAATAAGGCGCGCAACTTTGGTGCGCGAGTCGTGCTTATTCGAGTCGGCGTTGTTCTAGGTAAGCGTGGTGGAGCACTGGCTAAAATGCTTCCTCCTTTCAAAATGGGGGCCGGCGGACCATTAGGTTCAGGTAACCAATACATGAGTTGGATTCATATTGAGGATTTAGCTTCAATGTATATCGAGGCGCTAAAGAATAATGAAATCAAAGGTGCTCTGAATGGAACAGCTCCTTATCCTGCAACGAACTCTGAATTTACAAAAGTACTTGGAAAAGTTTTGAGACGACCAGCTTTTATTCCCGTTCCGGGATTTGCGCTCAAAATAATATTCGGTGATATGTCTCAGATTCTTCTCGGAGGTCAAAAAGTTCTTCCAATAAAATTCAAAGAAGCAAAATTCAGATTCCGCTACCCGACTCTTGAAATGACATTAAAAGAAACGGTGTTCTAATTTTCTCAGGGCATTGCTTAATTTTTTTAATTACTGCGATGCCCATATCTTAAGTCATCAATCACTATTCCAGCTGCTTGAATCCCCACTGTAAAATTATCTTCCAATATCTCTTCCAGGCTTTCGCTAGATGCACGACTAAGTTATAAGTTTGTCGCGTTTACTTAAACAAGGATGGAAAATGAAAACTGTTCTTCTCTTGGCTTTTGCAACTCTGGCCCCTCATTTGGCGCACGCAGAAAGATTTGAGGAAGGTAATAGTCCAGTCTTTTTTAAAAAATTGGCCGGCACTGAGATGATTATGAATTTCAAACAACTCCCAACAAATGGGGAACAGCTTGATGACAGGTATGGGTGGTCTGAAACCTACTGGCCATCAAACGTGGGTGGAATTGCTTACCGCTGGAGTCATCCAAATCCGGAGCCGTTTAAATATAAATTCTATTCAAAAGATGAATTGAAAAGAATGAATATGCAGGAACTCTCGCAGCTTTCTCCTGCTGAAATGTATGATGTAGCAATGGGCGACTACAACTACACCCTGACTAGAAAAATGCTTGGAAAATTTTCGCCTCGAGATTTATGGTGGGAAGGCATTTGCCATGGCTGGTCACAAGCAGCGACCAATTATCCGGAGCCGGCCAAAGTTCTAGTGACAAATCCAGATGGTATCAAAGTTCCTTTTGGATCGTCAGATGTGAAGGCTTTACTTGCTGCGCATGAGGCTTCCAATTTCGGTGGAGCTTATTCTTTTACCGGTAGACGCTGTAAGGTTAGCGGTAAAGTGCCAGGAGAAGGCGACAATCGTGATAGAAACACCAACCCACCTTCAGATGAGGATGCTAATAGCCCTGACTGCAAAGACGTCAATGCAGGTGCCTTTCACGTGGTCTTAACGAATATGCTGGGAATTCACGGCAGGGGATTTGTCGCCGATATTGATCGATACAATGATGTGTGGAACCAACCTGTGACGAGTTATGAATCGGCGATTGTTGGTGAAGAAGCCATTTCTGAATCAGAAAGAGCTGGAGGAGTTGCACGCAAAGTTCGTGTTCATACAAAAATGACTTATGGTGAAGAGTTAAAGTTTTATACGCCACAACTTGCTGCTGAAGGCAAAAAGAACTTTGTTTCAAAAAGTCCTGTCACAGGCACAGTTCACCAGGAGTTTCGTTTTAAGCCTTACGAGTACTACGTTGAAATTGATGCTGCTGGAAAAGTTATTGGCGGCTCGTGGATCTCAGAAACCAGACCTGACTTCCTATGGATGTTTCAGCGAACGGCCACCTTTAAGAATTCACCAGTACCGTTGGGTGGGTTAGGTAAAATTTATTCTCCGATAAGACGTTAATTAAAAAAGCCACCCTTGAGGTGGCTTTTTTTTTAGTTGTTTGCAATCTCAGGCATTCTTTCAATCACCCCACACGCGATTGGAATCGAGAATTCTCGGGTTTGATTATTGATCTGACTTACCGTTGCGGGAAGCCCACGGTTTGCTGCTGCTCCAGTTACGATAATCACTTTCCCTTCCAAGTTTAGCGGGATCAAAGACGAGAGCGAAGCCGTTTGGAAATAGGTGAAATTGCCTTTAGGATAGACACTGATTTCTGATTGAGACTCTATATCTGCATCCAGATGAAGTAGGATTTGTTTGGAGACTTGCACTGACTCATTGAAATCTACGAAGCCATCTCCATTTGAATCATTGGCGATGGTTGGACACTCAGTACCAAGATGAATATTTTGCATATGCACAACATTGGCAGCATCATCAAGCCACGATTTGACCTCAATCATATGACCAGTGATTTTGATATCGGTCATTCCGTTAGGAATCCAGCCGGCCACAGTAAAATTGTAGGGTCTGAGTATCGCTTTATAAGTTCCCTCCGCTGCTTGCATCTCTTCTCTCGGGTCATCAGCTGGTCTGGTGCCACCGCCACCACTCGCACTGCTTCCACTGCCTCCACAAGATGCAAGGGCCAATAAACATGCTGCAGGAATTAGTTTATTAATCTTTTTCATTTAAAATGCCTCGCTGTAAGCGGCGCGGATTTCGCCTTGTGAAAAATCAGTTTTATATCTGCCTTGTAATTCACGATTGCTTAAGTCGGTTGGAGTCCAGTCATACATGGTTCCATCCATTAAATAACAGTCCTCCGTCTGGGGATTAACGTCATATTCTGAAAATCTGGTGGTAGGTAGGCAGGGACGTTTACTAAAGACAAATTGGTCGGTCCATTCTTTTACGGTTACAGGATGGTGATTGAACATATAGTCCATGACTCTTCTTTCAATTCTTCCGTCTTCATTAACGGCAAACATCGGGGCCACGTGGTACCACCATTTAAACCGTACTCGGTCGATATATGAGGCGGTGAAGAGAGCAAAAACTTTCATGGATTTTATATTATTTTTCTTAAATTCTTCACTTGCCCATACATGTGCTCGATTGGAGCATTCCGAAGCACGCTTGTAGTTGGGGTTTAGGCGTTTGAAGATCTTATTGGCCTCAGCTAAGCTTGGAATCACCGTTGGTTCATAGGTCGGTGGCTCCACGATTTCAAATGAGGGAAGACTTTTTACATTCTCTGGAGCTGACTCGATTGATTGAATAGATTGAAGGGAGTAGTCGCTACCGAGTTTGGCCTCAACTCTGGCGCCCTTAAGGGCGTGTAGATTTTGGACACCAAACATTTTGTTCTGATTGGAAACGAAGGCTACCCGTCCGTTTTCAAACTTCACGAGATAGTTGTTTTTCACTTTTTCAACTGAATGAATAGTGCTTGTCACCACATCTGCCACTGCGGGCAGAGCGGTTAACATCAAACAAGAGACGATGATTTTTTTCATTGGACCTCCATTTTCAGAGGATGGTTTATCTTTTCAAAGATCAAATGCCTAGACGGTGCTGCGTATCTTCACCTGAAATCAACTTTGGGTGAGTAAAGCGTTATAGACATTGGGCCAAAATGGTTTAAACTTTTTGTATGAAGTCATTTTCAGTTTTATTTCTTATCTTCCTCTTTATGTCCTGCACTAAAGAACTCAAGTACAGCAAAGAGGAAATTTATGCTAAGGCCAAGGCTGCCGATGCAACTACTACTTTTATCCTCCCTAAATCAATGGCGGAAGGAGTTAGTTGCGGTGACTATACTGAAGGGTGTATTTCAGGACACATTGTCCAAGTTCAGAAATTAGATTTTATTGCAGTAGAGTTTACGACAGAAGAACAAGCAAAGTTTGCGGCCAAGAAGGTTCGTGGCTATTACGTGAGAAACTGGCTGTTTGATGATGTCACTGGTGAGCCAGTGCTTGAAAAATTCGTGGTGCAATCACTCGAAGCCAAAAAACCTTAGAAAGACTCCTTCAAAAAAAATTAAGCGAGTCAGCCATAGTTCTTTCAAGGCGGCGAACTCCGGTCGAGTAGCGACCTCTTCATCCAACGTTTTTCTAAACAACAAAAGCCATCGCCCTAATTCTCCACGTTTAATTTGAAGAGGGATATGAACTTTCATGACATCAAAAGGTTCAGTGAATGGTCTTTGAGTTGAGCCCAAAAGTTGCAGGTCCCAGAAGGTGGCGATACGGGGGATGTGGCTGTCAAAGTCCTTGATGATTCTGAAATGATAACCGATTAGAACATCATCTTTTGCCTTTTGATAAAAAGCATGAACAACATGAAGGATCCAATCTCGCTCAGTCATAGCGGCTTGGCCGAGACTGGAAGTCTTGAGAAATTTTGATGAGATATCGTTTTAAATTGAAAACCTTGCTCTTGGAAAAATTTTAAGTCTTCTTTTTCTTCAAAAACTAATTTTGTTCCAAACTTCAACATATGACACTTTCTAGCCTCAGGCATTTCAAAGAATTTCAAAAGGGCGTACTGGGTATATAGCTCATCATTGACAGTGACTTCTCCCTGAGCTTCAAACGGATAAGGCTCAAAAAATATATTTCCGTTTTTTCCCTTCTGAACGGTGAGGCATCCAAGAACTTTGAGGTCTTTTTCAAAGGTGAGAATCTGAACACCAAGCTTGTCCCATTGTTTAAGAACTTTTTCATCTATAGGAATTGTCTGTGGGGTTTCTTTCGCTGAGACATAATCTCCAAGTTCAACTTTGCTCTTTTGGTGAAGTTCCTTCCAGCCTTGTTTGACATGCTCACTAACGTCAGGGTGAAGCGCATTCAAATATTCCTGATAAGATTTTGATGACTTCGTTAGTGGCTCAAGAACGTAGCGGTCTTTGACCTGCTTGTTATCCGTGGACCAGCTTGTTTGAAAATCCTGAAGGCCTTTGATTAAAAATAACTCCTGAGATTTTATTTCAGGGCGTGATTCGTATTCTTTGATGAGTTCCTGGATCTTATCTTTGCCTGATTTTGAAAAGCGGGGATCAAAAACAAACAGACCAGAATTTCCATCACCAACTTTCCAGGTAAGGCTCTTCCAGTGAAGATGATCTTTCTTCCAGAATTTAAAAACTTTCTGCTGCCAGCTGACTAAGTTCTCGCCCTTTAATGGGTGGATACAAAGTTGTGCAAAACCAATAGGGGTGTTCTGAGTTGGACCAAAGAAGAGGAAATAGGTGAAAACATCTCCCTCAGGTGCTAGATCATGCTTTTCCACCAGATTTTTGAAGCTAGGAACATCCTCCTGAAGCAAAAGCTCAAGGCTTGGAATAAATTCCGGATCTATTTCGTGAATGGAGTGAAATTTTTGTACAATTAGCATTACAGCTATTGTGAGCTTTTTTTAGGACATCGTCAAAAAATCTAAAGGTTAAATGAACGAGCACAGTAGGGACATATCTTCCAGAATTGTACGTCGAAACTTTTACCACAAGCACAGTGGTGAATGGAGCTTAGATCTTCAAGTGTGTCTCCCAGAACAAAGATATCCGGTCTCATGGCACGAATGGTGAGTTCATTGGCAATGTAACCATTAGGAATGAGAGGATCACTTTTGAACATGGCCGGGCCGACTTTGTTATCGACTCTTATTTTGACTCTGACGTCTTCACGTTTTTCAAGGTCAAGAAGAGGTTGGTCTACCGCATTTTCCAATTTCTTGATGTGATTGAGGATTTCGTGGGGATCTTTGTGATTAAACTTTTCCAAAACGACTCCATCGTCTTTCCAACATCGCTATTATTTCCCTTATGGATCTTTGATGTTGGTTAAACCATTTCCATGGTGGTGGTTTGATTTTATCAAAATCCTGTAAAAAGAAAACTCCTTGATTGCCACATTCTTCGATGGTCCTCAGAGTCCATTCGACGATTTCGGGAGAAGAAGAGAAAAGAAGTTTTTTAAGTGCCTGCAGAAAATCAAAATCGAGTCGGTGGCCCTTTTTGAAGCGTGCCTGAATGATGTGTTTTCGGGCACAATTAAGAGTAAAAACCATGAGATGAGGGGGAAGATTTTTACTCAAGGCCTTGAGGATGATGGGCTCCCACGGAGCGTAGTCGACAGCATTGTGGTCTACTAAACAAAGAATTTTCTCAAGGGCGGTGAGATCTTCCTCGGCTAGCGCCTTCTCGAATATTTGAGTCAGCTCATCAATTTCTTCGGCGGAGTAGCGAACCAGGGCGCGTGAGCCCGCCTCAAGATCGGCAATGATTTTTTGATAACGTACTTCAATGTCCATTAGAAGTTTGGGGTCCCGATACAACGAACATTTCTCGTGGTATTCATCAGTTCGGCGACTAAGGTTCCATTCTGCATGTTGTAGGTCCATGCCTTATCTCGCGCCTTCACGTCAGTGCTAGTAGTGGCGGTCCATAAAGTATTTGAGTCTCCATCCAGAACAAATCGAACTCCATCAATATCGGCTTGAAGGAAATCATGGCGAGTAGGCAGGCGCCAGCTCACACCCGGAAGCTGAGTGGGAGCATATTTTGTGCAAAGACTCTGGCCTTTGCCAGTGATCTCGCATGGCTCTCCAACATGATCAGAAGATTGAAGTTGGCTGCCGGAAGCTGCACACCAGTTGCCATCAACTGCTACGAGGCCAGACCAAAGCATGCCAGTTCTTTTATCCTGCCAGATTTCAAATGATTCACCATTTTCTTTTTCGGATAAGGTTACGAGCACCCATTCAGATTCAGCAGATCCTGCATTGATTGTTCCATCCCAAACAGATTTATCACCGTTTTGGGACAGGCAGTCCGCAATTTTTGCATTCAGCGTAGCCTTTGCATCAGCGCCACAAAGTTTATCAGGTCTGACCTTAAAAGTTCTGGTGGTAACATTTCTTTCGTCTCCGCCCTCGTCATCAAAACGAATATCTGGGATGGCCCGAATTTTTGGACTCTCAGAGTTGACTCCGATTTCAGACTTATAAGTAATTGGCTTAGAGCCTATTTCCCGGTGGATTCCGGAGTAAACAGTAACTGTTTCTGTGACTACGGGCTGGGGAGTTTGTTTGATGGCCTTGCGAGAGGGGACATCTTCATTACAACCCACTAAAAGCAGCGCCAGAATCAATTGAGAGGTAACGTATTGAAATCTCATGAAATACCTTTAAAAAACGGGTCCAGATTTGTGCTTAGATTGATTGTATGTAGATGCTTTTGATCTGTAAAATTTACTCCGGAGAAACTCTCGGATATCTCTTGGTTTTCACTCACTTTCGGCCATGTTAGAATCCGGCCGAAATGACAACACTCTTAATTAATTCAATTTACAGGGCCACCGAAGGTGAAGGGATCCATATTGGTATTCCGCAAATTTTCGTGCGCTTTCAAGGCTGCAATATTGGTTGCGTAAATTGTGATACAAAAGACACGTGGGATTTTGATCCCGCTTTCACGCAGTCTCTTGATGAAGTCATGGAAAAAATTGAAGTCCTGTCGCAAAATCTTATCAAGCGAGTTTCAATTACCGGGGGAGATCCACTTCATCCTTCTCATATTCCCTCTCTGGTAGAACTCATTAAAGAACTCAAAGCTCGTAATTATTTCGTCAATATCGAAGCGGCCGGAACTAGAATCGTAAAAGAAGTTTTTGATCTGGTTGATTTTATTTCTTACGATTTTAAAACACCTTCCACTCAAGTCAGAACTTCTAAAGAATTGATGGTTAAATTTTTGCTGGAATATGGACCTAAGGCGCAGATTAAAGCGGTCGTAGCAGATAAGAAAGATTTTGAAGCCACCTATGACGTCTTCCACTTTGTGAGAGGACAGATTTCTTCTTATATCCCTTGGTGCCTGACTCCTTGTTATGAGCCCGGTGAAGCCTTTCCTATGAATCGCTTTCAGCAGGTGATTCAGCTCAATGAATCCTTTGGGTTACCATTCCGAGTGATTGGTCAGCAACACAAATGGGCCTACGGGCCTTCGGAAAGACTAGTTTAACAAAACACTCAAGTATTAAGAGCCTTAACCGATAAGAAGACATGCGTTTTCTTATCCTCCTACTACTTGCGAGCTGCTCTTCTTCAACATCATTGAAGTACAAATTTAATTCATCTAAGGCCTATCTTGCCAGTCTGACCGATGATTCAGTTCGGGTGGCGCGCATTGAACTAAGTTTTAAAGACTCAACAGTTTTTGCTAGCGGTATGGATTCTACTCATCTTATTGCCAAACTATTTGATCAAGACGGAGCTCTCTTAACTAACGTCGATCCAACAGACCTAACTCTCTCATGCTCCCAGGAAATTGAGGCCAAGCCTTTTTCTCTTAAGCAGGGAGTCTATAAAACAGACTTGCTACCAAGAGTGAAGAGTCCGGATATTCGCATGCAGGTCGATTGGAAAAATAAAATTAAAAGTAAGGTCGTAGTCTTGAAATCTTCGACTTCACCTATGAAGGATAGCCTTTTGCCTTTTCACCACGAGTACCTTGAGGCCAAGGCCAATGGGGAAGTCATGGTTGGGAGAGGGAGTCGTTTTCCGGCCTCAGGTTCTGAAGAGTTTAGTTTTGTGAACGTTGGCTCAAATAAGATAGTGAAGCGACTTAGTTCATCACGTACCTTTAATTTTGAGTATCCTGAGCATGCACGCCAAAATATTGCCATGCAAATTGATGATGCTCCAAATGAAACCATTTCTCATACCATGCATTCGCTATTTATGATTTTTCCACGAAATCAGCTGCCGGTCCTCGAGCAATTAGAGACAACGATGCGTGTGACACTTCCAAACGGTGAGAAGATGATTTTTGATAAAGATTCAAAAGAAATCATTGGCGGAGTGTTTCAGGAAGGCGCTATCGATATCACTCCTGACCGTATGAAGCGCCAGTACGCTGACTTGAAATACAATGGTAGAGGTGTTGTATTAAGAGTTAACTCTCGCGGGCAATCTCCACAACTGGGTGAATTCGAAAAAGAAAAAATTGATATGGAATTTGGAAATAAAGGCTCAGCAGAAGTCTTGATCACTAATGGAACCACTGGACAAAAGTGTCGCCGTCCTAAAACTGATTTTTGGGACGCAATTGATGTCGCTCCTATTGAATTTAAGTTCGCGACTGACGAAGAGTTTGAAATTTATTTACAAAACAACTGTGGTTTCGGACTACCGAAGTTTTAAAGCATTCCACGCAAACAGTATCCATCCCAAAACAAACATCAGTCCGCCGACAGGCACAATCATCGCGAAAGTTTTTACGTCCGATAGAACATAAAAATAACAGTTAAATGAAAAAAGAAGAATGCCTACGATGAAGGCATAAAAAGATGTATTAAGACGTATTCCCGGAAAAGATTGCTGCGCAATCGCCACCATCACAAGACCAAAAGCATGATAGAAATGATAACGAACACCAGTTTCAAATGTTACAAGCTTCTCAGGTGTGACCATGCTTTTAATTCCATGAGCACCGAAGGCCCCGATCAAAACGGCCATCGCTAGAAAAGCGCAGCCGGTTACTAAGTATTTTCTAGCCTGGGGTTGCAAATTCATGGAGATGATCCTTTTTATTAAACGGATAAGTGTTGAAGGTTCCTTGGCCCAAGGCTACCAATTCGCCCTTTGAATTGCGAATTTCCCCGGAGCTGATAATAAGACTTTTACCTTTGTGAACCACTTTACCTGTGCCAGTGATTTCTTCACCTAATGAGACGGGACGAATATAATTAATTTTGAATTCAACCGTTGAAGTTAAGGTTCCGTGGGCGACAGCTTGAGACAGGGCCGATAAACCCAAAACACAATCCATAAAACCGGCCAGGGCCGCCCCATGGGCAGTATTCGGAGAGCTGAGATGTTTCTCAGCAATCGTCATTTTATAAGTGATAGAACCCGGCTCATGAATTTCAAACCCAAGCCCGTTATCCAGGTCGTATTTGTTGAAGGAGCGGAAAAGTGTAAAGAAGTGTTCTGAAGTCATATTACTCATAGGAGTATTCTACGACTTTGAAAAGCCTAGGTACAGATTTTTTGAAGAGGTCTCAACACCCTGGCGGATAGAAAGATTCTTACCACTTACCACTCCCAGAGCGCCTGCGTGAGAGTCCACATTGTTTTGGGAGCGAGAAGAAGCAAGGGAGCGGTAAATCATTTTGGTTCTGAGAGTCAGATCTTTTTCCACAACCATCAGGGCCTTTTGATCTGAAGCCGAGAGATTGGATTTTGATTCTTTCATCTTTTCATCAAAACCTTTGGCGATACCTAAGAAAAAAGAATTTTTCGCACGCAGACCCTGAAGCCCATGCTCGCTCTTGGCCTTATCCCAAAGGTGCTCAAATTCTTGATCCAGAAAATTGGCGACATAAACGGCGAGCTTTACGTTGGTGAGGGGACCTGAAACTTCCAAGCAGCAAGAATTTTTTCCAAAGCTGATCACTGGCTTCACGATGAAGTGTCTGAGCATGTCGTATATGGCAGAAATTTTGGCGTCTTTTCTTTTTTGCAGAAGAACACGGTCCAGATAAATGGGCTCATCATTGTTTTTGAGATTCACGTGATCGAGGTTGTGCCGCAAGAGAAGGGCATTGGCCTTAATGGTGGCGAGCTCTGCTTCATGGGCATTTGAGCTTTGCGCGAGTTGCAGAAGTTTTTTTACTTTCTCCAGAATCTTTTCGGAATCAATATCGCCCTCTTTAGAAAGATTGGCGTGCTCCAGATTCATGGTGGCCAGGGCTATTTCAGCAGGAAATCCATAACGGATGCATGTTTCTTTGAACTCCGGGCCATGGGCCTGAACACTTCCGTACTCCAGAAAGGTTAGATAGTGGGCGAGTTCATGCTTTAAAATATCCCGTAGAACTGAGTCTTTGGCCTGATAGATGAGTTTTCGGTTAAGGGCAATTTGGTAGTAGCTGGCATTAAAGTGGGCGAGTTCGGCTCCACCTTCAAACACCACAACGTTCACTGGAAAGAGATATTTTTTGAAAACAAAGCGTTTCGTTCTGACTTCAAAACCCAAAGTCGTGAGGATTTCCCTGAGGAGTTCCTCAGTTCTTTGGATAAAGGCAATACTGGTCTGGTCGTAGATGATCATTCGGTCAAGGTTAGATTATTCCGGCTTCCGTAGTCAATCAGGACTTCGAATAAACGGCGCTGACCTTCTTCTTCTTGCTTATATGAGTTATAAAAACATGGATCGTTGTAATCAATTTGCATTGAATCAGGTCGGTTAGCTTCGGTTAAGATTGGAAATAGTGAGAGGGACTTATAATTAGTCTGACATTGCTTAAAAAGTTGAGGAGCATCTTCTTTTAAGAACGGAGCGTAGAGAGCACATAAGTGAGCAGCAGTTTTTCCTTCAAATGCTTTTAGGATATCTGAATTAGATTCCATCGCACCTTTAACCATGCGAATGATTTCTCGTTTAAATCCTTTCTCTAAGCCGTTTTTGGCGGCCAAATAAGTCTCTACTCTGAAGGCTTCACTAGATCCATGGAAATCAGGATAAGTATTAAATTTTGACTGCATCGAGCGAGTAATAACGAAATCAGTGTAAGGAGCATAAGTCGGATCGGCCCGACGAATGACATCATTATTCAGGAAATATTTCTCGAGGTTTCTGAAAGGACGATTAAACCTTTTGAAAGCAATGTCTGGAATCATCAAAACCGTTTGGGCGGTAATTTGAGCGATAGAGCCACGGGACATTTCTTCAAACAAGACTCTACCTTTGACATTAATGTCTTCAAGATATTTCTCAAAATCTTCATCTGTATTGCCGGTATAATCAAAAGTTATATAATCCACAATTTTTTTCAACATACGTTCATTGCTGGCAAAGTCCGCACGGTACTGAGGAGGAAGTTTTCCGGAATTCAGGTAACTAGTGGTATAGGTCTGGATACTTTTCAATTCTTTGGCAACGAACTGATTACTCGCAATAATTTCTCGTTGTAAATCGTAGAATGACTGTTTTTTCGTCATTAAATCTTGGGCCGCTTTAATCGTACTCTTGGCCGTGCTGATGATTTCTTTCACCTGTTGGACCTGCTCGGCTAAACTTAGTACTCCACCCATATCTCGAGTGGCCCACTCGACTCCACGGGCCTTCATGCTAATTAGAAAGTCTGCTCGCTCATCATCACTAGCGCTTTCTGCAGGTATACCACCGATATTCTCGGGATCTAATCTGACCGCCTCAAAATAACTAGCTAATAGATCAAGATCTAAAGTCAGCGCCGATCCCATCGAACCAATGTCTTTGAACATTTTATGGATTCGGCTGAGTCTCGATAATTGCAGATAATACGATTCATACTCCACGTTTTTTGTGTTGGAGACTTGTTGGTTGATTAATTCAGTGATCTTTTTCTTGTCGTCCATTAAATTCTTGGCGCGCTTGAGTTCACAAGCGTTGGTCTGAAGTACAGAGTAAGTACAAGCAATGATTTGGGCGTTCTGAACACGGAGAGTGGAGCTAATGGCCCCTTTAAGGCGATTATTACGAAGAAGAATAGCTAATTGCCCACCAACTTCAAAACCTGCGGAAATGATTCCTCCTGCAGCTCCACCAACCAAAGGACCTGCGGCAGAGGCGAGTTTCATTACGACTGGAATCATATTTTTCCAGCCACCCAAACGATCTACGCAGTGAGAATCAAGTGAATTTAATGTGGCGAGGGCCGCTGCTGAATTGGCATAAACGTTTTGCCATTTTTGGGCCATCTCCATATCTTCATTTTTTTTATCTTCCAAAGTCGCCAATTGAGTTTCAACGCCTAAGGTGATTGACTTGTATTTTACTGAGTCGATCATTGACTGAAGAATACTTATACGTGCCGCTTGAGCAGGGTCGGTAGGACTCAGGAGCAAGATTTCGGACTCAAGATCGAGGAGATAATCTTTATTGGCGTTCTTAGATAACTCCATCCTCTCGGTTTCGGTAATCTTACGATTAAAGTATGAGTCCATCTCAATTAATTGAGAATTTAATTGTGCCAAAGGTGCCGCACAGGCCTGATCCTTTTCTAGTTTATTTTTGAGCTGTTCCTGGATCAGAATGAGGACATCATTAAAGCTGTATTTGTCTGTATGAATGTATCCACATCCCCCTAAGAGATCTGACGTATTCTCCAGCTTATAGTTCTGCGCCTGAACGTGCAGGGGAGTTACGGTCAGCAGAGTGCTTAAAAAGAGGAGTGTGATGAGTTTCATAGGCGCTCTATATATGGCAAAAAGAGCTTTCGTGCCTGAAATTTAAGGGAAATTGTAAAAAATATCTATCTTAAGAGGGCCAAAATGCACTTCTTACGCAGGCTTAGGGTCCATGTTATCAATAGATATTCCCGAAACTAAATGGAGGACGGAATGCAAAAGCTGATTGGTGCCTGTTTTTTACTCGTCGTTTTAGCTTTTATTCGCATGTAATGGTATCGCTGACCTGATCACCCATACTCACTCCGCTAAAAACCTGGATCAGGCGATTGCCTTCTTTGTGAGTTTTGATCGTGATGTTGGCAAACGCTTCCGCATCCAGAGTCGCATTCATTTTGATATTCAGGACATCATCCAGACAAGTGGTTAAGGTCTCTGTCTTGATGGTGATGCCTGTATCGGAATCTGTATCAGAAACAATTTTAGTTTTTCCATCAGCAATATATTTTTCAATGCGTACTTCTTCCACTTCAGCTTCTTTGGTCGTAAAAGTGAATTGGTTGTACTTGTTCACAATTTTTTGATCCACCACTACTTCAGTCATCATGTTTTGATTCGTTGATGAGCGACAAATTTTATAAACGCCACCAAGATTTGGGCAAGCCGCGATAGCTGAAAATGAAACTAAACCCAAAAGCATAATTGATAAACGCATAGAGACTCCCAAAAATTTTTATACTTAAATTGTAACTTTATTGTGCGATTTGTAATGTGCGGTGCAGCTCAATTCATTATGGCACTGGTGACTTTGTGGTCACGCATCAAGTGTTGAAAATTTTACAGATTTTCAATGGCAAAATAATTGCAATACCGACCTGATTAACTCAGGAAGAGTGTCATTTTATCTTAAAATAGGGGTCATCATGCGTTTATTAACAGCTCTGTTTCTTATGCTCGTGAGCGTGTCCACGCACGCTCAAGTTGAGTCACAAATTAATTTTCGTGGTCAAAACTCTGATGTGATCAAGATTGAACAAAACATCAATGTTGTTCGCCCGGTTCCTTATCAAGTTCCCTCTACCTGCACGCGAGATATTCCGTACCAGAGTTATGAATGCCGTGACGTCACCAGGCACCGTGAAGAATGTACTTGGATTCCTTCATCGGAAGAGTGCCATACTGAGTATGAGCGTGTTTGTCGCAACGTCACTCGCACTCGTGAGGAATGTCATACGGGCCCAAGTCATCAGGAATGTCACGAAAGACCAAGCCGCGAAGTTTGTACCGAAAGACCAACTCGTGAAGTGTGTCGTACCAATTCTCAAGGTCAGGAAGTTTGCCAAACCGTTGGTGGTGGGCAATCTTGTCAAACCGTTGGTGGGGGAGAGTCTTGTCGTACGGTTGGTGGCGATAGAATCTGCCGTGACGTAAGTTATACAGATCAAGATTGTGACGATGTTCCTCGCCGCCGTTGTGAGACTGTTCCAGGTCACAATGCCTGTCGTAATGTTCCTTACTCTGAGCGAGTCTGTGGAAATGAGACTCGATACCGTCAGGAAGAGTATGCTTGTATGCGTACCCTTTATAGAGATGAAACAACTGCTAAAAAACTGTCAGGAGAAGTTCAAGTTCACTTCTTAACCAATGGTTTAGTGGAAGAATTTCCTTTGCACCTTTCAGTTCAAGCTCCGGATGCAAAATTTGAAACGTTCACTTCTGAAGTTAAACTCTTAAAAGAACCTCAGGTTTTTGTTTTCTTGAAGAAAAAAGAAATCACCTCTCAGGAATCGGCTACCGAGATCACGATTCAAGGAGATGTCGTGTTCGAAATTCTTGATGCCAATATGGTCTCTCCGGCCTTCCCAGTTAATCTTAAAGACGCCAAGTTTAATGAGGCCAATAGTGTTTTGAGTCTTGGTATCGAAGGCAGCATCTCGGCGATGGGGAAAGTGGATGCGGTTGTTACTGCTAATCCTAAAATCGGAAGAAGCAAAATAGTGGCCGAACTCAAGGCGTCTTATCCTTCGGCCCACGCTGGAGTGATTGGTTCAATCTTGAATTTAAATCTGGCAAATATCATGCAACATGATTTGGCCAAGAAGAATGACGTGGCGATTAAGCTTACCGCCCCCATTAATGTGGACGGAGTATTGATGAACGCTAAAAAACCAGTGATGGAAAAAGCGTACAAACTTGAACTAAGAAAATAAGTTATTTTGAGGGTGGGGTTATACCCGCCCTCAATTTATGGCAGTTTAAACACCCATTTAGTTGAATTTGCGAGGTAATTCAAAGCTCTGTATAATGAAGTGCTTATGGATAAGTTTCGATTAATTGATCATAAAGAGGAAATTTTGAAGATGGCCCGAATGGCGCCCATCATTGGAATTGGTCAGATCTGGCAAACGCTGCCTCATAAACGTGAAGTTTATCAAATCACAAATTTAGAAGTCCTGACTCATGCAATGATTTTTCATACCACAGTGCCTTTTGATCTAGAGACTGATTTTCCAATTTATGTCCAACTTAACTTTAAAAATTTAATCTTCAAACTTTCTCCTAAGGAATTTCGAACTCATAGAAATCAAATGAGCTGTATCTTTCCCAAACAGGCCCAGGCACTTGAGGAAAGAGCACTTGTAAGAACTAAATTGCCCAAGAAAACCTCACTTCATTTGACTCTGAGAACTCTTTCTACTGGATCGGCACTGGATATCAAGGTGAGCATCGAAAATATTTCAGAAAGTGGTCTGGGCATCAAGGTGAGTCGATTGAACGAAGAGTATTTTAAAAGGAATTCTTTTTTTAAAATTGTTCAAATTTGTGGCCGCAATTTGCTTGAAGAGACGACTCTGACGGTTCGACATATTTCAGCGAAAGAGCATAAAAGTTTTATTGGAGTGGGGCTATCAGGAAGTCTGCCCTTCAGTGATACGTTGTTCGCTATTTTAAGAGAAGAGATCAAGAAAGAAAGGTTTGCGGTTATTTAGCGCGCTCATAGGCAGTTCCCAGAGATGCTATCACGACACAACCAATGGCAAACCACTGAGTCAGCGTTAACAGCTCACCCAAAAATATGAGTCCAACAAGCGAAGCCACTGCTGGCTCTAAACTCATCAAGATTCCAAAAGTTTTGGTAGGCATTTTTTTAAGTGAATACATTTCAAGTGAGTAGGGTATAGCACTAGAGAGGACACCCACAAACAGACCCATGGGAAGAATGCTTGGGTTTAAAAGTTTGGGCCCATCGATCACGAGGCTAAAAGGCAGAACCACTAGGGCCGCAAAACACATTCCTACGGTCGCGGCCAATCCACCGTGGAGGTCTTTGCCGGCCTTTTGTCCAAAGTGAATATAAAAAGCCCAGAAGAGCCCAGCAATAAGAGCATAAATCATTCCGAGGGCATCAGTTGCGTGGGCTGGATCAGTTTGTGGCATCACCATATAGATGCCAAGTCCTGCGAGAAAGGCCCAGAAAAAATCAATTTTTTGGCGTGAAGAGAGAATTGCTAAACTCAGAGGGCCCACGAATTCCAAAGTCACTGCGAGACCCAGGGGGATTCGCTCAAGGGCAAAGTAGAAAGAGAGGTTCATGAGTCCCAGAGACGCCCCGTAAACAAAGAGGTGTTTCATCTGGGGTTTAGTAAACGTGGCCTTCCAGGGACGCCAGATCATCAGGAGAATGGCGCTAGCAAAAACTAACCTGAGAGTGGTTGCTCCAGCTGCCCCGGCCAGTGGGAAAAGATTTTTTGCAAAACTTGCTCCCGTTTGGATGGAGATCATGGCCAGAATCAGGAGGGCAATGGGAGCAAACATTCCTAAATAAGGTCCGCCGCTTTCACGAGAGCAGAGAGAGCGAGAAGGAACAAAGCTATGAGAGAAAGAGATATATTCATCGGAAAAAGGCCTTAAATTTGAGGAAGATAGGCCTATGTTAAATAATTTATAAAAGAATGTCGATAGAACTATTTGATTCGTGGATAGATTCTCATACAGGGATGTTGTATGGATTTTTCAAAATTAGAGCAACTCGAAAAACACATTCATATTGTTTCGGCCATCGAGAGAGGAAGTGCCTTTGGTGGAGACATTTGGCAGACGGGTCTGGGTCAAGAGCGTGAGGTCTTTCAAATCGTACAAATCCAGGTGGATTCAATTCATGACAAGGTCATTCTTCGAACCAATTCGCTGACTGAGGTGAATCAGGATTATCCGATTTTTATCCGACTCCGCTACCGTAATATCCTCTTCAAACTGGAAAGGCATGAGTTCAAAGTCGCTGGCGATAAACTCTTTTGTTCAATCCCAAAGGACGCCAAAGCATTGGCCCCAAGAACTACCGAGCGCTACGTATTGCCCTTTGAGCTGGATTTGTCACTTTCACTCAAGCGATTTGGGCGCACAATGAAGGATATGGCCCCACAACTAGAAGTGAGAGTGATTGATATTTCAGAATCAGGTATTGGGATTCTTATCTCTGGGGCCAATAGGGAATTTTTGCGGCCCTACGATCATTTCTGGATCAAGGCGATTGATAATAAACCGCTTAACCGGGAAATCTTCGGGACCGTTTTGTACGTGGCACCTAAGGGGTATTTCCTTAAAAAGCAGGACGTGCGAGTCGGCCTGTCACTCAGTACGTCCCTGAGCTGGGAGACTTTTAGTAATTTGAAGAAGCAGTGCCGGATTATTCTGAGTGCTTGATTAAGACGCCACCGAGACTTTTAAATCTAATCCCGCCTCATTCAAATGATCCTGTAAGGCCAGTTGGACCCAAAAGGACTCTGGCTCTTTGAGTCTGCGGGCGATTTGCGCTGCTCGCGTAGGACTAGGAATGCGTCTGCCTTTTTCAAGATCACACAGAGAGGCGGAGGAGATTTTTAAGAATTTGGCGAAGTCTTTTTGAGGAATTTCTTCACAAAGGCGGTACGCTTCAAGGGCGCGTGAAAATGTTAGTGGACCGTAGTCTCTTTCTAATTCTGTTAGTCCATATTTGGGTTTTTTAGTACTCATGTTTATTAACCTCTTCAATTAAAATGATTCGTATTGTTCCGTCGAAGTGCATGGAATAGATCGCCCGGTAGGCCCTATTGAGTCGAATCGAGCGTTGTCCTAGTCTTTGACCTTTTAATGCCTCATCGTTATAGCTAGGAATCTTTCTCATCTCTTCTATTCCCTCAGTGTTCACTCCTTTGGCCCACATCATTAGTTTTGAAAGAATATGGGGAGGTAACTTGGGCAAAATCTTAAGCACAGGTGTGAAATCAACCCGATCCATTTGCGGCTCCATTATATGTCATTTTGACGTATTGATCAACGTCATAAACATACCTCCAATTTTGGTACCATGTTATTAAGAGGCAACAGCTTGATTTATTGGGAGAATAGGGACAGAGCAGAAGAATTTTGGGAGGAGAAAGCACAAAAAAAAGGGAGCCGAAGCTCCCTTTTTTTACTTATTCTGAACGAGTTTTTTCGTGATACGTGAAGGCCGCTTTGATGTATTCGCGGTTCATACGAGCGATGTGCTCGATTGAAATGCCTTTCGGGCAAGTCGCTTCACATTCAGCGTGATTGGTACAGTTACCGAATCCAAGCGTGTCGTGTTCATGAACCATATTGAGAGCACGTTGAGGTGCTTCAGGCTGGCCTTGAGGAAGAAGAGCGAGTTGAGAAATCTTCGCACCCATGAAAAGCATTCCTGAACCGTTGGGACAAGAAGCAACACAAGCACCGCAACCAATACAGGCAGCAGCATCCATCGCTTCATCAGCAATTGGTTTTGGAATCAAGATAGAGTTACCATCCTGAGCGTTTCCAGTGTTGGCAGAAATGTATCCACCCTTGATCATCACTTTATCAATCGCTGAACGATCAACTGCCAAATCTTTAACGATTGGGAAAGCTGAAGCGCGGAACGGCTCAACCACAATCGTGTCGCCATTTTTGTACAAGCGCATGTGAACTTGGCAAGTCGTAGTGTTTTTATAACCACCATGAGCTTTACCATCAATCATCATTGAACACATACCGCAAATTCCTTCGCGGCAATCGTGATCAAAAGCAATTGGATCTTCGCCTTTACGAACTAGTTGTTCGTTCAAGACATCGATCATTTCCAAAAAAGACATATCAGGGGATACGTGATCAACATGGTAATCAACTAATTTACCTTCAGCGTTGGCACCTTTCTGGCGCCAGATCTTAAGGTTAAGGGAAAAAGTATTATCAGAGCTCATCGTCTCTCCTTATTTATAAGAACGGGTTGCGAGTTGCAGGTATTCAAACTTCAGCTCTTCTTTGTGACGGATCGGGCTTGAGTTAGAACCTGTATATTCCCATACAGCGACGTGGGCGAAATTTTCATCATCTCGTTTCGCTTCACCATCAGCCGTTTGATATTCTTCGCGGAAGTGACCTCCGCAAGACTCTTTACGCTCAAGAGCATCTAGTGCCATGAGTTCTCCGAGTTCTAAAAAGTCGGCCACGCGAGTAGCTTTATGAAGTTCAAGGTTGAAATGCCCTGCATCGCCCGGAACGTTTACGTCTTGCCAGAATTCTTCACGAAGTTTTCTGATGCCTTCGATAGCAGATTTTAAGCCTGCTTCGTTACGTGCCATTCCCACTTTTTCCCACATAATGTGGCCAAGTGCTTTATGAAAGTCATCAACGGTGCGTTTACCTTTCACACCAAGAAGCTTAGACGTCTGAAGCATTACTGCCTGCTCAGCATCTTTGAATGCTGGATCATCAGTTGTGACTTTTTCCAGAGTCGTTGAAGCGAGGTAGTGAGAAACAGTATTGGGTGCAACAAAGTATCCATCAGCAAGACCTTGCATAAGTGCCGAAGCACCCAGACGGTTAGCACCGTGATCAGAGAAGTTTGCTTCTCCTAAAACGTGAAGACCTGGAACCGTTGATTGAAGATTGTAATCTACCCAGAGACCACCCATCGTGTAGTGAACAGCAGGGTAAATCATCATCGGCGTTTTATAAGGATTATCTCCAGTAATACGCTCATACATTTCAAAGAGGTTTCCGTAACGACCAGAAATGGTATCCTGACCCAGGCGTTTAATGGCGTCGGCGAAATCAAGATAAACAGCTTGCTTAGTTGGACCTACGCCTTTGCCTTCGTCATAACGGTATTTGGCCTGACGAGAAGATACGTCACGTGGAGCAAGGTTACCGAATGATGGGTAAACGCGCTCAAGGTAATAATCTCTTTCTTCTTCAGGAATATCGGCCGGCTTTCTAGGATCGTTTTCTTTTTTCGGAACCCAAACACGTCCATCATTTCGAAGGGACTCAGACATGAGAGTAAGTTTTGACTGGTAGTCACCGTGAACAGGAATACAAGTCGGGTGAATTTGTGTGAAACATGGGTTGGCAAAAGCCGCTCCACGTTTGTGACATCTCCAGGCCGCAGAAGCGTTCGATGTCATGGCGTTGGTTGAAAGGAAATAAACGTTTCCGTATCCACCAGTACAAAGAAGAACTGCATCAGCTGCGTATTTTTCTAGTTCACCAGTAATCAAGTTACGAACGATAATCCCGCGGGCCTTACCATTAATAGTAACCAGATCCATCATCTCACGGCGGTTGTACATTTTGATTTTGCCTTTCGACACCATCTTCATCATCCCTGAGTAAGCACCCAAGAGTAGTTGTTGACCGGTTTGTCCGCGGGCATAAAACGTACGAGAAACTTGAGATCCACCGAATGAACGGTTATCTAAGTATCCACCGTACTCACGAGCAAATGGAACACCTTGTGAAACCATCTGATCGATAATGTTATTTGAAACTTCAGCTAAACGGTAAACGTTAGCTTCACGAGCGCGGTAATCTCCACCTTTAATGGTGTCGTAGAAAAGACGCTTAACTGAGTCACCATCGTTAGGATAGTTCTTAGCAGCGTTGATCCCGCCCTGAGCTGCGATCGAGTGAGCGCGGCGAGGAGAATCCTGAATACAAAATGAAAGAACGTTATAACCAAGCTCGGCGAGTGTTGCGGCAGCAGAGCCACCAGCAAGACCAGTTCCGACTACGATAACAGTGAACTTTCTTTTGTTCGCAGGGTTAACGAGTTTGGATTCAAACTTGTGTTTGCTCCATTTATCTTTAAGGTCTCCAGCTGGAGATTTAGCATCTAAGTTAATGGCCATATTACACTCCCTTCAGGTGACACCAGATTGAAATACCGGCAAAGCCAGCTCCAACTACGATGGCGTAAATAAGTCCGAGGCGTTTCACGTTTTTAAAATATTTTCCGTGGTTCCAGCCCATAGTCTGGAAAGCTGAAGCAAAACCGTGAGAAGTATGAAGAGCAGCAGCCGCCATGGCAATCACGTACCAAGCTGTTGCAATAGGACTTCTAAAGTATTCAATAGTCGTGCGGTATAGATCTCTCATTACAACACCATCAACAGTTGTCTCGTAGTGAGTGCCGAATTTCAAACTGATCAAGTGAAGGATCAGGAAAACCAAAAGCATAACACCAGTGTAAGGCATCGTTTGAGAAGCAAACGTTGTCCCGCGGCCAGTTTTTGTTTTCTGTTGGTATTTACCTTTAGACTGCATGTTCTCCATGTTCAGTTTCATGGCCAGACCAAGGTGAACGAGGAACACAGCCGCTAGTCCAGCTTCAATCACGTAGAGCAAGGCCCCAAGTGAAATAAGCTTATGAGCGTAAATGTTAAAAGCATCAGAACTCACCAATAGCAAAAGGTTTCCCGTGAGATGTCCCACAAGAAATCCGCACAACGCAAGACCAGTAATGGCCACGAGTTGTTTTCTACCGATGGATGATCTGAAGTAATGAGTAACAGCAGATGTGGCCATACAAAAGAACTCCCTTTCAAATTTAAAAAAGCAGGATTTTTAGACTTAGATTTAACTGCTTTTAGAGTAGCAGATTTGCGTGACTTGTCAGGCGATTAATCAGGGAAATAAATAAGACATTTATTGACTTATTTATCCTTAGGAATCACTGCAGCATACATGACTAAGCAGCGGGCGCGGTTTTTCTCATAACTCACAATAGGAGCTTTTTCGGGGCGGTGGACTTCTTTTTTGGAGGCATGGGCCAGTTCGGGCACCCACTGACGGATGAAAACTCCCTCGGAATCGAATTTTTCACTCTGAGTATAAGGATTAAAGATCCGAAAGTAGGGTTGGGCATCACAGCCCGAGCTCGAAGACCACTGCCATCCGCCATTGTTGGCGGCCAGGTCAT
This sequence comes from Halobacteriovorax sp., assembly GCA_020048985.1. Classification (GTDB taxonomy): domain Bacteria; phylum Bdellovibrionota; class Bacteriovoracia; order Bacteriovoracales; family Bacteriovoracaceae; genus Peredibacter. The sequence goes on along the minus strand of JAIFLR010000041.1, from coordinate 9,834 downwards.
AGTCCAGAAGGTGCTCAGCAAAATAGCGCTCACCCTTTCTCCAATCAATAAGAAGTATTTTGCACAAGAAAGAGGCGACAATCATGCGCAGGCGGTTATGCATCATGCCCGTTTCGTTCAGGCAGCGCATGGCCGCATCGACAATCGGAAAACCGGTGCGACCCTCGCACCAGGCCTGGAAGTCTTCCTCTTTGCCTAGCCATTTGATTTCATCATAATTTCTTTTGAAGGATTCTTTTTCAACGTAGGGGTGGGTGTCCAGAATCATGTGGTAAAAATCTCGCCAAATGATTTCTGAAAGCCAGGTGCTGGCCCCGTCTGAGTGCTTTGAAACGGCGGCCCTGATCATGTCTCTGACGGACAAATTCCCAAAACGGATATACACGGAGAGGTTGGAGGTTCCCTCAATCGCTGGAAAATTGCGGGCCTCAGTGTATTCAGAAATGACGTCGTCAAATTTTTTGAGACGTTTAAGTGCTTCATTGGTTCCACCGTGCAGAAGAGGTTTGTCTTCCACAAAACCGATATTTATATACCAGTCGAAATCTAAAACATTGTGTTTGTTCTCAAACTTTCGCAGATTTTTGAGAGGGCATTCATAATTAGAGACGGTCTTGTCATTTTTTTCAAAGTGCTCAAGCCATTTGTTTTTATAAGGGGTGAAAACCTTATACACAGTGCCGGAGCCGGTGACGACTTCATGTTTTTCAAAGAAAACACTGTCTTTAAAAGTTTCAAAAGTCACTTTCTTAGCAATTAGAGCATCTCGTTTTTTGGCATAAGGTTCATAGTCCCGGTTGGCAAAAACTTTTTCAATTTTTAATTCTTCACACAGTTTGGGGATTTCTTCTTCCGGTTTGCCGTAGCGGATAATCAGCGAAGAGCCTTTGGCCTGAAGTTTTTTTTCGATTTCTTGCAGCGACTGCATGATGAAAGTGACTCGTTTATCCGACTTGTTTTTAAGTTTATCCAAAATATGGGTATCAAAAACAAACACCATGGTGGTTTCGCCCGCCGCCAAAGCGTGAGAGAGGGCAGCGTGGTCATGGAGGCGTAAGTCACGGCGGATCCAGCAAAGTGTTTTCATAGAGGGAGTGTCTCAAAAATGAGGGGATAAAGGTAGTCTTGTTGAAGGTTCGTCTAAGGTATTTAGAATGAAGAGGTCCCCAAAAAGGGGACCCCAAAATGAAATTTAGCGCTTTAAATTAATTGTTTTAATGAGTTGCTCTTTGCTTGGAATACCATCTGGCTCAATTTCACCTTTTATCACCCAGATTTCATCCGCTTTTTTCGGATTTCTGAGGTAACTCAGGATGACTTCACCTTCGGCATCAATGGTTTGAATGATGGTGATCGCATCCGGATCACTGGCACCAATTCCCATCACTTCCTGCTGGCGACCATACTTATAAGAAAACTCTGGTCGGACTTGTTTTAAGCGACCGAGATCCACGTCTTTCATGGACTTCTTCGCTCCCACCAGAACTCGTGATTTTAAAAGTGCTTGAAGCTCAGGGAGTTTATGCTCACCATATTTACCAACCACCATGGCACCCATCGCAAAGGCCTTACCAACTTCACGGTTCTTAGAAGTCGAGTAACCATAACTGATGCCATACATGGGACCCGTTTCAGAGTGGTCGCGGGCCATATTCACCAGGCCATCACCGAAGATGTCATTGTTGAGTTTATCAAAATCTTCCAAAGCGGCTTTTTTAATTGCCTCGGGAGTGGCACGGCTGTTAATTTTTCCGAGCACGGCATTAGAGGCCATGTGGGAGTTGAGATCTTTGAACATATCAATGATTTCATCTTCGCTCTTCTCTGAAGACTTAGAGGCCAGCCCTCGCCAGTTGATATCATCTGAGTACCAAGTCTTCATTTTGAAATCAAAAAGTTCCTGGTTATCAAAACTTGATTTCCCGAAGAGGATTTTAAAGTCATCATCCACGTAACCAATTTCAACTCGTCCAATCCCTTTTTTAGGGTGATTGTAATAGACGTTGTTTTTAGCAAAAACTTCTTCCGCTTTTTTGTGGATTTTATCCCACGCTTCAAGAGGATTTGCACTTAGCTCCGCTTTAAGTGCCGGATCTGCTTTCACCAGACGTTTGACAATTTCGCGGTACAGACGGGGATCGATATATTCGACTCCGTCCATCAGTGGAACTTTTTTCTCGCCTTTCAAGGCCATTTTCACTGGAGGGCGGGAATAGGGAGTGATCAGTTCAACCGAGTTTTCAATCGGAAGACCAAATCTTAAGCGCTCGATCATATCATCCATTAAGAAGTCACTGGCAAGAATGCCGTGCTTGATAATTTTTTTCCACTCATCCAGGGTCTTATAAATATCAGCATTGGTATCAATGATTCGCGCCGGAGGAAATCCTTCCTTCATCAGAGCGTAGTTCATCAGCTCTCGTGTTGAGCGGCCGTTGCCGTTGGCGACGGGATGAATAGAAACCAAGTCTCTTTGGAATTTGGCCAAAAGATTAACGTACTCATCGAGTTTTTCGGGAGAGTTAATTTCGCCAATCAAGGTGCGCTCACGCGTGAACCAATCCATCAAGTCATCAACCAAGGCCTCCACCAACTCACCGGTCATTTTCGTTTGAACTTTGTTGAGTTCAGAATAGCGGGCCTCTAAAACTTTGATCTCGTCTTGCAGTACTTGGCGTTTTGGATCTTTGATTTCAAATTTCGAGAGTTCGGCTCTCTTGTCTAAGATCGCCTTGCTGGTCTTCTGGTAATCTTCAATTTGAACTACCAGAGCTGGTTGTTTCGCTCGGATTAAATCCAGCGCTTCTTTTTTTACGTAGATAGAATTGGGGTACTGAATCTTGCCGTAGTAGCCGCCTTTGTAGGACTCACCACTTTCCACCCATGTGAGGTAAGGGTTTTTCTCCATCTCGGCTTTAACCGCTGAAGAGACCGGGCTAGACTCTGGAACGTTACCGTACCAATGCTCTTTTCTGATCAGTCCGAGATCCGCGTCTTCGGCCCCTTCAACACCGCCCTTAAGCATGCGCTTATGGACTTCTTGCAGAGTCTTCTTATTGATCTCAGGTTTATCAGTTAAAAGATAATTGCGTGAGGTTTTGAAGTTATCAAAAGCAATCTGCTCATATTTCGCCGACAGCCTGGCATCGGCCACTTTGGTGGCCCCATTCAGAAAGTTATCTAACTCAGGAGCGGCGTGCTGGTAATCAATAAAGTAGAGGGACTCAACGTTATCACCCACCACTTGCGAGGGATCTTTCACACCCATCAGATTATTTAGAAAGCTTTTTTTAGGATCTTGTTTTTTAAGCAGTTCAAAAAAGAGCTCGCGGCGTTTGAGATAATCACCTTCAACAATATCTTCAGCAAAACCACTGAAGAGAGTGCTGCCTGGCTGAATCAGTTCACGAACAGGAGGGCGTCCGGCCAGACCGGCCCGGAGAAGTTCATCGGCTTCGGCCGGAGTGTATCCGCCTTCGGTAAGAATGCGGTACTTCTCTCTTAACTCACTCCAGGTATATTCAAAGACGCCATTATCGGGAGCTACCAAGTGAGCGTCTTCCAGAGTTTTGGCGAGTTTGATTTTTTCTGCTTCCGAAGATGGAGTGCGTTTGATCTGAATCATCGCCTCATCAAATCTTTTTTGCGCCGGAAGTTTAGAATTGGTGATGACCTTCTCATAAGTCGGAGTCGAGACAATAAGACTCTTGCGTGAAGCTTGTGAAACTCTCTGTTGAAATTTTGTTGAGAGAGCATCTTTAATCGGGCCATCAGATAACTTTGAGATTTCTTCCCAAAGTTCTTTTTCTGCTGCCAGAACTTTATCAGGCCCCACTGTCTTGGCCAGACTTGAGTACTGCATTTCCGGGTAGAGGTGTTTAATCACGTCATCCAGATTATCCGTCTCTGAGAGGTAATCACTAAGGATTTCTCTTCTTACCGGTAAGAGTTTATTGTAAGCCTCAACTTCTAGCCCCGCCACTTGGGCGACTTGTGGTTTGCTAGAAAAACTGGCCGCTTCAAGTTTGGCCAGATTGACTTCAATGTCTGGCTGTTTCTGAATAATTTTGGCCACGACACCCGTTGAGGCGGCGAGTTTTGGTGCCCCCAACTTAAAGACTTTATCAAAACTTCTCTGACCCGCTTTGAAAGCATAAGCGGTCATGGGGTTATCAATTGGGTAGAGCACAACTTTGGCAGTTGTTTTGAGCGCCTTACCTGAGAAGACTAAAATCTTTCCGGCCGGTGAGACTGCTACGTAGGCCGTCCCTTTTTTGGCCAGACTGGTGAGAGCGCCCAGAGACGTTTTAAGTAATTTTCTGGTGGGCGAGAGCATATAGGTTTTAATTGCTGACAGTGCCACACCAACAGCAAGCTTCGCAGCTTTTAAGCCTTTTGAGATTCTTAGTGCATCATCGGCCTTGGTACTCAGCTGAATCGCCGTCTTTCCAAGCTTCGTCGCTTTCAGGGCCTTCATGCTGGATGAAGATACCTTAAACAGCTTAGCAATTTTCACGGCACCTTGAGTTCCGTATTTCGCAGCTGTAGTGAGTCCACCGGTGAAGAAGGCGGGAACAACTTCCGCTACAATCGCACCCGAGATGGCACACATGCCGTTGACCATGGTTTTACAAGGAAGGCAGTCAAAGTTATCTGTTGGTTTAAGACACGTCGAGAAGTGTGGAGTGCCAGACCACTTCTGACAGAAAATATCTGTCTTCATCCACTCTTTAAGCGAGGCAACCAAGGCCTGCCAGATTTTTTTCATGGTACCGGTGAAATCATTCACCAGCATATCAAAGACACCCGGATCGGCCGAAGCTTTTGCCAGGGCCAGTTGAGAAGTAGAAGAGTGATCTTCAGCGTCCGTCACCCAGTTCCAGAAATCAGTCATGGCCTCGCCAGCTTTTTTACCGGCAAGTTTAACTAAATCCCACACTCCTTCAAAAAATGTGAAAGCAGCTTTAAGAAATCCCGTGGCAAGTTGAGTGATACAACTGTCATCTCCCAGATTACAGCCGGCCGGTTTCCAGTTAGCAGGAACAATCATCTCGGCCAGATAACCACCTACTCCAAGAGCGGTAGACATCATGGCGCAGTTCATGTCCGCTGGACATTGTTTGGCGATAGAGACTTTTTTCTGAGGCGTACAACTGACTTCGGCTTCAACCTTACTGATATTTTTAAGCTGTGTGCTTAAATCATCTCCGGGAGAATCGGGGCCTTTACATTCACCATTCTCGCAACCCAGACGGGATTCAAGTCGGTTTTGATGTTTTTGAAGTTGATCCTCGAGATCTTTAATTTCCGTAATGTATTTCCAGCACGGTTCTGTGAAACCGTTTTTCTCATGCCAGGATACAATTTCTGATTCTTTGATATTTTTTGGAAGACACTGCGTTTTATAAAGAGAGCCAAGCTTCTCAAGCTTATCCACTATAGCTTCAATGCACTCACCATTTTCACAGCTCGATTGCTGCTGGGCAAACGCCGGCATAATTGAGGTTAATAGAAAGACGAGAGCGAGATTGAGGGAAATGAACTTTTTCATCTTACACTCCTCCGCAGTCGAGGGAGCTTAAGAGATCTGCAAAATCATTTTCATGAACGGCATTCTCCTGAAGTCTCAGGGATTTTGAAAAGAGGAGTTTCCCTTTGCATTCTATATAATAAGATTTCTCGGCGTAGACTTTGCCTTCATGAGCGTAGTTAAAACCCACTCGGTGGATACGGTGACCATGACGGTTAATTTTGACTTCGTAAGGCTCGTAGGAAATAGGGTCAGCACCCACGGTCTTGGCCCATTTTTTTCTTCCGGCCTGATATTTTTCCTGGGTTGTTGCCAGAGTTTTTATATCTAACTCTATTTCGGCCCCGGTATCGGTAAAACTAATGTTGGAGCGCTGTCCATTACTCTCGGGGGAGAAATAAATAAAAGGCATGCCAAAAAGTTCTTTGCCCAATTTCCAGTTTGATTTTTCTGGAATAAAAATCGTGCCCGAGTTTTTTTTAAGTTCTAAAACTTTGGCATGACTCGAAAATGAGAATAGAATAAGAAGAACCAAAAAATGTTTCATAGATAAACTCCTACGAGTTCTTATCGGATAAAAGGAATTTGTTTTGATACCCAAAGTGCTTGTTTCTAATCCCGAGGCGATCACTCAGATTCAGGGCTTGATCCCAACGACTTGGGATGAGCAGAGTTTTTGGATGGACGAGGGCTTCTCCTTTTCGCAATCATTTGGCTCAACTAATCCTCAGGAGCTTTCACCGTTTTTGCTGCTGGAGGCGCGCTCGGCATTTTTGATTTCTCTCTTGGATCCCCAAAAGGACACGTATCTCGCTGGTGTCTCTGCCTTGAGTTGTCTCTTGCTCTTTTTACGCTCAAAAAAACAGATCGTTTCCACTTTAGCATTTGATAAGTATCTCAAAGAGTACACTCACCGAACTTTACCCGAAGCCAGTGCTCCTGAGACTTTTTCGCAAATGGTGATTTGGGATCAGGATCCCACTGAGGCGCTGAAAAAGTTTTCGCTCCATGGACGTTTGTATCTGGCCTCCACGGCCTCTCTTCCTCAAGCTCCTGAGGGATTTTGTGTCGAGCAGAAATGGAGTTACGGGGAAGATTCTGAAATTGGATTATTTTATTTACTGCAGCTGATTAGATAGCTTCAAGAATCAAACCCAAATCAATTAAGTGATTCAGCGTCTTTTGCTGCTCTGGGGATAACACTTCCCGGGCATTCAAAGGCGCATCTTCAAATTTTTGCAAAACTTCCAGCATCGGAGTGGTGATATCCACGTGATGGAGTCCTCGCTCAGGGTGATGATAGATACATAGCACATGAGGGCGGGCCAAAATCTGAACGTTGCCCTTGGCCGCTTCATCAAACATAGCAGCGACATCAAATTCAAGATTCAAAAAACTCAAAGTGGGATTCAAATAAATGCCGGGAGAATCAGGAGCTTCAATTTCAACGTCGGTCATCTGATTTTGCAGAAGTTCAAAAAAGGCGAGTTCAAACAAATAAGGAGGAGCATCTCCCTCCAGCGCTTTCTCCTGGAGAAAGGCGGGAAAATTAAAAACAAAATCTTCAATGTCAGTGGGGCGCTCATCATGAGAAGCGAGATATTCCTGAGAGACTTCATCCCATTTAATATCTGAAAATACCGTCAAACTTGGGTAAAGTTCCTCGAGGGCATCTTGAAAAGCTTTAAACTGGTCCATATCGCCTCAAAAAAAATGGGCCCATGATGGGCCCATTTGGAATGATCTTACTTCTTCTTTTTTGTTACGTCTTCAGCTTTGGCTTCCGGCTTGGCCTCTGGCTTAGCTTCTGCGTGATGACCCTCTTCGTGATCGTGGTCTTTAGCAGCATCTACATGTTTATGATCTTTGTCGTGACCATGTTTTGTTTCATCATGGTCAGCATGATGGGCCTTGTGGTCATGATCCCCATGATGCTTATCATCGTGCTCATGGTCACCATCTTTAGGATCCACATGATGGTGCTCTTTATCGTGTTTTTTCGCCTTGTTATGTTCCTCATGCTCATGAGCAAAAACAGAAGTAGAGGCAACGGCAAGGGCAAGGGTAAATAATAAAACTTTCATATATTCTCCTAGGTTAGTTCGTTGACTTATCGGAGCGTTAAATGATTCCATTTAGAGGAATGAAAGAGTTTCCGCAAGAAAAGTACATTGATCTGGAAAATAATCCTTACCTTTTGGGTCGGGTAACCATCTATCACGTGAAAGAGGATTTTCACGCGGAAGTGGATATTATTCACAAAGAATCCCACAAGATTTTTAAGCACGTGGACATTGTCTATAATCAATACAGTTCGGAAGAAGCCCTGATTACTGGAGTCCAGAGACTGCGACTCTTTTTAGATAAGGTCGAGAAGGCCGTGAACAAACCCAAAGATGATCTGCACTAAGCAGCCGAGGATACATGGGACAATTTAGAGTTGAAGATATGACCTGCGGGCACTGTGAGAAGGCGATCAAGACCGAACTCACTAAGGGTGACCCAAAAATTAAAGTCGATGTGGATCTTAAAAGTAAAATCGTTTCGGTAGAAAATCTTTCTGATGATCGTGTTCTGTTTTTACTTAAAGAAATTGGATACACACCAGAAAAAGTAAAATAAGGATTTCTTTTGCTGCAACTAGAGTTTTTTCCAAGGATGGAATTTAAATCTCTTCTAGACTTTCAACGTCTGGAGAACAGCTTGTTATCGTTTAAAGATAAAAACCTTCTGATCAATTACCCAGATTTTTTCCTAAGTCCTAAGGCCAATGAAGTCATCCGCCGCCAGCATTCCGCCCATGTGGATAAGATCCTGGGTGTGAGACTCAAATATATTGAGGAGATGCTGATTGCTGAGGCCAGAGGATTTGATCTTGATGGCCCTCACTGCACATGGGGACCTACCATGCACGAGGGAGTTCAGACGTGGGTGGGACTAGATCTGCAAACTTTGCAGACTCCTTACTGCGAAATTTCCCGGATTCTTAAACTTTTAAAAATCAAACCTTACGAACACATAATTGATCTGGGTGCCGCTTACGGCCGAATGGGAATTGTGGTGGGCGGGATTTATGGCAAGAATACATTTGTCGGCTATGAGTATGTGAAATCCAGAGTGGATGAGGGTAATAGAGTTTATAAAGAATTGGGATTAAGTAAATGCCAACTGATTGCTCAGGATCTTGCCTCTGCGGATTTTGACCTTCCCCATGCTGATGTTTATTTTATTTATGATTACGGCCAAGTCGAACATATTGATCACACGCTAAAACAAATTTCTGCCGTTTCAAGAAAGCGCCCGGTGAAAGTTGTGGCCCGGGGAAAATTCACCAAACAGATCATCACTGATCATCATCCGTGGCTTGATCTCAAATACGAGGGGCGGCTAGAGGGTAATTTTTCAATTTATACGGCGTATATTAATTAGTTACAGCGCCAGCCCGGCTCAGAGCCATCAGGTTTAATTTTTTCAGCCGAGAAGATGATACATTCTTTTTTGAGACTATGATTAACAGCAATGCTGAGGAAAGTATTTTTGAACTTCATTTCGGTTTTGTCCCAGCCTGAAGCCTCAAAAAAATCATTTTCATCTTTAAAGTGACTCTTCCACTGAAAGTTTTGAAAACTCACGGGCCCGGAAATTTCAAATCCCTTAGCAGTATATTTCACCCAGTAAGAAAAATTTCGCTCTTGATGGGTGTAAGGGACGTCCTGAATTTTCACCTTCCCCATGGCGCCTAAAGTTCTCTCATCCTGAGTTCTGAAATAAAAGCCCTCCGGTGCGATCTCTGTCAGGTCTGATCCATAGTCGGACTCAACCACCGCTTCCGCCGCCATGGTTTTGGCGTCGATCAGCTGAATCACCAGTTTATCCATGAAAGGGCGATTCTCTTTTAGAAAGAGCACGGCGACTTTATCTTTACCAATGGTGTATCCAACTGATTTTGAACATAGGGCACTTTTTCCACTAAATAGTCTATAGGTGTGAAGTTTGTCCTGATTGATTGGCAGAAGCTTAGGCGTTTCGTCCGGATAGATCACTATGTACTCGCCGTAATTTTTTTCATTGGGCTCGGTATGAAAGGCCAGACCGCGAATTTGAATTTGCACCCGCTGTTTGCCGAACTGGCAGTAGGTGTTGTCGCGGGTATAGGTCGTCTCCATGAGAGATCGTAATTCCGGGACCTCAGCAAAGGCGAAGGATATAAGCAGGGCAAAAATGTACATAATTAATGCTAACTGGAAGCCCTACATTTGTACACTCTGAATGAAATTTTTCAGGAAAAGGTTAACGGTTGATTG
>JAIFLR010000072.1 GCA_020048985.1 Halobacteriovorax sp. | reverse complement strand
GTTCTAGATCATGAAAATTAGTAATTTAAATTTGCGTATTCAGTAAGCTTTTCTTTGTCTTTCACATAGATAGTCTTGCCGTCTTGCTCAATTAAACCTTCATCTTTGAATTCGGAAATGAATCTGATCACTGTCTCATTGGCCGTACCGACCATTGAGGCAATCTCTTCACGGGTAAGCTTTATATCAAGTTTCGTGCGACCTTTCTCTTCTACACCGTAGGTTTTTGCCAGCGTAAGAAAAAGCTCGGCCAATCTTTCACGGACATTTTTTTGAGACATTGAAGCACTTCTGGCTTCAGCAGAGCCCATTTCACGGCTAAGCTTCTGGATTAAGTTAAGAGCAACAGTTGGTTGGTCCTGGATTTCTTTATAGATGAATTTTTTGTCAATGAAACAGATTGATGCGTCTTCGATAACAGTCGCAGTTGCAGTGTAGACTTCTTCGCTGAAAAGACTACGGTGCCCTAAAACGTCTCCGCCTGAAGCGATCCTAATAATTGATTCTTTGCCATCGTTGCCAATTTTTGAAACTTTGATTTTCCCATTTCTTACACAATAAAGACCGAATGGAGGATTGCCTTGAAAGAAAATTGTGTGACCTTTTTTGTAGGTGTTGGTTACTTTTCTTTCATCTACTTCACCAAGAGAAAGTGTCTCTAGTTCACAAAAAATACCTTTGCCACGAGATTCGCATTTCTCACAATCAGTATTGGTTGGTTTCAAAGTACGCCCCTGGTCAGTTTTGATATTGGCCAATATAACATGTCGAGCAGTAAAAATCATGACATTTAGCAAGTTCTTGTAAAATTTCAACGAGATATAGAACCCAGGCTTAAGCTTTAACTGTTTGATTTCATATAATTCACATATTACTCTAGGTGGATGTGGTCACCTTATCAAATCGGAATTGCCCCTCGCGTGCGCCCTCTTCAAACCCTTGAGGGGTTAGGTGACCGTATACGTCTTATCGCCTTTGCCGAGCGGCAGGCGCACTACGCGTTCCTGGAAGCCGCTGAAAAGTTTACGGATGCTCCAGCCGGACTTTTGAGTGCTTGGAAATGGGTTGCGAAAGAGGAGGCCAAACATGAGTCATGGCTTTTAAAGCGCCTGGCAGAACTTGGACAGGAGGTTGGCGCCACACCTGTCAGCCTGAACCTTTATCACTCCTTTGCGGAATGCAAAACCGCTCGAGACTTCGCTTTATATATTTCTGATGCTGAAGAGCGGGGAAGGATTGGGGCGATGAGATTTGCTGAGGTGCTAAAAGAGCGGGACCCACAAACGGCCCACATGTTTGCTGAAATTGCTCGAGAAGAATTGGAACACGTTGCCCTTGTTGCTAAATACTTTCCTTAATTGATTTTTACATAAATTAAAGAAAGCACTGTCACGATAATCCACAGACTCGACCCAAAGACAAAAGGTCTCATTCCCACTTTTTTAATTTTATTCAGATCAAAAGTCAGACCAATGCAAAATAAAGTCAGGGAGAATCCCAGCTTCGAAACAGTCAAAAAAGGTGACTTGAACTGATGAAGTGGTTCAACAAAAGTAAAGGCGAGTGACATGATTAAAAAACCCACAATGAACCAGGGGATGGTCATTTTCTTTTTTGTTTCTTTGGAGGCCATAAGACTAAAAAAAAGAGTGATGGGTATAATCCACAAGGCGCGGGTTAGCTTAACGGTGGTTGCGACTCCCAGGGCTTCCTGACCATAAATGCTGGACGCTGCTACGACCGAACTTGTGTCATGAATCGCGAGCGCCGACCATAGACCAAAATCTTGTTGTGAAAGGGCGAGCCATTCACCGATGGGTGGAAATATGAAGACCGATAAAGCATTTAACAAAAAAACAATTCCAATAGAGATAGTTACTGCCAAAGAGTCTGCCGCGATCACTGGGGCCAAAGCAGCAATGGCACTGCCACCACAGATGGCGGTCCCCATAGTGATCAAGAGACTCTGATTTTTATCCAAGTTAAGTAGTTTCGCTCCAAAAGAGCCGAGTAAAAAGACCGAAGCGATGCTGACAAAAGTGATAAGAACGCCGGATGCGCCCTGTTTTAATACCGAATGAAAGTTGAGGGATGTACCTAGCAAGATCACGCTCAACTGAAGGAGTTTCGCGCCCCACGCCTTTGCATTCAGCTGCCATTTTTCATGTTTAAGAATAAAAAACGATAAAAGGATTCCTGCCGCGAGGGCCCACTGAGGAGAAATAAAGAGCATTCTATTTAGCCTTAGTCGTCGGGAGAATATTTTTAAGGGATTCGTATCCACCGATATTTTCGGATGGAATGCCTTTTTCTTTTAAGATGTTTTGCGCTTTGCCTGAACGATTGCCGGAGCGGCAGTAAAGGAATATCTTTTTATCTTTTGATGTTTTTAATAATTCTTCTTTCCAGTTCTCGTTTGCCTGAATCTTAGACAAGGGAATCCATGTTGCTTTCTCAATCATTCCCTCTTTGACCTCATCTTCTTCTCTGACGTCGATAAAGACCGCCTTACCTGATTGAACCAATGAATAAGCTTCTTTCGCTTTTTCAGGCGTTGTTGCCTGACAAGAGATGAAAGAAAAAAGGACCAAGATTGTAAGAATTATTTTTTTCATTTTGTACCTCAGTTCATGATACTTTATGGGCATCAGGAGATCACCAATTGAATAGCACAAATCCAGTAGATTTTAAGGCAAGTAATTCACTCGCGGCCCTCTGGAGCATGATGCTACCTGGACTAGGTCAAATGATGAAAGGCCGGATCATGCCAGGTATCTTTTGGGCCGGTCTAGTTGCTAGTGGTTATTATGCTTTTTTCTGGCCGGGACTGGTCGTACACGCACTGTGTATCCTGGATGCTGGTTTTTACAAAGGCGAAGGCAGTTTTCTGGATTTAAAAACCTGGCCTAAGCGCTTAGGCTTTTTGGTCATGATAGCGTTGCTAATCGGTTATATCTATTATAGAAACATCTATTGATAATAACGTCACGTGCCATGAACTTGGATAGCATTCATAATGATAAATCATAACCGTAAAGAAGAGGGCGCTCCGCCAGATAAAGCGGCCTTCAATTGGTATCCTGGCCACATGGCCAAGGCCCTTAGAGAAATCAAAGAAAAGCTTAAGACAGTTGATATCGTTTTAGAGATTCGTGATGCCAGAGTGCCGCTGGTTTCGGGTAATAAGGTTTTGGATGTTACTTTAGGTAGTAAGAGTCGATTGATTCTTTTAAACAAGGTCAATCTTGCTGATCCGGAGATGATTGCTAAGTGGGAAGCGTGGTTCACTGAACAGGGCAACCCTTTTATTTTTGTGAATTGTTTTGATAAACCTTCACTCAAAAAAGTCATCACACTGGCGAGAAAAATTGTTGAAGATAAACGCCGTGAGTGTAATCCAGAAATTACTGATCAAAAAGCCAAACTCAGACTTATGATCATTGGACTTCCTAATACTGGAAAATCCACCATCATCAATCAATTCGCCAATAAAAAAGCCACGAAGGTTGCCGATAAGCCCGGGCAAACTCAGATGCAGCAGTGGATTACCATTGATAAAGATCTTGAGCTTCTAGACACTCCAGGGGTCATGCCTCCGAATATAGAGAAGGAAGAGCATGGGATGTGGCTTAGTGCCATTCACGCCATTCCTGACGCCATTGTAGGCGAAGAAACGCCGGCCATTTTTATTGTTAAATATTTTCTTAAGGCCAAAACTCCTGAGTTCCTGGCCCGTTATAAACTTGATTCGGCCGATATCAGTGTTGATGAGGCCCTCCAACAAATTGCTAAGGCCCGTGGCTGCATTAAACAAAAGGGTCTGCCTGATCTGGACCGTGTCTATAAGCATATTCTTCTGGATTTTCGCAGTGGTGAGCTTGGTAAATGCTGTTTTGGTGTCCCGCCAAAACCGGCAGCTCGAAAAATCTAAATCAAAATATTTTTTACCATCTGTGTGACTTCTTCGAAGCGCTCGAGGTTGTTATGCTTTTGATAGCCCTTTAAAAGAATCGGAGCCTTCCTTTGAATTTCGGCCACGATCAGATCTTTTTTAATCTGTCCTATATTAGATTTAAGTAAATTCACCAGAGATTTAATTCTCCAGTAGTCCATCGCCACGAACTGAGTTGAGAGTTGGTCAGCGTGGCCTCCATATTTATTTGTGAGGTACTCCGGAAGAAAACCGATTTCGGTTGAGGCCAGAACTTTAAGCCACAGATCATAATCCTCGCAAACGGTAAAAGACTCATCAAACTGACCGTGTTGGTTAAAGAGATCTCGGCCCATGATCACAGTCGAAGGGGAGATCAGGCAGAAGGCCAGGGAGCGCTCAAATAAATTCTCTGGGCCCTTATTATGCTTAACCTTGGGGTTGACCCGCACGCCGTTTCTGATCCAGATTTCTTCCGAATGCAAAAACTGGCAAGAGGGATTTTCTTGAAGAAAATTCATCTGCGCTTCAAGTTTATGGGGAAGCCATTCATCGTCGGAATCTAAAAAACTGATCCAAGGCGAGTTTGAGTTTCTGACCGCTAAGTTTCTGGCGGCACTCACTCCCTGGTTTTTCTGAGAGTGAATCAAAACTCTAGGATGAGTCATGTACTTGGCAAGAATCTCTTTTGTCTCATCAGTGGAGCCATCATCCACAATGTGCAAGGTAAAATCCTGATAGGTTTGATTCAAAACAGATTGAATCGCTCGATCCAGATAAGAGGCGCGGTTAAAGGTAGGAATGATAACATCTATAGACATAAAAACTTATAGCAGTTTTTTTGCATACTGAGCAAGACCATTTACTACGGACTGATAGATGTTGTGTTCGTAGAGTTTTTTCTTCCCAAAGATGCTTTCAAGTTGAGTTTGTATGAGTGGGAACTGGGAAGTTCCCCCCGTTAAAATCACTTCGTCTACGTTGGTAGGAGCGAGACCCGATTGAGTGAAGACTTCCATCATGGTGCTGATGATTTCTTCAACTGCCGGAGTCACACTGCCGTCGTAACCAGACTTTAGAACTGGCTGGTGAATCTCAATGCCAGGAAACGTATACTGAAAATCGGCTGAGCTATTTTTACCAAGCCTAATTTTTGTTTTTTCGATTTCATGAAAAAGGGGAAACCCTAACTGGCACTCCACTAGAGTAAAGAGCTGTTGCATTTTTTGCGAGTCGCCGTCAGAGAGAGCGAACTTTTCAATATGCTGCAAGAATTCCCAGGTATCCTTCTCTTTTAAATGAGTGATGTGCGCCGGAGAACAAATCTTGGTCAGAAGATTCTTAGGGAATTTCAGAATGTTGTTTCCGCCGGGGATTTTATATTCGAATTTAGATCCAAAATGAGGCGAGATGAACTCTTTCATCATAATCCCATCAAGTGCATCCCCTGCAGAGAAAATCCCGCTAAGGCCCAAGATATCTTCTTGCGAGTACTGTCCTTGATGAATTTTCATGAGGGTGAAGTCTGAAGTACCTCCACCGAAATCCGCAATCAAAACAATCTTTTCATTTTGAGAGACCGAATTATAATCCAGTCCGGCGGCGATTGGTTCCGGACAAAAAATGATTTCTTTAAAGCCGGCAATCTCAGCGGCTTTGCGCATTCGATCTTCCGCTAACTGGTCTTGTTCCTTAACTAGAGAATAAAGGGCAGGTCTGCCAAGGACCAGGCGATCCACTTTGAGGCCTGTTTGTTTATTGGCGCGCTCTCTCATTTCTTTTAAAAATACCGCCACCATTTCTGAAATGTTCATGTTCCGGTTGAACACAATCGTTCCGTTATAGCTTGGCTCCGGCAGAAATTTTTTGATCGACCTGAAGAAGCGGCCTTCACCTTCGTGGTTTACATACTCCTGGACCGCCTCATTTCCAAAAAACCATTTGTTGTTTTCCGGAGTGTAGAGAAGTGAGCGCAAGACATTGCTTCCAGGCTCGAGCTGTATAGGACGTATTTCTCCATCCCCCGAGACATAACTCAAGAGTGAATTGGATGTTCCAAAATCGACGGCATAAAAAGACATAGAATAATCATAACATAATGATTAATTTTTTAAATCCTCATTTTTCCAGATGTTCCTTTTAGACGCTCTCTGAGTCCATCTAACCAACCGGATCTTTTTTCCTTAACACCCGCAATCATTCGCCTCTCAGACGGCATGCGCATGTAGAGTCGAATAAGATTGGTTTGGATCGGATTTCTAACCGTCACTTGGAGCACTTTCAGGTCAGGTCCGAATGACAGGGATTGAGTTTGTGCCAATGAAGGCAAAGAGATCATAAGTGTAATGAAAAGTACTATTAGTTTCATGAGAACCTCCTGTTCTTGCAACTAAACCTCAAGTACCCTCAATGCCAGTTTTATGCCAAAGCTAAGTGATTCAATCTACAATGTTGAAGGGAAGTGTGGCACCACCTGAGTGCCAGAAATCAGGAGCAAAATGGTCCCATTATTATGGGATCACCTGCATGTAGGGAAGCATAACTACGCTAAACCAGAAGATGGCGATAATACCAAGGCAGATGTTGGTTACGTCTATGAACATATCCTTCGTCATAATACGTCCTTCGTTCGTGTTTCATCGTTTGAAACACTCTGGTTTTATTCTAGCATTTGCCCCTATCATGGGGGAAGAGGGGAAAAAATCCCTTAGTAAATGTGGTTTTAGGCTTTATAATAACAAGATGAATAAAGAAAAATTGGATGTTAATACCACTAAATCTGATCGTGCAGGTGCCGCTGGACTAGCCGAAGGTTTACTGCGGAAATTCCGTACACCAATGTTCATGGGAGTCATGGCGCCTTTAGGTTTGCTGTATGTCCTCTGCATGGGAATCGCATTGAGTCCGGGTATTTTTTTATTCAATTGGGTTTCTCAAGCAACTTTGAATTTGCACCCCGTTCTTCATAGTGTGGCCTTGGGATTGTCGATGGCGGCGGGTTTTTTTCTCTACGGCTTTGTGATCATTTTCGTGGTTCCTCTGGTGAATAAGCTTCTGCCACTCAAAGTAAAGCCTCGTCGGAATTCATGGTTTTCCCTCTCAGTGATTCCTTGGTACTACCACAATGCTCTTCATTATTTGGTTCGTTATACTTTCTTGGATTTCATCACACCGACGCCGCTTAATAAGCTTTATTTTCAGATGATGGGTATGAAGGTTGGCAAGGGAACTATGATTAACACCAGTAACGTTTCAGATCCTTGTCTGATTGAGCTTGGGGATTATGTCACGATTGGTGGTTCTGCCACTTTAGTCGCTCATTATGGAATGAAGGGAATGCTGATCATTGATAAACTTGTGATTCACGATAATGTGACCATCGGGTTGCGCGCGTGTATTTTTGGGGATGTGGTGATCGGTAAAAATGCGACGGTGAAACCTCATGAAGTGGTTCTGCCGAAATCAAGAATTCCAGAATATAACAAGGAAGCTGAAGCGGCCCTCATGGCCATTAACAGCGGGAAGATGGAGCATTTTCGTTAGTCTCCATTTTTAACCTTGCTGGAGCCGCCACTGGTTTAAAAACTCAACTTAAGTGCTGTGTTAAATGAGCGGCCCATACCAGAAAGCGCAGTCGAATAATTGGCTCCATTGTTAATTAGATCAACTCCTCCCAACGGCAGGGCATAGGTCTTATCAAATAGATTGGTAACTGCAACTTCTAGTTTTGCCTTTTTTGAAATCTCATAACTAGTAGAGATATCTACAAGTCCGTATCCGGCCGTCTGTACTTCGCGTCTGAGATTGTTTACCTGTTTCTTCTCATTTACAAGATGCACTCCAAGTTGATTTATCCATTTTTCATTTGAGTGCTCCAATGTAACTTGTCCATTAAGTGGCATAAGATGGTAAAGATCCGCCTCACCATCTTTGCGGTAACCCCTCACATAGGAAGCAATTGCCTTGAGTTTAATGTCGCCTGCACTCTCACCGTCAAAAATATTTAAATGCCCTGAGAAATCTGCTCCCATCAGAACAGCATCATGATTGGCGAATTGAAGATAATTTCTTCCCTGCATATCAGAAAAGAGCAGGTCAGCATCAATAAAGTCTTCAACGTAACTCGCGTAGGGAGTAAGTCCCGCGCTCCATTGTCTACTTCCATTATTGAGTTTCAGTCCCGCGGAAAGTGTATGAGAAATTTCAGGGTTTAAGCTTAGATTTCCAACATAACCATTCCCGTCTCCAAACCAATTAATCATTCGCATATCCATCTGTGCTGGCATAGTAGTTGCTGAGGTACCGGCCCATGCATAACGCTCATAAAGATTAGGGGATCGTGTTTTTCTGGCATAGCCGAAATCAACGCCGGTGACATCCGTCAACTTATATTTTCCGACTAAAGTCGCATCCCAGTTGGTATCAATTTTATTATGCTCTCTACTGTTGAAGGCAGCAGCATCTGCAGGTAAGTTGTTGCCCGTGTTGTAACCTGCCACATCACCTGTATCCATTTGAACAATGTCAGTTCTCAATCCAAAAAGGGTATTCAATTTTTGTGTCCATTGGGACTTATTCTCGATAAATAATCCAATACGATCCCTTTTCCCATGGTGAATACTTTTGAATGTTCCTGGAGACATTCCCGGCGATCCGGTAACTGGGGTCCACCAATCTTCGAGACGATACTGGTTATAGTCCCCACCAGCAGTTAACGCGTGAATGGAATTTAATTGAGTCGTTCCCTTCATATTTAAGCCGAATTCATCTGAGCTTGTGTACATCGGCATGGCGCCGGTTCTTTCAGTGCCAATTTTATTCATGTAGTGGTCTGTATGCTGAAAAGAAGCATTGGTCGTAATTTTCAATTTCTCAAATTCACCTGTGTAGCTCAAATTCGCAGCATCTGCTGTATTATCATTCATATCCATGTATTGGTTGACAAATCCCTGGTAAGGCACGTTGGCACGACTGACTTTTAAGGCCACGACCCCATCCGAAAGTTTACCAGCGATAGTGAGACTTTGATTATTCTGATTATAAATAGTGCCCTTGACTCTCTCACCATCACCATCTCTATATCGGTCGGCCTTCTCATCAAGTCCATCGTACTGGAAGCTTATTCTGTCATTGGCAACTCCAAGACCCAAAGTCACTCCCATATTTTCATTATTACTTTTAAAAAAAGAAGTTGAAGTCAGGTGTTTGTGTACCTTTCCCTCTTCACCAAACATAGGCAACTTAGATTTAACCAGGATGGATCCTCCGATACTATCTCCTCCACTACTTACAGGAGTGATACCGGCCATAACATCGAGAGACTCTATTTTATCCGGGTCAATATAACTAAGGGCCGGATTCATATGATTAGGACAAGCAGACGTAATCACTTGATTATCAACGCGCACATTAACTCGATCATTTGAAAGCCCATGAATCGAAGGTTGAGAGGATATTCCTCCCCCTGTCCGAGTGGCAATTCCAGGTGTTCCATTGAGAAGAGTCGCGGTATCGTTACTATTGGCTGCACTTGACAGAGCAGAGGGGGCAACGCTTCCTTCTCTCATTGTATGCCTCAATTCGATCTTAGGCAGAACAACTTCAGTTGAGTTAACAGACTCAGCGGCCATCGCCAGTGTTGGAAGCACTAAAATCGACAAAGACAGATATTTCATATCAGATTCTCCAATAGTATAAGTTCATCTAAAATCTTAATGAAGAAGCCACTCATTTGGTATGCAACAAATTGTTGCGTCTCGACGGAGTGTAAAATTTTGCGCTATGATACCGACCATGATGCTTTTCAGAGACTACTTTGCAAACTTTCTTGCACATCAGTCACCGATCGCCCTTGGGCTGCAAGGTCAGCGTTTGATGTGGCTTGTCCGTATGAGATTCATAGCAATTTTAACGCAATTCCCACTTCTTTTTGTCGGACTTGCTTATGGCTATATAGATTTTAAAACACATATTCTTTTTTCACTGACCCTTGTCTTGGCCCTTATTTATAATTCTCTTCTCTATCGAAGAATACTACATGATGGACATTGGCAACTGTCTAGGGACTATCTCGGATGGCAGATCTCTATAGATTTTTGTCTTTTTACCTTCTTCTTATTGCTTTCCGGTGGAGCCAATAATCCGCTTTATTCGCTCTTTTACATCATTGCCGTTCTAGTTGGAATTTTCACCGTAGGAGGTGGAAAGAAATTCTTTCTTTTCCTGATCTTTTGTATATTTCTGATTCAAATTCAACCACTTTTATTTGCTCCAATGAATTGGGGAAATGTTTTTAACTATCAAACATTTCCCTATCTCGTGATACAAATTCTCCTGCCTGCCTTGACCTATTTGATTGCCAGATCATTCGGAGAACTTTTACACCGAAGTCAAACTAGGCTTATGCAAATTACCATACACAGTGAACGACTTAATCGCTTGAGGGCGTTGGGAGCATTAAGTGCAGGTTTTTCCCATGAGTTTGCCTCTCCACTTCATGCGGCTAAATTACGTCTACAAAGGGCCCGCCGCCAACAACTGGAGGATTCAGCTGAACTAGATGAGTGCCTGTTGGCACTGAATGAGTGTGATTTGGTTTTAAAGCGCATGAGTTCTTCATTAATGAATGTCTCTGATATTGATTTGGAGGAAATCGATCTTAAAGAGGTTCTTGAAGATACAATTCAATACTGGTCAGAGGAATTCCCTTGCATCACTTTTAGAATGGACATGATCAAATCAAAGATCAAAGTTAATCGACTAAATTTGACTCAAGCGCTTATCAACGTCCTAGATAACGCTGTTGAAGCCATGAACTTTAAGGGAACGATCGATATCAAGTTAGTTCATCTAGAATATCAAGTCGTTTTGTCTATAACGGATGAAGGATCGGGATTTACTCAAGAGATTCTGAATCATCTGGGAGAGCCCTTTAATACGAATAAGGAAGAAGGGACTGGACTTGGCCTCTACTCAACATTCCTTCAAATACAATCCATGGCCGGGGAGTTATTAATCACAAATAACCTTTCTCGGGGGGCAACCATAAAATTTATTTTCCCAAAGGTTTCATTAGAATGACTGCCCCATCAATACTGATTGTTGAAGATGACAAACTCCTGAGAGCGAGTCTTGCTGTTGAATTTCAAGATAAGGGATATCTAACTTTTGAAGCATATTCACTTGATACAATTCCTAGCGATCATATCGACTACGCGATCGTGGACATGAGGTTAAAGGGAGTGAGCGGATTAGAAGTGGTCCGGCATTTGAGAGAAACTTCACCAAATTGTAGAATCGTAATACTGACTGGCTACGGCAGCATCTCAACTGCGGTGGAAGCGATAAAGTTAGGGGCAGTTAATTACCTCACTAAGCCGGCAGACATTGATAAAATTGAAAACGCACTTAAAGGTATCACGTCTGAAAATTCCGAAAAAGAGGGGCCAGCGACTCTCTCCCAGCAGGAACATGAATATATTGAATATATGCTGCTAGAAAATGGTGGAAATATTTCAAAAACGGCCCAAGCTCTGGGACTTCATCGTCAAAGCCTGCAGCGAAAACTTAGAAAGAGACCATCTTAGATGACTTAATCCATGTCTTCGCACTACCTCCGAAGTGATCATTCGTTTAATAGATCATTTAGGCGTAGGTAATTTCCTGAAAATTTGGCGGGCCGGCTCTTTAACCAAAGAAAGTCAGGCCTTTGATTTGATTGCCATTCTCCTCCGATAATTTCTCCGTAAGCATTGATCTCCAGCTCGTAATTGAGCATGAGGCTATCGACCTTTCTGGTTCCTGCCTCCCAGTAATTGGAGGCCTCATCAGCATAAGTTATTCTCGTTTTAAGCCCCAAAGTTCGGGTGGTGCCAGGTGCCGAATTAGGTCTGGCCCCACGCCTATCACTGATGACTCTTGATTCATACTGCATAATGGGATGATTCCAGACTTCCTGAGACTGGGCGACGTCAGCAATAAAACCCTCGTTATCAAGAGCAATTTTATTGGTCAGGATGATGTGGAAGGCCCCTGCATTTAAATCTTTTTTGCAATTGGGATCTGTTGGGTCTCTCGGATTAAAACATCGCCGCCCAACCTGATGAGTGTTCAACACCTGGTAGGGATAGGCATAAAAATAACTGAGAACGGCCTTGATATCTGCTGAACCAAAAGGAATTAAAAGTCCGTCCGGGTTTTTCACCGTCTTGGCAGATGGTTCATTGTGGTTCATGGATGCTGGGGCCCAGCCGTGACAAATGCCTTCCCAGTATTGGGCATTATAATCAGAATAATTTTCCACCTCACGCTTGAGGGGGTAGTGGTAGCGGCCATTGAAAAGATCAAATTTTTCCGAAGGGGAGAGTTGTTTGAGCTGATCCATTGTCCAGCTTCTGGCCTGATCTCGATTGGGGGGGGCAGTGTTGCCCAAGGTTGTTGCGTTCCAGCGGCGATTGATAATGCCTTTATTTAGGGCCCAATAATCACCTGACCAGAATTTTTGAGTAGAGGTAACTTTGCCTGTCATAGGAAGAAGCATGAGGCGTATTTCAAAATTGCGACTCATGATAAGAGGGTCAGAAACACTGGTCCATTGCTCTTGAATGCTCAGAGGTGCGGCCAATGAAATGGGCACACTTAATAAAGTGATGAGCAGATAGAGCAGCAAAAAATCCCTCCCTGGGCAATTACCACAGATGTTTGTAGTGGCGGCCTTAAGCGTTTGGGAAGCTTATGGAAGTATATTTAGAATGGGCAAAGGTTTGAGGCACCTGTCTTAGGCTGAATTCTCGCATATTCAAGACCTTGGTCACTGCGTTACAAGAATTAAGCCATTGAAAACCCTTACTCGCCTATAATAAATGCTGATCAAATTAACGTGGGAAAAATGAATGAACATTGTTGAAGTTAAGGGTCTTTCTAAATCCTTTCATCAGAATTCGGTTTTGGACGATGTGAACTTTCAAATCAAGAAGGGCACTTTTACAGCACTACTTGGAAAGAACGGTTCCGGAAAATCGACGATACTTAATATTTTGATGGGGCATGAAACACTAGATACTGGTGAGTGTTTATTATTCGGGGAATCACTCAAAAATAATCCGGATCATCTCAAACATAAAATTGGTCACGTCTCAGAGAGGATTCGATTTGATTATCCTCTGACCATGAGAAAGTTTATCGCTGATTATGGTAAGTTTTTTGAAAAATTTAATCTTGATCAGTTCTATAAACAAGCGGCGCAAGTAAAGATCAATCTGGATAAACAGTTTGGAGAGTATTCTCGCGGTCAGAAAATGCAGATCGTGATGCTGGCCGCTTTAGCGCAAAACCCGGAGCTTCTTTTGATCGATGAGATCACTTCGGTTTTAGATGCTTATTCAAGAAATTACTTCATCTCTCTTTTAAAAGATTATACCAAAAAAGGTGGCACCGTTATTCTGACCACCAATATCGTCAACGAAGTTCAGCACCACTGCACGGACGTTTTGTTTTTATCAAAAAGCAAAATCAAGTTTCAAACAGCACTCCTGGATATTCCTTCCAATTTTAAAAAAGTCAGAAGTTTCGGCACTGATCATCCACTTATCAACATTCCAGAATGTATCTGGTCCGGGATTAATAGTGATGGATCAAATTCTTATATCTTGCCCAATGGCTCGTACAATCCAAGCTCCCTAGAGGGACTCTTGGAAGACAAAAGAGCTGTGACACTTGAAGATTTATATATTTACTACAGTCAGCGGGATCAAAATGAATAAGTTACTTAAGTTTTTCATACCTAAAACCACAGTTGAAATTGCCAAGTTCTTTGGATTCGCACTGGCGCTTGTCGCGGCGATTCAGTTTCTCCCAATCGCACAGGACGCCAAAGTTGGGTTAATTATTTTTGTGCTATTTCTATTATTCCCTCTGGTTTCTTATTTCAATAATGTGATGTATCTGCCAACTTCTCTCGATTGGATTCTTCTCACGCCGATTAAGAAAATTCATATCGTGTTGGCGCATGGTCTGGTTAACATATTTAAAATTGTCTTGATGTTTTCATTGGCGCTCTTGTTCCTTTCCCTTTATAACTCAGAACTTATCACGAAACCGCTAGAACTCCTCTTGGCCAGTGAAGGTTCACAAACGTTTACCAGAACATCAGTCCATGAATTTATTATTTGGGTT
>JAIFLR010000089.1 GCA_020048985.1 Halobacteriovorax sp. | reverse complement strand
TTGGTTCTGTAGGCCCGTCTCGTGGTTTCAGTCGTTTGCATAGATCCTCCTAGGTTGGAGGTGTCTAGTTCAATTGGGGGTTACGAACAAAAAAACCATTAAGCTGCATAAAGATAAATTGAATTTCGAAGCTACGGCATCTGAACCCATGCAGATTAATATAGGACTACTGAATAGTCGTCACATGACCTTGGATGGACTCATTCTCATTATGTGTCATGAAATAGGTCACGACATAAAAATTGCTCGGTTTTATACACCAGCAAACTCAGAATACGCTTTCTCTCATTTAGAGCAGGATTATTTTGCTTCATATGCCTGCATTATGCCATTCTTTAAAAAGTCGTTGAGAAATCCCGGAACTATACAAGCACAAATACTTAATGATTTACCATTAGGAATTCAAACTCGTTGTGCTACCCATTTTCAGGATCAAAAAGACGTAGGATATTGCCTTCGAAGTATTCATGCTTCCTTAACTGTCATAAACAGTTTGTATGAAGAAATATTCAAAGACAGGTATCAGAAAAGCTTATTACCAAAACCCTCTTTAGATCGTGAATGGCTAGGACAAACCGATGATTTGCAAGCAAGACTCATCACATTTGTGAATGGAATTTTTGGAGATTTACCGTTTAATAAGTGGAGATAAGTTCGCTTATTACTATCTAATCCCAACGTGCCCAAACAACCGAGTGTTCAAAGTGCCCAAATGAGCCTCTGTGGACCAGAAAATATCCAATATTGGTACGAACTTCACAAACAACATTAGCGCCAAAAGACTTACACTCTGTTTTAAGAGATGGCCCCAAACTCTCGATGGTGCATGTGCTTTCTCTTTTTAATAAAACATCCACTACGTGGATCGCTTTTTGAGGATTGAGTTGATCATATTCTTCTACTTCATTGCCCCGAAGGTAAAAGACCGCCATATCCTGGCTAAAGTTACGGCTCAAGGCCGAAACACACTGCTGCTCTTGGTTTTGCGCCCAAGAAGGGAAAGTTGAAAGCGATAAGAGGAAAAACAGAGTAGTTTTCAAATGATAGTCCTAAGTTATTTAGTGGAACTATACTTAAACCCGAAGGCCCCTAACAAGAGCGCCTGCCCCACAGGGTAATTTTTTCACTCTCTACCCCCGAAATTCCTGAGTAGTCCATAATGACTACAAAAGGACCCCTGATGAAAACTCTCCTCCTCTTGATCCTGGTGGCCGGCCAGCTGCAGGCCTCCCCACTTTCC
Organism: Halobacteriovorax sp.; assembly: GCA_020048985.1. Taxonomy (GTDB): domain Bacteria; phylum Bdellovibrionota; class Bacteriovoracia; order Bacteriovoracales; family Bacteriovoracaceae; genus Peredibacter. The sequence goes on along the minus strand of JAIFLR010000089.1, from coordinate 58,294 downwards.
ATCGTTCCCGAGAGGACAGTCACGCCTTTTATCGATATTTTCTCTGCTTCAAATAGGCCAATCGGCACTGAAAAAATGGAAGTAAGATCCAGTCCGTATAGTAAGAATGGCAGCATTACGAAAGGCCGCGATAAATACCTGATGCCCCTGGAGCACTACCGTAAGGCGCTTAAGCAATCCAGCGCTGTTTTCAGAATGACTCCTGCTGAAAACTCTCAGAACTCTGATGGTGTGATTTATATGGGTACGGCCTTCCATATCGGGGAGAATTTGGTTCTAACTAACCAACACGTACTTTCGCCGGATCGGAGCAATAAAAGTGAATGCTCTGGCTTCCAGCTTCTTAGCAATTCAAGCTCCCTTACCTTCCCTTGCAAAAAAGTGCACTACTGCAATGTTGAGCAAGACGTTTGTCTGATCGAGATGGGTCCAACTAAACGCTGCTTAAATCTTCTTTGCACTAAAAATGAAATCGTTGAAATGAAGCAAGGTGAATCAATAAAACTCAAAGCAAATCCAGAAATGAATTATGAAACCATGGATAGCGCCGTCATGACTTGTATCGGAAACACCATGGGCCTTGGTATCCATTACTCACAAGGTAGAGGAATACGCATTAATGGTGATAGGGCCTACTTTTTTGCTCCACTCAGAACTGGCAACTCAGGTGGCCCCCTCATTGGAGAAGACGGTCTAGCATGGGGAGTGGTGAAACTCGAGAGTCAACAGAAAGTGGGATCTGAGGCGTATAATATCGCTGTGACAATGGATAAAGTGATTTCTCTCATGAGGGAGCAACTGGAAGCTGATAAGGTGACCCTGCAAAAATTTAACAGCGCTGTTATCGAGTAAGTAATAAATCATAAAAAAAAAGGGCCCCTTGCGGAGCCCTTCAGACAGATATCTGCGTTCGCTTTACTAGCTACCGCAAGAAACGCAATCCTCAGGATTATCTAATGAACAAACCATCGCAGCGGCTTGATCAACAGCAGCAACTGTTGGCTCTTTGATCGTAAACTTGATGGCGTCAACTGCCGGACGAGTACGTAGGTAGTACATACCAGTCTTAAGACCCAACTTCCAAGCTGCAAAGTGAAGCGAAGAAAGTTTGCCGAAGTTGGTATCTTCCATGTGGATGTTAAGCGACTGGGATTGATCGATGAATGCACCACGATCCGCAGCCATTTCAAGAATCGACTTCTGCTTAATTTCCCAAACAGTTCTATACAATTCTTTCAAATCAGCAGGGATCTCCGGAATGTATTGTACCGATCCATTGTGAGCGATGATACGGTCTTTCATTTCTTCATTCCAGAGACCAAGCTGAATGAGGTCACGCACGAGGTGCTTGTTGACCATGGCGAACTCTCCAGAGAGAACTCGACGTGTATAAATGTTTGATGTTACCGGCTCAATACACTCGTTGTTACCGAGAATTTGTGAAGTCGATGCCGTAGGCATCGGAGCCATTAAAAGAGAGTTACGTACGCCGTAAGTCTTGATCTTCCCACGAAGTGAAGTCCAGTCCCAACGATCAGTTGTACGTGCTTCTGCCCACATGTCATGTTGTAAGATCCCTTTAGAGATCGGAGAACCTTCATATGAATCGTAGTGGCCATCTTTCTTCGCAAGGTCAGCTGAAGAGCTAAGAGCTGCGTAGTAGATCGTCTCAAAGATTTCTTTATTTACTTGTCTCGCCTCAGAAGAGTCGAACGGCAATCTCATTTTGAAAAATGTATCGGCCAGACCCTGAACACCAATACCAATTGGACGGTTTTTCATGTTCGAATAACGAGCTTCTTCCACCGGGTAGTAGTTAAGATCGATAATTTTATTAAGGTTACGAGTCACTTGATAAGTAACTTCGTAAAGTTTTTTATGATCAAACTTTCCGTTCTCAACGAATTTAGGAAGAGCGATTGAGGCAAGGTTACAAACAGCAATTTCTTTTTCAGAAGTGTACTGCATGATTTCAGTGCAAAGGTTAGAAGACTTGATTGTACCAAGGTTCTTCTGGTTCGATTTTTCATTAGCTGCATCTTTGTACAACATGAATGGCATACCAGATTCAATTTGACATGAAATAACCTTGAACCAAAGGTCACGAGCTTTAATGACTTTAAGCCCACGGCCTTCTTTTTCATATTTTTCATAAAGATCTTCAAACGCTTTACCATGACAATCAGCAAGACCTGGAGATTTGTTTGGACACATAAGAGTCCAATCAGCATCTGCCTCTACTCTCTTCATAAACAGATCATTGATCCAAAGAGCGTAGAAAAGATCACGAGCACGAAGCTCTTCTTTACCGTGGTTTTTACGAAGTTCAAGAAAGTCTTCAATATCAGCATGCCAAGGTTCTAGATAAATAGCGAAAGCGCCCTTACGTTTGCCGCCGCCTTGATCTACGTAACGAGCAGTATCGTTAAATACGCGAAGCATAGGAACGATACCGTTTGAAGTACCGTTTGTTCCGCGGATGAATGAGCCTTTGGCGCGAACATTGTGAATCGAAAGACCAATACCACCAGCAGACTGAGAAATAAGAGCTGTCTGTCTCAGTGTTGTGTAGATTCCGTCGATGGAATCATCTTTCATTGCTACCAGGAAGCATGACGACATCTGCGCCTTATTAGTACCGGCATTAAATAGAGTTGGAGAAGCGTGAGTGAACCAGCCCTCAGAAATAAGGTGATAAGTTTTGATGGCTTCTTCGATGTTTCCAATTTGTACTCCCAGGGCAACGCGCATGAAAAGATGCTGAGGACGCTCAACAATTTTCCCGTTAACTTTTAATAAATATGACTTCTCAAGTGTTTTAAATCCGAAATAATCGAACTCAAAATCCCGAGAATAAGCGATCTCTGTTGAAATTCTGTCTTTGTACTCACGAGCAAAATCAAAAATTTCTTTTGAAATGAGTGGCTGCTTCTCTTTTGTAAACTCATTCTGATAGCTATAGAGAGTCTCAAACGTCTCCATAAAAGAATCAGAAGTTGAGCGGTGAAGATTTGCGACTGCAATACGGCCAGCAAGTCTGGCGTAGTCAGGGTGAACAGATGTCATATAAGCAGAGACTTCCGCCGATAAGTTATCTAGTTCGTCAGTCGTAATACCGTCAAAAAGACCATTGATAGTACGTTTTGCGATTTGCATCGCATCTACATATTTTGCATCCAGACCATAAGTCAGTTGCGAAATACGGTGAGTGATTTTATCAAATTGAACAGGTTCACTTTTTCCTGAGCGTGTCGTAACGAACATGTGTGTATCTCCCCTCGAAAACTTTAAAAATTAAAAATCAATATCTGTTGAGAATGCGAAATTATTCCCAGCTGCTTCTTTAGTTGAATTTACAACGCCAGCTTTCTGGTATTCAGAAACTTTACGCTCAAAGAAGTTAGTCTTCCCTTGCATAGATATAAGTTCCATCCAGTCAAATGGGTTCTTAGCATTGTAGATTTCTGAGTAACCAAGCTGTCTCATGAGTCTGTCGGCACAAAATCTGATGTAGTCCTTCATCATATCTGAGTTCATACCAATCAAAGAGACTGGAAGAGCTTCAGTGATGAATTCACACTCAAAATTAACCGCTTCAGTGACTAACTCACGGATACGGAGTTCAGAAGGCTTGTTAGTAATGTAGTTTTTGTAAAGTAAGCAAGCAAAGTCGGTATGAAGACCTTCGTCACGAGAGATAAGCTCGTTAGAGAAAGTTAATCCCGGCATCAAGCCGCGCTTCTTTAACCAGAAGATTGAGCAGAAAGAGCCAGAGAAGAAAATTCCTTCAATGGCAGCAAAGGCCACTAGTCTTTCAGCAAAAGAGTCATTTCCGTTGATCCACTTCATGGCCCAATCAGCCTTCTTCTTAATACACGGAATATTATCGATAGCGTTCAGAAGGTAGTCCTTCTGCTTAGCATCCTTAATATAGGTATCAATGAGGAGACCGTAAGTTTCAGCATGGATGTTTTCCATGGCGATCTGGAAGCCGTAAAAGGCACGGGCCTCAGGAATCTGCACGTCGTTATAAAAACGAAGAGCAAGGTTCTCATTTACAATACCGTCAGAAGCCGAGAAAAACGCTAGGATATGTGAAATATAATGGCGCTCTTGATCATTAAGATTATTCCAATCATTTAGGTCGGAATAAAGGTCAATCTCTTCAGCGGTCCAAAAACTGGCCATCGACTTTTTATACATATCCCAGATGTCGTTGTGCTTGATCGGGAAAAGTACAAAGCGATCGTTAGATGGCGTAAGTAGTGGCTCCGTGTTCGTGTTGTTTGTGTTCATACCCCAACTCCTTCTTCATGATGTGTGTGGTGGTGTTAATAAATCCGTCTTATATTCAGCGTAGTGGGACTTCTGACAATTGAAAAGCAAAAAACTATATATAGTGGTTTTGACATTTTTTTGACGGTTCTTATAACTAGATTTAGTGGAAATATCCGATAAATTCTCTCGAGAAATAGGCCAAAAAACAACAATTTCTTACATGTAAATGTGCGCCATTTTCTTCTGCTTTACAAAAGAATCTTTGACACCGCGTTGTTTTGCTTAATTTGGGGGATGTTGACGAGCAAATTTTGCCGATTAAGGGAAAAAGACACGCCTGAGGTTTTCGTAAATTTGTTTATTTTTAGCAAATCTGTTCTCAAAAGCTTTGAGTTTGCTCTCGGCACTCACTACTCCCTCGCAACTAGGATGAGACTTACCAATGTCGGCGATAAATTCAGCTTCTAGTTCCGCCCATGGACGCTGGTATTTGGACTTCTTCTCAGCACTTATTGTATCCCGATTGCGAGAGTCATCCACCATTGTCCCGTGGGCAGGAAACTTAGAGGTGAATTTTGTCTGTAGGTAGAGATCAACCACGTCCTGTTGCTTTTCTTCCAGGCAACTCATCAAGATTTTCATTTCAGCTTCGTCAGGGGGGCCTAGAGTGATGGCAGATTCCTTATTTTGGCCTTTAAGCCAGGTCTCATACTTTTTGATGTACTCATTCTGAATCCTCGTCATGGATACCATCATATCCTTGGAAATCGCGGGCAGCTTGTCAGCCGTAACAACCGTGGCAACATCGCTGTACTCATACTGGACATAAAAGTCCTTATTCTGGCTTTTAAAGTGGAGGATATTGCGCGGCAAATCCGTATGATCAATACCGCTCATGTAGTAATAAATAGGAAGCTTAAGCGACTGAATCCCAGTTTCTTCAAGAAATAAAATTCTAGAATAGGTCTTGTCCCCAGTGTGACAGATAAAAACAAAATCTTCTTTTCCACCGAACTTTTGAAAATAGTATTTTGAAAAACCTGGATTGGTTGGCGCATATGCGAGAGATTTCAGGCATTCTTTGGTTTTGCCAAAAGTGTTCAGGGAAATCTGATCTAGCCCTCCAATATCGCACTGGTAGGCGTAGGCAAAAGCAGCAGTAAATATTAAGAGAAAATTAATCATACGTTCTTCTCGGGAGTTCTCACCAGTAAGTTTATAAACAAAAAACTATATTTCAAAATTAAGCTATTCTTGATGTAGAAATTTGAGATTCACTCGATAAGATCTGTACTTAATAGGGGGTCATTTTTGATTTTTTACACACTTCAAGGTCCAAAATATAAACTCGAAATTCACCATGATAAAATTAAACTGGTCAAACGGACATGGTGGAGCCTTTTTAGTCCCAAAAACGAGATTTTAGAGTGGAAATTGGATGAGCTCACTCAGTTTCAGATTGCCGCCCCTAAAATGATCTGGGGTAAGCTTGAGTGGTCAAATTTTAGCGGTAATACGTCATCGTTTCGATTTTCTACTAATGCCGAAATGATGGATAAGATTGAAAAGTACGTGCACAAACTTATTCTCAAAAACTTTCAGCGTAGACAGGACATGCCTACGCTGAACGCAGCTTAAATCTAAATTTTCTCTGTTTCAGCGAAGAAGTTAAGCGGCTGTCTAACATCAACAACACCGCCACCTTTAGGCTTAGGAAAGTCGATCAGGCCAAGAACTTGCCCCATACAACCAATCCCCTTTTGAGAGAATCTGGCGTCTTTGGCGCGGATGTTATGCTTGGCCACTCTTCCTTCAGCACTGATTGTGAAGTTAAGGTCAATAACACCTTTAATTTTGTCAGAGTTACCAATCAACTCCTGCTGATAACAGTGACGGAACTGAGGAATATACTCACGTAAAATTTTTCTTAGAAGTTCTGGATCCATTGAACCCAAAACAACAGTTTTTGGCTCTAGGTAAGAGCTGTCAAAGCCAGATTTAGAAGCAAGACCACGAGATCCGTATGAGCCTGAACCCGAACCTTTTTTGTCCGATCCATTAAATTTAGAAACTCCTATATCGGCCCCTGCAACTAGTGCCCCATCATCAGCTGACCCAGCATTGAAAGAAGCGTCTTTCACAGAAGCCTTAGAAGCTGATCCATTGGTATTAATTTTAGGCGCGTCCCCTACAAGTGAATTCATAGCAACTGATGATTTAAACTCGTAAGCCTTTACTGGTGTAGTCTGAACTGGCGCCGCTGCAGCAGCTGCAGGAGCCGCGGCTTTCGCCACTACTTTTTGATTTTGAGAAGCAGCTGCAAATTCAACTTTAGTTGGGTTTTGCTGATTCTCTTTGTGACCCGAGTTCTCAGTTTTAGAAGTTAATTCTTCGGCCTTAACATCAGACTTCTCTTGCGACTCGGTAGGCTTTTTCATCTGCTCCGGGATCTTATACACAACTGCCACTGTTTCCTGATCAGCATCAGGACGAGGGATTGTGACAAAAAGTAAAAGCAACATTGGAAGGAAGACACCAGCAAAGACTTTACCGGCCTGAGTGTAAAATTCACGGTCACGGTGAAATAAAGGAATTCCTCTCCACTTCACTGCTGTATCAACAAAGCGAAATGAGATTTGTTCTGCTCCAGAAGTTAAAAACAAAGGTTCACTCAAAGAAACCTTGTCCCAAGCAACAGAGGGAGAAATAGCCTCTTGTGCATAAAAGCGTAGCTCTCCATCTTTGATGGAGAAAATCTTAGTTTTAGAAATCGAACTGAACTGGATATCAAACTTAGACTTTTTATTAGGGGCAAGTGAATACTCCCCATCTTTAAGTTCAAGGTAAGAAATGTCCATCATCATACCGTTCATGTATGAGATAATTTCCAGTTTTTTTGTTTTAATGTTGTGGGCGATATCAAGAGCTTCGATCGTTTGATCAAGCTCAACATAATCACCTTTAAATTCTGCATTAATGAGTGAAGTAAGTGGCTTATAAGAGGACTCATCAAACTGAATATCACAATATTCACCATCAATGAAAACCAGCCCTTCACGTGGAGGAAGTGCAACAGATGAAAGAATCTGAGAAACAGGAGCGATAGCCTCATCAGGGTTATAAACGGGTGCAGTATTCTCCAAAGATTCAACAGCAAAGCTGAGCGTACCAATAGTAAGAACGTCCCCTGAAGTCACAAAACTTTCTTCTACACGTTGACCATTAATATAGATCCCACCTTCAGAGTAAAGATCTTTTACCATAAAGCCATCATCGCCTTTCAGGCAAATGAAGGCATGGAATGACGAAACAGATTTATCCTGAATCCGAAAATCAGCGTTTTCACCAGATCCGATAAGGATTTTTTTCTTATCAATCAATAGAGTGTTTTGGATTCTTTGATCCAAACACTTTAAACTAAATTGACCTTGCATGGTTTTAGTAGTCATTGGACTATTCCTCTTTCAATCTGAGTGCAATCATTTTCTCAATCTTCTGAGAAATGGCAGTTAATTCCAGAACACCACTTCTTTCTCTCTTATCCATCACTGACTTCGCTTGTTTAATTTTGCCTTCTTTCATAAGGAACAATGCGTAGGTAGCAGCAATGTCCTCACGACGAAAACTATCCTTAGGGATCATATTAAAATACTGAAGAGACGTTTTCAAATCACCTTTGTACAAGTGAGCATTGGCGAGAGAAAAATTAACATCGATATCTTTGTGACCTTTAAAAGCAGAATCATTTAACATTTCAATGGCTTTATCAAAGAGTCCGAACTGTAGATAAAGTTGTGAGATATTATAGCGCGGAACTTTGAACTTTGGGGCTATTTTCATCGATTCGCTTAATAATTCTTTTCCCTTCTCCCATTGTTCATACTTAAAATGAATCAAGCCTAAGTTATTAAGTGCAATCGATTTGATTGTCTTAACTTTCGTCTCTTCAAGAGTCATACGGTAAAAAAATTCTGCTTTGGTCCAATTTTCTTCAATAAAATAACAGTTCCCAATATGTAACCAGTAATAAGGATTCTGATTTTTTACGAGATAATCTTTTTTGTAACTGTTCAGAGTTTCAGAGGCTTCACCCTGGTAACAACCTACAACCTTATGCTCAGACTTAGCACTTTTCTTAAGGCGCCCTTCTCCCCATCGTAAATAAGACTCATCAGCAAGCGAGTCCCACGCAACATCATCGATTTTGCGGTCGATGCGGCTTGAAGAGCAGGAAACAAAAATAAGCAGGGTCGCAAGTATAATGATGCTTTTCATTGTTTATTCCTCTCTACTTTTGTCCATCGTCAAACCGGTAAAGAAAGAGAATACAGGGTTCTCAACATTTTCTACCGAAGCAATTGAGCGCGATCCCCATGCCAGAGTTTCTTTTTCTTTCAGGGCCTTCTCAAGTTGATGATCGAATTGTCTTGAAACCGCCAGGAATTGCCCGGCAACCTGTTTCATGGCAGCGTTAAATTCTTTATACGTCTGTGGGTCCATTCCAAGTGGCTTAATGCTACTTATTTTTTCACCAAGGTTCAGATATAAAGCAGCGAACATGCGAGTTGATAGAATCGCTAGATCAGTTTGAGTTGAAGAAGTTAAATTCTGGTACTTTTGTTTAAAACTCTGAATACCTAGCAGATGTTTTTCTAAAGCTTTGTTATAGGCTTCACCGTCAAATACAGGAAGATCCCAGATAGATTCATTCTTAAGAAGCACCAGAGATTTTTCCGCCTGTTTGAATTGATCCATTTCTTTAAGCCATGCTGTGGCTTCCGGGTGTTTTAGGTCTTTAAATTCCTGGCGAATTTGCTCTTTAAGATTCAAACTAGATCTTTCCCAGTACCACTTCTGAAGCGTGAATCTGTATTGATTTTTAAACTCTTCGCTTGGATAGCGATAAACGTGCAGACGTAATCCGCGAAAATCGCCTTTCTTTTCATAAAATGAATACAACTGTGCCAACGCATTTTCGCGACTTTCTGGTTTTTTGAGACAATTTGAATAAAGACGAATGATGTTTTCAGCACCTTCAGTATTTTCTTCCACCAGTGCCGTCATGACTGCAACTTCAAAATAACGATTCTGGATATCATCTTTAAGGGAACAATATTTCTTGAGAAAGTATTCAGACATTTTGTATGAAGTGACAAAATCCTGAAGTTTATAGGTTCTTTCCGCCATCTTTAACTGTTCATCACGCTTGGACATTCTTTCTTCTGGGGTCATACGATCAAATGCCAGCACGTGCCATTTGTAACTATTTTCGGTTTGAGAAAGTTCAATGTACGTAAGGGCGGCGTAGAAGGCCGCTTGAGATTTAACTTTATCCGTATAAAGTTTGTTTTCATAAATTGATTCAAAGCCTTTGGCCGCGGCAATTTTGTCACCTTTTTTCGCCAGACCTTGATATTCTAGAAAGAGCATATTCCCGAGAGTGATCTCTGTTTTCTCGATGGTTTCTCTAGAGAAAGACAAAAAGCCTGATTTAAATTCATGAATCCACGATGCAAGTTTTTTAGTTTCCTTGCGCTCAATAAACATATCTAACACTTTGGTCATAAGTGTCTGCTGATCTTTTAAATGTTCAGGGTAGGCCTTATTAAAGCTACGAACTACAGTTGAAGCTTTTTCATCAAGCCCAGCTTCACGATAAATCTCAAAAAGTTTTGGATAGATCTGCTCACTCTTCTCATCTCGAGGCCAGATTCCAATATGCTCCGAATAGGCAAAAACGAGGTACTTATCATTGAGTTTTTTCTCAATCACTTCCATACCAGTAAGGGCCAGAAGCGAATCAAGGGCCTTGCGCGCATGTGCCTCATTCTTGGCCAGCTTAGCTTCGTTTACGCAATCAATGTACGCTGGAGCGGCATCCAGGAATCGGCGAACTGAATAATATGTCTCACCACGGAAGTAGAGATACTCAACTTTGTTCTTTGGATCAAGGGCAATTAAATGATTGAAGAAATTAAGAACAATGCTCATTTCTTGTTCTTTAAAGCTTCCTCCATCTTCCTTCATGTTCTTGGCAAGTTTAACCTGAAGAAAACCTGCGAGAGATCGCATTTTTTCAATGGTATCTTCTCTTAATTCAGTTTTTAACTTGAGCGCTTTATCAGTATCGGCTTTTTTATAATAGCCGACCATCTTGCGGGAAGTTTCTTCATGATCTGAAAATCGGTTGTAGTGGCGATAAAAATCCAGGTAGCTGTGAAACAACTCTTCCTGGTAATGAAACCAGTCGTTCTTATCAACTAGCTTCTGAGCGGCGCCAAGGATTTCTTCAGTCTCTTTTTCGTGACCCTTTTCAGAAGTCTTTTTAGCCATTGGCATCAAGTATGGAATCGGGTCTTTCTCATTTTTGAGATAAAATTCCAGTCCTTCCGAAGGGCGACCAGCATAAACGTAGAACGACCCGATGTTATCCAACACCTGGTCATTAATATTGACGTAAATACGATTTTTAGAAAGTGTATAGGAATCGCGGATGGCCTTAATGGCCTTATCGAATTCTCTGACTTTGAGATAACACCATGATAGATTGAAATAATGCTTCGGTAACCATTCGTCTTCAGTCTTTTTAATTACTTTTTCATAATAGCCAATGGCATCTTGAAAACGTTTTTCATTATAATAGAAGTCAGCAAGTGCTGTTTCAGCGTGGTGACGTAAAGAGTGGTGGGGATCTTTAACCAAAGAGATAGTTTCAAGCAGGTACTTCTCAGCAATATTGTCACGGCCATAATCACGTGAATTGAGTCCCATGGCATAAAGAACCTCAGCACGGCGACGAGCGTCTGGGTATTCCTTTAAGAGCTTATTACCGAATTCTTTTGTGTACTGATAGTATTCTCGTGTTTCTTTAAAAAAGGATTCTTTATTTTTGTTAACATTCGCAACTTTTGATTTCTCCATGAAATCTTGGTTGTTTTTTTCGTGGATTAGCTTAAGTCTTTCTGAATGAAGCTCAAGCATACGATACTTAAGCTCAGGACCTTTACGTTTGGCGTTCTCAAGAATTTTCATCTCTTTTGAAACAAGAGTCATCAATACAGTCCAACGATCCAACTTCTGTGGAGTCGCTGCCTGCAGCGAACCACTTAAAATTGTGAATAGGAGAAATGTATTCAGATTCTTCATGGACTAGTAATTCCCTTTAACAATAAATTTGAACTGCGAATACCCTGCCAAAGCTGAATCGTGCATCACTCTTTGGACAATCTGGTAATCCATTTCCTTATCGAACACTAAATTTACAAGTTCAGCGTTATACTGCTGCTTCTTCATTTTGTTATTCTCTTCGGTCTTTGCCCGCTCTTCCTTGAGTTTATTCGTCAAGATAATCATTTCCCCAGAGGCCGGGAGACGTCCTATCTCCTTGTTATTTAGAAAAACCTTCGATTCTCTGTTCACCTGAACCACTGGAGCGAATCTGGTCATGACCTTAGAGTCAGAATCGGCCATTTCGATACCCTTAGTAAGGTCCAGCTTCAAATCAGAAGCGTTATAGCTCTTAAGCAAGAACACCAGAAGGATGGTTAAAATATCAAGCAGTGACGTAATATCAACGTCTACTTCCTGTTTCTCGCGTCTGCGCTGAAATCTCTTTTTCATTTTTTAACCCCTGAGTTATCGAAAACGATCTGCTCAAAAAGCTTTTCCTTGCTCTCTTTCGACTTCTGGGTGTTATCAATAACAGCTACCAGGTTTTGGAATGGAACTTTTGGGTCAGTTTTAAGGATGATAGTGTTTTCCTTAGGATTCTGACGTTTTAGCTCCACAAGATAATCCTTCATCTCTTTGGTTTGAGTCGAAGCAAAAGATCTTGAACGTGGGCTTCTTAATCCCGTTTTGACCACCACCTGATCCTTGGTGATTTCTAAAGTCAGATTCAGAGGATCCTTCTCATCTTTCTGATCTTTAGCTTCCTTGGTCATTGGCAATGATGAGCCAATTTCATACACATCAACGAACTGGGCCGACATAAGAAGGAAGAAAATGAAGATGAACACTGAATCCAGAATAGGAACCAGGTTTAACTTTTCAGGCTTTTTTAATTTGCGTCCCACTTTCATAATCAATCCCTTAATTAAGCAGCTTTATCGTTAGACTGTGTACCGGCCTTCTTAGTACTAAGAAGGTCAAGAAGCTTAACTGAGTTTTCTTCGATTTCTTGAATCATCTTTTCACCCTTGGCCATAAGGTAAGAGTGGACAACCATCAAAGAGATCGCTGAAATCAAACCAAGAGCTGTCGTATTCATCGCCACCGCAATACCTTCTGCGAGAAGCTGTGCTTTTTCTGAGGCTTCTGCCTGAGCAACAGCTGCGAATGATTGGATCAGACCTTGAATGGTTCCAAGTAGTCCTAGGAGGGTTGATAAGTTCGCACAAAGAGCTAGGTAAGAAAGACGTCTCTCAATCAGAGGAACGGTCTCCAAAATACTTGCTTCAAGGGCGTCTTGAATTTGTTCTTTGCATTGATTGGCCCTTTTAAGACCATTTTTCATCACAAATGCATTAAGTGATGATGATTCTGAACAGGCCTGAATTGAATCCTGGACCTGATTTCCAATAACATGTTTTTTGATGTTGGCCATGAGGCTCTTCCCATCAATATCGTATTTAAAATAGTTTTTCAGTCTTTCAACTGCAATGGCGATACCCACGCACCAAACTACGGCGATGATCCACATGAAAACACCACCATCAACCATGAAGCGGGCCGTCCACTGAAGAAAATTCTCACTCTGTACAACCTGCGCGGCTACTTGTTCCATATTAGATCCCTCCAAGGATTGAATAGAAAATTGAATTGAAATTGGATTTCAAAAGGATTGAATTAGATTTTGAGAAATTAGAGATTACTGTTTGTTTCATTAATTTATGAAACAAGAACTAGTCTTGCGGTTTTTTTCGAATTGGGCATCAACATACGTGCAGCTTGAAATAACGTCCAACAACAAATTCGAAAAAAAAACTTTTAATAACTTTGCACATTCTACTCTGTTGAAAAAAGATATCAACTTACAATTACCAAAAAATCACATTATGCTTTAGTTAAGCTAAGTTGATAATTTGTGCCCTAAAATACAGTCAACTCCCGTATGGGAGTGACCACTTTTTGAGGCAGATAGAATCAAGCAAGTAGTAGAAACTACTAGCGCAGGGATTCAATATCTTTTTTGATAAATGGATCAAAATCTTTCCTCGTGTAGAGATCGAGTTCAAAACGTTTACGATCTCTTTCACGAACAGATATATCACCTGGTGCAATCAACTGGCCTTTTACTTCCAGATTGCCCAGATCGAATTTTTCATATTTTTTATACTGGTAGATCACTTTCTGATCTTGTCCCTGTGCTTCTGCAATGATGTAAAAGCTGAACAAGAAAGCTATAATCCTCATGATTTACTCCTCTGCACTTTCCATGCGCACTGTTTGACAACTTGATTTAAGACCTAGTGAATAGTCCCCTAGCTCATCTCCCCAGAACTCTCCTTCAAACTTCCAAAACTGCTCAAAGCGGGATCGCTTAACGTTAGAGTAATCACCACGTGCACGATCAACCGCCAGCTTACGGTTGGTATAAACCAGATCCTTTTGACGAGACAACACTTCCAGATTTACCTTGAAGAGTTCCGAAGAAAAGAAAGGGACCGTTTCTAAGAAATTAAAAATATCTGTTTTGGCATTGTAATTAATCTTGCTGATCATGTTTTCTTTCACCGCCGCAAGGTGATCAATAAATTCATCTTGGGCGGCCTTCTTTTCATTTTTCATGATACGCTTCATTTCCTGATTAATTTTATGAATACTGTTAAAATCAAGACTGAACCGGGTCTGCTTCTTCAGACGAGTAATGATGTGGCGGACAAATTCTTCTTGTTTACCAAGGTCTGCACCCTTCTTAAACATCAGATTATAAAAATAGTTCTGTGAACTTCTATTTTTCTTCAGAACGGATTCGAGCTGGTTAAAACGAGGACGATAGGCCTGATAGTACTGATTAATCACAATCAAACTATCTTCATATAGACACAGCTTAAAATACGCCAGTGCAGTAAGATACTCTGCCTCAGGGAAGAAATAGGTGTCCATCAAAGGAGACTTATAGGTGACCAGTAAACCCAGAGCGCGGTTATAATCCCCTAGTTGATAATGTGCCCATGCTTGCTCTAAAATAATATAGGGCCACTTGTATGATTGTTTCGGAATCTGGCCATAAGCATCCAGAGACTCTTTGTACTTTCCTTCCTTATAAAGTCGTCTGGCCTTATTGGTAAGACAGATTTCATAGACCATACGGTAGTACCGCTTGATCTTTACATTATCCGCTTTTCCCTCTTCTTTCTCGGCAGCTTTCTGGCAAGATGTATAGCTCACCTCTTCCAATTTATAGTCATTTTTAGATCCATGTACTTGAGCTGTGAGAAGAAGTGCTTCAGGGTAGTATCTGTGATCAACGTGCACCTTACCAAAATATTCTAAGGCTTTTTTATAATCCTTCTTATGAAAATAACGTCGGGCAAGAATGAATCTTGTTGAAGATGTGGGATATTTCTCAAGAAGAGTATGATCATAATCTTCTAACAACTCGATTCCTGTAAAAAACAGGAGTTTCTCTAGTCTCTCAACGTGTGCCTGCGTAATGTCCTTTGAATAAGTTTCTAAAAAGAATTCATTAAGCGCAGAATAATAATATTTTTTCTTTTCCAGATTTTCTGAAAGCGTCTGTCCTAGCACAGGCAAACTTATAAGTAGGAGCAACAACCATTTCATACGCAATCCTTAATAAGAAAATCCAACACTGAGGATAAGGTCCTGATTATTTCGCATGGTATCTGAAGCCTCTTGCCCATTGCGATTCGGTCCAGGGGCCTTGTAGTGGTGTTGCATCCACTCCACTCCAATGTGAACGTTTTGATTCAAGTGAAACTTTAAGTTGGTTTTCCAGACGGCCGCATTGTATGACTCTTTGTCATATGCTGACGTTAGGTTTGTATCATCAACTGTCTTACGGTTACTTTCTGCGCTGATTTTTGCAATACCTAGACCAAACGACCAATCGAAGTAAAAAATGCGATTAAATGTATTAATCTTCCCGTAGAAAGGTGACCAAATCGCCATCACCCCGTAACTTGAGTTGAGGCGACGAACGAATGGATCGGCACCATTAATATTTCTCACGTTGTCCCAGTTATCATTATTCTTGTTATTGTACTGGTTGTAGAATACTTCAAGTCCCCAGTCTTCATGGACGTAAAATCCACCTTTGAGACTGAAACCGTTTGTGTCCTGGAAAGTAGAAGTGAAGTTTGAAAGGTACCCCACATCTGCATAGAAGGTATGTTCTTTTTTATAAATCTTGTTCTGTAAAACATAGACTTTCTTATCAGGATCAAGCCAGAGGAAGTCGTATAACGACTTCTCTCCGGCATGAGTTTTATTTGAAACAAGTAGAATCAGTAAAGCTGCAGCTATAGAAAATTTCAACATGGATCCCTCTTATTTCACGTAATAAACTTTAATCTCAGCACCTACTGGAGGAAGGGCGTTTTGATTAAACTTGATAGAGCGTGAAGCAGTGTCGTAAGTATAATTGCTCGTTTCGACGTCATTCACATAAACCTTTAGGGTTCCTAAAGTAGGCTCATGAGAAAGAGCAAAGCTATCAAGTAGATTGATGATACTTTCCCCCATGTCACTCAAAACACCGTGGAAATTTTCACGAATATCAGCAACCATCCCTGCTGTATTATTAGAGGCAGCCTTATACCTTTCTGAACCAGTTGCAATTCCCTGAGAACAACAGTTCGTATTATTCACGTCAACTACTGAATATACTTTCACTAGACCGTTACTGTTTTTAAACGATTTCAAATAATCAGTGTACTGAGCAACAGTTTTAGAAGATTGGTCTTCCTCATCCGACACAATTACAACTGCCAAATAAGCATCTGGACGAACAAACGAAGCTGCATATTTTTCCATGAATCCTTCCGAAGCAGAAAGACCTTTTTCATTACCCGAACCGCTTGTTCCAACTTTAATCAGAGAATTGAAATCTGCTTTAAACTGAGTCTCATTGGCCTGGGCCTTAGTTGAGTTCAGCTTTAGATCTGAACCTGTAACCATTCTACCTTTCTTCTCAGTAGTGCTGGCGTCCGTAGTTGTAATCGCCATTTTAAAATCAACATTTTTAGTAATAAAATCATCAATGAAAGCACTAAAGTTAGAACCCAAGGCAGACTGCTCATCGTTCATTGAACCTGAGTTATCAATAATCCAAACGATGTCAATTTTTTTGCTTTCTTCAGCAGCTTGGTGGAATATTTCAAGCTGACATTTTGGTTCTGTTCCAATAGTTGGATTTGATTCATCTACACCGTCAGCGTCGTTTCCATGACCGTTGTTACAGTCTCCAGTAGTTCCACCAGTTGTTCCACCAGTAGTTCCACCGGTTGTTCCACCAGTAGTTCCACCGGTTGTTCCACCAGTAGTTCCACCGGTTGTTCCGCCAGTTGTTCCGCCAGTAGTTCCGCCAGTAGTAGATCCATCTACACCACCAGTTGTTCCGCCAGTAGTAGATCCATCTACACCACCAGTTGTTCCGCCAGTAGTAGATCCATCTACACCACCAGTTGTTCCGCCAGTGGTAGATCCATCTACACCACCAGTTGTTCCGCCAGTGGTAGATCCATCTACACCACCAGTAGAAGAGCCATTGGTGGAACTTCCAGTTGTTCCACCATTAACCCCACTGTCAACTCCACCTTGATCTCCGCCATTAACTGATCCATCAGTCGTGCCGGATGTTGGAGTATCTAAAAACTCTTTTTCGTAAAACTCTTCTTTGTTACAAGAAGAGGCTACAAGACAAAATAATAGGGATAAACCTAGGTTTAAAACTCTCGTCTTCATGACTAGACTCCTTAAGGAGCGCTAGAGGAACAAAAGTATATTTCTGCTTCAAAAGAAACACTTTACTGTAATTCTTGAAACAGACTTTTGGCCTTGCGGTTTTTCTCGATTTTGGGATCAACAAACGTGCAACTTGTAAAAACGTCCAACAACAAAATCGTGAGAAAAAAATGTATGGTAACGACCCAATACTACGCTTCCCAGATTTAATATCAATTCAGATTTTAAACAAAATTAAAAATTAGAAGAGTTGTGAGCATTTAGCGTGCCAGTTGGCAGTATGAAATTTCGGGTGCTTAAAAAATTGGCAATTAGAAGCCGAGGCTAAGTGCTCGATGTTTCTCATTGTCTAAACTCATCCAAACTTTGTTCACACTTTTAAAATCACTCCCAACAACCACTTCACATAGGCCGGTTTTTGAGCTGAAGGGATAGCGATTGAAAAAACTCATCTTCTTCATCTCTTTCATGTGAGTTTGGTTTACCTTTGGGCATTGGAAAATATAGCTTCCAACGTAGGTTATTTTGTCTTTTTTGAGGTTAAAAATGAATTGTTTAGCAGGATTTGTGATGGTGTAGCGTTTGCCGGCCAAAATAAATCCGCGCACTTGCCAGTGCCCTGGCTTCAATTCCAGTTGGGACAAAGTCTTATCCACCAGTACCGTTTCTTCCCTTTTCGTTTCAATATTATAAAGGGCAATCTCAACATCCAGAGGCTCTATGATATGGAAAATGGCCTTGGTTTTACCTGGAGTTTTGAGTATATTTTTTGATTCCGTCGAAGGGGTTGAAACTGCTTGAGAATCAGGTGCTTTCTCCCTGTGAGAACAACCGAAAAGAATCAAAAAATGAAGGCTTAAAAGGACTATGTTTTTCATGATGAACTATATTATGACACCTTTACGCGAATAGGCTAGATTAACGTGTAAATGACAACTTCTGTTTATGCCATGACTACCAATGACTGGGCCCGCGCCTTCCAGGAAAGAGGATTTTCTCTTTCCGGACTTCATTTCTGGTTAGATGGACTCTATAAAGATTCTTCCTTATGGAATCGCCACGTTGCTTCCAATACGGTCACTTCGTTACGACAAGACTTCGATTTCGACCTCCCCCAGATATCGAAGATCCTAAAATCTGAAGATGGTACAGTTAAATTTCAGATGCAATTCAAGGATCAGCTCGAAGTTGAGACGGTTTTGATTCCTTTTCCTAAAAGGTACTCCATTTGTTTGTCCACTCAAGTAGGCTGCGCCATGAATTGCAGTTTCTGCTACACTGGTACTCAGGGTTTAAAGCGCCACCTCAAGGCCGGTGAAATTGTCGGCCAGTACCTCAAGGCCTATGAGTGGCTCCTTCAAAACGACGCTAAAGCTCTAAAGCCTAGTGTTGTTTTTATGGGCCAGGGTGAGCCTTTGCATAATGTGGATGAAGTTAAAAAAGCCATTGAAGTCTTTAACGACACCAAATTAATAGGGCTTGGCCGACGCCAAATGACCCTCTCTACTGTTGGCTTTGTTCCAGGCATCTCCCAGCTCAAAGACTTCCCTAAGATCAATCTGGCCCTTAGTCTCCACTCTCCATTTGACGATGAGAGAAGTCGGCTGATTCCCGTGAATCTAAAATACCCAATTAAAGATGTTATGCAGGCCTTTGATGAACTGCCTTTTATAAAATCTTCATTTATGACTTTTGAATACCTCATGATACAAGACTTCAACATGAATGATGAACATGCGGTAGCACTCGAAGCTTTACTCACCGGTCGCAAGGCGGTGATTAATTTGATTCCCTTCAATCCCTTCCCGGGATCTGGATGGAAACGGCCATCGGAAAAAGAAGTTGAGGAATTTCGACAAAAGTTAGTGGCAAAAAAATTAAGAGTCATGGTCCGCAGTACCAAGGGTGACGATATCCTGGCGGCTTGTGGGCAACTAAAAATAGATCAACAGGCGAGGAACTATGTTCGTTGATGATTTTGAATCACGATTTGGGGGCATTGCCCGACTTTACGGAATTAAAGGGATGACCAAAATCCGTGAGGCCAGAATTCTGGTGGTGGGAATTGGTGGCGTAGGCTCTTGGGTCGCTGAAGCTTTGGCCCGCACCGGAATTGGCCACATGACGCTTGTGGATCTTGATGATGTTTGTGTAACTAACATCAATCGACAAGTGCACGCACTGAATGGCACAGTGGGAAAATTTAAAGTTGATGTCATGAAAGAGCGTGTGGCACTCATTAATCCGTTCTGCGAAGTGGATACCAAACAATGTTTTTTCAGCCCCAAGAACTTAGAAGTCATTTTTGATAAATCCTATGATTTTGTTATAGATGCTTGTGATGATTTCACTAACAAATGTTACCTGATTGATTATTGCCGCAAGAACAAAGTCCCCCTGGTTGTCATGGGTGGCGCCGGTGGAAAAACAGATCCCCTGCAGATCCGAGTCACTGACATGGCAAGTTCGGCCAATGATCGACTGCTGGCCAAACTTCGCAAGAAACTGCGCCAGGACTTTTCATTTCCTACAGAACACGAAGGTGATTTTGGCGTATGGTCCGTTTGGTCACATGAGCGCGCCGTTTATCCAACTGCTGACGGGTGTGTGACTCACAAGGCACCAGGCCTTGCTAAAAACATGGACTGCTCCGAAGGTTTTGGATCGGCCAGTTTTGTTACCGGTGCTTTTGCTTTTGCCACGAGCTCCCTAGTCATTCGAGAGATAACGAAATGAAGTTCTTCCAAGATTTAAAAAAGTTTCTGATGGATGTCGCGAATGATGAGCGCATCCCCTCCCGCGATAAAAAAGTCTTGTTGGCGATGATTGCTTTAATGCTCTCTCCAATTGATTTGATTCCAGACTGGATTCCCCTTTTCGGTCTTTTGGATGATCTGATTATTTTTGCGATTGTTCTGGATTATTTTTTCACCGTTCTCGACAGTCAAATCTTACTCTCCCATTACCCTTGGGGTATGAAGAGTTTTGCTAATTTACGAAAAATCGCTCGGGCACTGCAGTTTTTTGTTCCAGGTTTTGTGAAAAAAAGACTTTGGCAGTATGTTGGAAGTCCGTACTAAATACTCCAATGGTTACTCAGCTGGCGGAGGTGGAGGCGGCGGTGGTGCACATCCCGGCGGCTCCCAGCTAAAAGCGGATGCAGCTGATGCTGAAAGATTAAAATTTGAAACTACTGCATTGGGACAACTGATTGTGACCGTACCAGTGAAATTATCATAGTCTGGAGCCTCATTTAAAGAAAGTGCGTAGTCGCAAACATAGCTTCCATTAACTTGAGTGCAGGAATTTGAATCAGTTTGAATGACCCCTGTATACCCTCCCTGTATATCATAGTCGACTTGGCATTCTTCCGGGTTAATGTTTTTACCATAGGTGTGAGTCCCAGTGCTCGTATAGTAAACCGGTCCTCCACAATCGCTATGAGTATTAAAAACGACATTGCTTTTAACACACTCAGGATAATTTGAATCATCTTCGGAAGCTTCGCATTCAGGGTGAGAGAGAGCTTCGATAGAATTGCGACCAATATTTACTTCAAATTTTTCAACACAGCCAACACAGAGAAATATCAAAAGTAACACATTAAGCATGCGTTATTCTAAAGCAGCTCTTAAGGGGAGTGAAAATCTATTTGTAATGCTTTGAAAAACTATCTTACCGCCCGGTAATTCCAAAACGACTTAATCCCAATCCCAAGAATTAAAACTAAAAAACCACCAGCAATTCCGCCCCACATGAGGGCACTTTCAAAGCCCACACTCTCGGCCATGGCACCCATAAAGGTATTTCCCAAGAGTGGTCCTGAAGAATAAGAAATCATCTCGACACTTGCCAGCCTGCCTCTGAACTCGGAAGGGATCGTTTCATTCCAGATGGTAGAGCGAAAAATGCCAGAGATCATATCGACGAAGCCTGCAAAAGCCAGCGCAGCAATGGCCAAGTAAAAATTCTGACTGAGTCCAAAAGCAGCGATCCCCACACACCACAGAAGTGCACAGATCGTGATCACCTTTCCATGGGCCACCACTTTATGAGTCCAGCCGCTTGTGACGGTTGCCAATAAGGCGCCAATGGCCACAGAGGAGTATAACCACCCGAGTTTATCCGTTCCCCCAAGAATCTTGGCCAAGGCCGGAAACAAGGGATTTGGAAAAGCAAAAGTCATGGAGGCCATGTCTACTACGTATGTACCGATAAGATCCGGTCGTCTCATTGCATACTTAAACCCATCCATGATCGAAGAAAGATCGGCCTTGCGTTTCTCACTTAATACGGGGAAGTTTTTTAATTGAAGCAGGCAGTAGATACTAAAGACATAAGTCAAAAAATCCACTACGTAGGTCGCGACGATGCCAAAAGAAGAAATGAGGATTCCTCCCACCGCCGGCCCCATAATCATTCCCGCTGTGGTTTTAAATGATTGCAAGGAACTCACTTTGGGAATTTCTTCTTTTTTGATTAACTGCTGAGTCAGGGCTTCTAGTGGTGGTCTTTCAAGTCCTTTGCAAACGGACATAAGGCCTGAAAGAGAGTAGAGAAACCAATAGTTTTGAGAATTCGAAACTGCAAATCCTGCGAGCATGAGGTTTCCCATGGCCGAAGCGATTTGGGTAAAAACAATTAACTTTCTGCGATCAAAACTATCAGCAAAGGCTCCACCCCAAAAACCGGAAATCACCAGCGGAATCAGTTGCACGATCCCCAGCATCCCGACGTGAAAAGTGGAACCTGTGATCTCATACATCTGAAAGGGAATAGCAACATAAGTGATCATGCTGCCAAAAAATGAAACGAGCTGACTCAGATAGAGCCAGCGGTAGTTAGCGTTTTCTTTTAACGGAGTTACATCTAGAGAGAATATTGCCATCTAGTCATAAGACTAAGGCACAATATTTTTCATGTCACTTTGAATTTGTTTGAATTGAGCACTGTCTAAGTCGATCCCATGAACTTCTTCAATCTTATTGTTTGAGCTTGTCTTGGCGGAAGCTGGGCTTCGGGCTGCAATTTTTTCGGCCTGCGTATTCACCTGGCTCCACTGCTCTTTAGACATTGTCCGCATGCGAATCTTAGCCTTCTGAGCTTCCTCAGGTGAGATTACGTTCTCTCTGACCATCTGATCAATCATGCTATCGACATTCTCTGGTGCTACCTCGGCTTTGAGCTGAAGTGAAATAAGTACAGTAAGTGATAAAAGCCATTTCATAGATAACCTCGCTTGAGACATTATCGGCGGGATAAGGCGCAGGCTTTAAGATTATTTTCCGATCATTTGAATACAGTAATTTGCAAATTAGGCTTGCCGGCCAATTAAGGACTTAGCCCAGAATAGTTGTCACTGGAAATTAAGCACCTGATAAGTGCGAGTCTCTTTTGGGGTCTCAACTTCGAACTCCTCCCCTGACTTAAGCCCTAATAAGGCGTCACCTAGAGGCGAAAAGACCGAAACCACAAGGACCGCTTTTTCACCAATATTGAGAAGAGTTCCGCCGGAAGTGGGAATAAGAAAGAAGCTGCGATCCTGTTCTTTGTGACGTAGTTCAACCAGGCTGCCGATACAAATTTCTTCAGATTTTGCAGACAATTTGAGGTCTACTTCTTCGAGCATTTGAATTTCTAATTTGAGATCTTCCACCCGACTAAGTTCAGCACTGGCCAGGTAAGAAGCCTCAAGCGAGCGCGTATCATACTTACTTTCTGCTTTGAATTCCTGATCGGTGGCAAAATCCTTATTGGCCTTCGCCGCAGATTCGAGCCCGTGCATTTCAGCTTTCATCCGACCGATCAGTTGATTTAATAGTTCTTGTTTCAACTAAGCCCCGTGACACTTTTTAAACTTCTTATTAGAACCGCAGTGGCAAGGATCATTTCTTCCGATTTTAGGTTCAAGTCTCTTCACTGGCTGAGCACCGTGAATATTTCCTTCTTTGAATTTCCAATCACCATTTTGTTTTTGGAACAAAGAAGTTTCGTGGTGACGAAGTTCGGTACCGGAAGCTGCATCTTTGTAGTGAGCGATAAATTCAACTACACCAGTATCATCATTAGGCGCACCTTTTTGAGTGCGTTTAACTTCAAGTCCCATCCATTCTGAACTCTCGGCCCATTTTAGAGCTTCTTCTTTATTGAAAACTTCATTTTTTTCGCTGATCTGGGTTTGATCAATGTAATCAATATTTTTCATAACGTAGGCAGAATAGCGAGAACGCATCATCGCCTCGGCCGTTGGAGCTTTTTTAGTTCCTTTTAAAAAAGGACCACAGCAATCCGCCAAACTCACTTTTTTTGTATCAAGTATCCTGCAAGGGCAATCAGACATGTCTCTCTCCTATGATTTTCACTATTATCAAGGTAAGATGAGAAACATTCAATGCAATATCAAAAAATTTCTCTCCCAATTGATGCTTATTTAGAAGAAATCCTGAATCAGGTTCAAAAATCGTCAACTATTCTGATCAAGGCTTCCCCTGGCTCAGGAAAAACCACCCGTTTGCCATGGTTCATCGCAAAAAACTCGAAGTCTAAGGTTGTAGTGCTAGAGCCAAGACGCTTGGCGGCCAAACTGGCCGCAGAAAGAATTGCCCAGGAAGAGGGGCTTAAAATCGGTGAAGAAATTGGATATCACTTCCGATTCGATAAAAAAGCCTCGTCCTCTACTCAGGTCATTTTCTACACTGAAGGAACATTCCTTAAAAAGGCCATGAACGAAAACGAGCTGAGTGATGTTGATGTCATTATTTTGGATGAATTTCATGAAAGGCACTTAGAAACAGACATGGCCTTGGCCTGGCTGCTAGATCTTCAGGCCCGCAGGGGAAATTTAAAGTTAATTTTAATGTCGGCGACACTCGACACAGACATCATGCATCACCTCAATTCCCCAACCGTTATCGAGATAGAGGCCCCCCGCTATCCAGTAGATGTTGTATATCTGGCCAACCAGCCAAGTATTCTCAATCAAACAATAGAGCAAAAAATTCGCGCGTCTTTGGAGCAAATTCCCTCGACCAGTGATGTTTTAGTTTTTTTACCAGGTATGAGGGAGATACAAAAAGTCCAAAGCTATCTCGCCGATCGGTATGGGAAAGTATTTATTCTCCATTCAGAAATTTCTAGCGACGAACAAGAAGCTGCCTTACGTCCCCATAGCACCCGCAAAATTATTCTCTCCACCAACCTGGCAGAAAGTTCAGTGACGATTCCGGGTATCAAGGCCGTCATTGACAGCGGAATTCAGCGGGAAGCTCATTATTCACCATGGAACGGCCTAAAAATCATTGCCGATCGTCCAGCTACAAAATCATCGGCCATACAAAGAGCAGGACGAGCGGGAAGAACATCACCCGGTGTTTGTCACCGTCTCTATGCTCTTCAAGACTTTGAATCCAGAGAAAGCTTCACTCGGCCTGAAATTTCCAAAGCCGATCTTACCGATACGTACCTGCTCAGTTCTCAAATCAAGTCTAAATTACGATGGATTACTCCCCCCCCAGTTGACCGATGGGAAAAAGCGCAGAATCTTTGTTTTCTCATGGGTCTCATAGATGAAAATAACCAAGTCACCCCACTGGCGCAAAAATCCACCAAATACCCTCTGGATTTAAGACTCTCAAGAGTCCTCATCGCTGGAGAGAGTTTAAAAAAAGAACAGAAGAAACAACTCCTCAATTATATTTGCAGAGAACTCGAAAATGATTCTTCCGGCATTCTTTTTAGGAAGCTGAGTTTTTATTTGGAAAATGATGGACCAGGAAACGAATCGTGGGAAAAATGTCTGCTGTCAGGATTTATCGATCAAGTCGCGAAATATCGCCCGAAACAAAATGACTTTATTCACTACTCCGGGAAAACCATCAAACTGCATCCAAGCCAAGGCCCATTAATCGAAGGCTACTATCTCATCATGGATATTACCCAGAGGCAGGAAGCCATAAAAATTGTTCCAATTGAAGAAGAATGGCTCTTTGATCATGTCCCCTTTCCTTTCACTGATGATGATCAGATTAATATAGAGCCAACTTTCAAGCTCAAATCATTAACAAAACTCGGAAGTATCGTTCTGGACGAAAAAAGTATCCCCCTGGATTGGAGCGCTCTTAATAAAAAACAAAAAGACACAACACTTCTTCTGGGAGAAAAAGTCTTTTCTAAACGCTGGGAGGCGTGGAAAGAATCTGAAACCTACACCAGGTATAGTTTTTGGGTAAAATTTCAGAATAAAGAAATTGAGAATCAAGTAAGCTTGTCAGATTTTTTTTCATTCGCTGGCACACTTAGTTGGGATTCTCTGGAAGATTACTTCATGCAGTCATTAGAGGGAAACAAACTTGATCATCTTTTGCCTTGGTCTATTCATCTAGGTGGAAAAAAAGAGCTCAAGGTCCACTACCCGCTCAATCAAGATCCTTATGTTGAGGCAGCTATCCAGGAATTCTATGGCCAAAAAGAAACACCCAAATTAGGTCCCAACAAAATACCACTGACACTTAAACTCATTGGCCCTAACCGACACCCCTTTCAGGTCACTAAGGATCTGGCAGGTTTCTGGAAAAAAACTTATCAGGAAATGCTAAAAGAATTTAAACGTGAATATCCAAGGCATCACTGGCCGGATGATCCCACGACAGCTAAGCCCCTTCTACTGAAGAGGTACCTAGATACTTAAATCTGGGAACTATCTCTCCATTGACTTCAACAGTTTCAGAAAACATATTCATAGGTCTGACCCATAGACGTCCTGCGGGATTTTCATATAAACACTCGTAACAAACTAGCCATTCCAAGGTTTCTGAATGTCGAACGAGACTTAAAAGCTTATAGTTGTTGCCTTTGTAGTGCTGATATAGACCACCAACTTTTAACTCCGTTACCATTTCAAATTCTCCAGGAAGAGTGAGGGAGCGACACCGATTAGAAACATAAACAGCAGGACTGTTACATAAGGAAGCATTTGAGTCAAAGTCATATCATAATTTTTAATTTTCTGAGGGTAAGCACTCTGACCAAGAAATAGTTTAGAAAAAACGAGAAAAAATAAAATCCCATTTAAGCAGGTTGCCAGAATGTGACCAAGACCAAGGAAGGGATGCTGGTCAAGTAGTCCGTTGATAACCAAATCTTCCACCACAAAAGCGGCACCCAATGGGGTACCGATCATGCAAAATCCAAACAGGCAAAATAAGGTTGCGAGTTTTGGATAGTATTGGGCGAGACCATAATACTGATTGAGTCTTTTGATACTTGTATAGCGCTGAACATAACTCACAAGCGACCATAAGGCCGTCCCAGAGAGAGAAATTACCATCATGTGAAGGTAAGCTCCACGTGCCGCTGTCATGTCTGCCTGGAGGCCGGTTAAAATCAATGAGGATTGTGCCACATAAAAATAGGTTGTGGTCTGTGACACGTTTGGTTCAAAAATCCCCCTAACTGTCCAATAGATGGAAGAAAGAATGGAGACGCTTACGAGTATAATTCGAAAAATATCAGGATCCTGATCGATAGTAGGCAGAAGAAATTTAACGAATAATAAAACTCCAGCACGTGACAGAAAAAGGCTGGAAATTTTGTACCAGCTAAGATTCCCTACCAAGTCATGCACCCACGAATGGAAAGGGAAAATTCCGTGTGATTCGTAAATAATAATGAATGCCAAAACAAGTACCGGCCATGTAAAAAAATCTGCCGGGATTTGGGAAAATGACATGGAGGCCACACCACTTTGGGCCGCAAGAAAGATTAAAGCAATCAAACAAAGGAAAGTAATAAAATGCTGGATGAGAAATGTTCCACCAGTCGAAAAGTTCTCATATCTCATTCCCCGAATAAATCGAAACGCAGGTATTGAGCGCTGAAAAGACCAGAAAATAAAAAAAGTGAGTAGATTGTTAGAAAGAATGATCCCAATCGCACCGGCAATATATAGAGGAAAAGCCTCACCGATATCATTTTCATTTCTTATGGGGAAAAGCCCCACAAACAAAGAAACACAAAAAATAGCACCCAAGAAGAGACTAAATTTATCAAAGCTAAACTCAAGAATTGATCCTGAAACAATAAGACTTGTAGTTCCATTGTTGGATAAAAACATGGACAAAAAGACAAGACCCAAAATAATCAGCACCGCAAAGACAGTATTCTGCCTTCTGTTATTAACTTTAAAAACAGGCACACTTTGTGAAGTTGTCATAGACTACCGTTTCTTTAAAATAAATTTGACCACATTATTATTCATAGACATCCATTTCTTTTCAAATTCTATATAGACTTTTAGCGGCCAGGAAAAGATGTCCAAAACTTTCTGAGTAAAAAAATCCAAATGAAAGCCATGAAGAGCGTGAATAAAGATTCGCCTCCTCATCGGTTTAGATACAAATTTCTCAAAAGACAAATTCCTATGTATCTTTTCATTTTGCTGAACAACTGGATTCTCAAAAAAATCCTGAATAAGTGATGAGCATCTCAAAAATTGCCATGTCCTAAGGCTTGCGTGAGCCACCATGTGAAAGAGAGCGAATTGCGTGAATCCAAGAGCGATTTCGATCCAGATAATTCCCACTTGAGAAATTGTTGCATAGGCCAGCATCGTTTTAGCATCTGATCTGGTTCTTCCTACGGCACTAGCATAGATGGCACTAAGTCCTCCAACTATTCCAATCACCCAAAGTAAAAGTGGAAAATGGACAAAATAATCATAAAATCTAAGAAGTAAGAAAGGCCCCAAATGAACAGAAAGTGCTCCATAAAAAATAGCACTAGAAGGAGTCGGCCCTTCCATCGCAGCGGGTAACCAAGAACTAAAGGGGAGCTGTCCCGATTTGGCCAGTGATGCCCAAATAACAAAAAGTCCAATAAAGGTTAAGGCAACTGGACCGCCATGACCCGCTTCAAGAATATGCGGATCCTCTAACAACTTGGGTAAAACTGTAAAATCTGTGGTGTGCATATAGTGATGGGCCCAGGCAGCAGCGGCCAGAATCCCCATATCACAAAACCGGTAACTAATTATCGCCTTAACCGAATGTCGAACAGGCTGAACTTGATTATAAAAGTATCCAATCAAAAGAACTGAGGTCGTTCCGACCATTTCCCAGCCTGCGAAAATTAAATCCAAAGAGCGCGCAAAGCTAACTAGCATCAGCCCTAGCATGAGGGCGGACAGAAGGAATATAAATCTAAAATACCCCTCTTCTTTATGTAGATAGCTCCGGGAAAAGCGAAAAATAATACCGATGAGAAGCGCAGTAAGTAGAGCGTAAGTGGCGCCAACGAGATCAACTAAAAATCGGATTTTAAATTCATATTCTCCGATTTGAATCCATGCGGGATAATCAAAATGCACTGGTTGAGAGCGATTCATCAAGACGAGTGCCGCCAGGGATAAACTGATGAGACTCACAACAATTGAAATCCACTTAACCGATTCTGAGAGAAAATTTTCAGGGAAATTAATTCTGGCAAAAAAACTTAGACCAAGAAAACAAATCCATGCAAAAGGTATTAGAAGCAGACTTAAAAATAAGTATTCCATTAGTCTATCTCCGCAAAATCATTATCAGTAACACTTAAGTGGACCAAATCCTTTGATGACTTGAAGTGCTTAATCATCGACTTCTCAACTGCTATTTGCTGGAATGCGTGTTCTTTAAACATATACCAGATTTGTGCCTCAGGATCAAAAACGGCTAACCTCATCCAGTGATTATAGAGAATATTTTTAAGCCGAGGATGGCCATCAAATATTTTTTTGACTCTTTCGAGTGGGGCTTCAACGATGGTCATATTACGGATGGGCTCGTGAATTTCAATCATCTGCCTGGCGAGTCCGATCCTCAAATCACTTGATGAGCCTGTCATCACGCCTAATAATGAAGTCAAATTAAGCGGAAGCTTTGAACCACAGCCGTATTTGTCATTATCTACGCATGAAAAATAATAATCCATGTTGATATTCACAGCAACTGGAACACCACCAAGCACGACTTGTTTTAGAATTTCACCTTCTGGATCGATTTTCCAGTCATAAGTGAGAAGAAATGATCGCCGGTTTAGGAAAAGTCCTTTCGTCATATCCCTCAGTCCCACAATCGCCAGCGCATTGTTGGAATGACCATACTCTGGTCTCGGCTGTGCCAGATCTTCGGCCCTTTCCCTTACGTGCTTAAGGGCGATATCAGGATCTTCTTTAGCCTCGACGGAACTAAATCTCTGACATCTCTCAAAGGCATTCAGTTTACAAGCTTTGTTTAAGTCGCCTTTTATGCGCTCAAAGTCTTCCTCATATCCTTCAGGCATAACTTCCAGGTCAAAGAACTGAACTTCATCCGTACATGTATCGTGGAAGCCAGCGACAAAATATGTTTCATCAGGGATAAGGATTCCTGCCTCAGCAAGATGGGAGCGCACTTCTTTATCATTTACCATCTTGGCGAATGCGCGTGAATTGGGAAGCCCGGCATTGCCCCCGCATGCTCCGCAACCATAGGCCTGTTTGAAAGGGTTATTGTTACTGGAAGATCCATGTCCCATAAGAAATACAAGTTTTGCAAATTCAGTTTTAATACCGCACATACCAAGAATGGCTTCCACAATCTTCGCCATTTCAATTTTGGTGTATCCCTGCCCTTCTGTAGTTTGCAGAATATCCATTTCCGTCGCAGGAGCAGGACTGAGAAGACGTTTGAACTTCTCTCTGAATCCTTTACTTTGATTCGGAAAGAACACCTGAAGGAACATAGGAAAGATACTCAGAACACCCAAGACAAGTGTCGAGAGAAATCCTCTGAATAATGTCCTGGACATATAGTAGAGGCTCAAATCTGAGCCGCCTAAAAGATGATTAAACCTAGTGAAGCTTTGACCTTTTTTAGTATCTCTTGAAATCTCACGTACAATGCGGCTGGCCTGAATCACGGGTGGACACTGGGCTATTAGCCGCTTGTGTTTAACACTACTAAATTTCATATCAATACCGAAGAAACCAACCACTCCGAACGTTTTAATCAAAGGATTAACTTCTTCGAGGTGACGACGTATTGACTCTTCTCTGTCATCAATACAAAACAATACTTGGGCTTGAGGATTTAAAAAAGTGGCATGCCCTCGGTCGTGAGAAATAATGGCACTCATGGCCTCTCGGTAAAAATGACTTTCAAAAGCTTCGTGCCACAATCTAACATGATGTTCTTTTTCAGCAGCATCAATATCCTTGATGATTAAGACCAGCTCAGAAGCATCCAAACCATCTAGCCAACTTGAATCCAATTTAAATTCTTTAGTGATCTGATAAAGAGCAAGCGATAATTGAAAACCTCTAAGAGTCGTTTCCTCTTGCCTGCCGTAAATCATCGCCAAGTCGGTCGAGTGAGCACTGGCGTGGAAATCATCCAATGAAGATTCGATCAAAACCAGTGAGGCGATAAAATCAATTAGTTTTATATTGGGGGCTTTGACAGTTGCCTGCCAAGGCTCTGTCTCAAGTTTATTAACCATGCCTGACCAACCCTTGAGATCAAAAAGCACATCTAAAAGATAAGACTCCCAGGCTTCTCTGGGAATATTCATCATGCTTAACTCGGACTCAATAATTTCCTGAGGAGTATGGCCTTTGAAAGCTTGCAATTTTTGCCCTAATATTTTTTGCCAATCGGCTCCGAAATTCTGGACAATATCCACATCCTGACAAAAGAAATCCCAGAACCCTTTTTCAGAGTAAGGATTTGCCCAAAAGCTTTGTCCTTGATCTAAAAAACTGGAGATGAGGTTAATTATATAGGGATGGGTGGTTGATGAAATAGACTCATTATAATATTTTTCCCAGTATTCTTTAGCACGATATTTAATTGCGCCCTGGTTAAGCTTAAGACTTTGTCCGGACATCTTCTCGGCGCATTTGTCCCACAGATTCAGGTCGTGAATTTCTGGTTGAATATCGTCATCATTAAATGCCATTTCCGAAAACGTCAGACGATAATAAAAATCCTTAAGGGACAAACCAAGTTTCTGCGCGGTTGAGGAATCATGGTAATGAAGTGAGTATTGGTCAATACCATCTATGATATCCTTCTCGGTAATTTTTTTTTGCTGAAATTGCGCTTTATATTTTTCAATCGACCAGTATGAATTCGCTCGGTAGAGCTTTCCCGCTTCAGAGAGGGCATCATGAAACTCTTGGCCTTCAAACATCATGAGAATATTGTTATGAACAAAGCTATGGAGAGGATTTTGGATGGGGAGCTTCTTGCGAATACGCTCTAATATGGCTTCAAAACTAAGGGTGTCTTGTGCTTGTGACATCTTACCTGACTTAAGTTAGGGTTTTTTGTTCATTCTACTCCTCAGATTGATTTTAACAAGATGTTGATTTATGAAAAAAAATCATTCGCCTCTGTATTTGTATTCTACATCGACGCTCATCATATTCCCCTCAGGATCTCGCAGCATGGACTGGCCTTCATAAAAAAGTACCCGCTTCCTCCGAGTATCATAAATTAGTCTTATCCTTGGACCAAAAATTTTCATGACCCATGACCTCATCTTGATTTCAAACTCTGCCAACTCCTGTCCACGAGCAATAGTTTTGATGGTAAAATCAAAAGCTTGAGCTCTGCCAGGGATTAGGAACATAAAATCAAAATGATCTTGGGCAAGAATCTGCTCTAGGTTTTCGGCCACAAAATAAATCAACCCAGGGCCAGATACTACGACTTCCTTTCCACCGGCAAGCTCAGGTTTCATTAAAACTCGCACCTTGCCTCTCTCTTGAGTAAAAAGCTCGGGATCCTGTTCTTTCCAATTTAAACCCAGCGAACTGCCATGACGGTTATCCTCCAGGACGTACTCAGGTGCAGAGAGGCTTTGGCCGAAATGACTACTTAAAACGCCAATGGGTTTTCCATTGGAATCGAAGTATTCTGTCACTGACTTTACTAGAGCTTTGCCAGCATAATCCACCTTATGCCTCTCGAGATAAACAACCTGCCCATTCGACTTTGCTAGCGCTTCGAAAACCTGAGTTTCTGAATATACTTTTGTGACTAGAAAAAGGCAGAATAGCAAAAGTTTCATAGACTCCCCTTTGGCGAATAGTATGCCTACTGCTACAATGGTCATCAAAGACAAAAGGAACTGAATCAACTATGGATAAAAATAAAATAACCATTATCTTACTGCATGGTGCGCTTGGGACATCCAAGGACCTTGAAGGCTTAATGGGGCCCTTACAAGAAAAAAATTACAACACTCTGACATTTGATTTCTCTGGCCATGGCACTGTGGCCAAGTGGCCAGAAGAGTTCAGAATCGATTTATTCGCACGGGATCTGGATAAATTTATTAAGGATCATAAACTACAAGACGTTATCGTCTTTGGTTATTCTATGGGCGGATACGTTGGCCTCTACCATCATGCGAATTATCCAGACTCACCCATTAAACAGATCATTACCTACGGCACAAAATTTAACTGGTCTGAAAATGCTGTCGCTCGTGAGTTACCCATGCTAGATCCGGAGCATTTAAGAGAAAAATTTCCTAGTTTCGCAGACTCACTCCAAACCAAACATGGGGATAGATGGAAAGCACTTTTGCGCTCTACTGCTCATATGATGCAAAATCTGGAAAAACTAGATGGGCTGACTCGTGAAGATTTAGCTGAAGTAACCATTCCGGTAACATTCATACTCGGTGATCAGGATAGAATGGTGAGTTCAGAAGAAACCCACCTCACGGCTTCATGGCTTCGCCGTGGCCAGGTAAAAACATTGACTCATTCAAAGCATGAACTTGAGCGGTCGAATTTAAGAGAATTATCAAACATCATTTCAGAAATTATCGAATAAAAGTTGAGGGCCCTAATGGGCCCTCACTTATAATTACTTAATAAGGCCTTGTTCCGTCATAGCACGAATCACTGCCGGACGTTCAGAAACTCTTTTTACGTAAGAGTTAAGGTTAGTCCAGTTTGTTAATTCCATACCTACGTATTTTGTCCAAGTAAGGCATGTAAAGAGATATGCATCAGCAATCGTGAACTCAGTTCCTGTGAGATAATTGTTTTGCCCTAACTTCTCAGCGATAAAATTAAATTTATCAGTGAGAGCAGTTTTGAATACGTTCTTCACTTCATTTTGAGTTTCAGCCGTTTTGTAGTTTCTCTCAAGAGAAAAAAGTGGAGAAAAATTCTTATGGATATCAGTAGCAATAAAATTCATCCATTCAAGAGTACGGAAACGATCAATCGTACCGAATTTAGCTAGAAGTGTTCCATCATTTTTTTGGTCAGCTAGGTACTGAGAAATGATAGCGCCTTCAGTCAGTATATCACCGCTATCCATTTTAAGCGCCGGAACAGAACCTTTCATATTGGTTTTGTAATAATCGCCTGATGCACAAGTCTTATCTTTTAAGTTAACGGCTTCAAGCTCATATGCCATGTTAAGTTCGGCCATCACAATGTGAGGAGCAAGTGCGCAAGATCCAGGACTGTAGAAAAGTTTCATAGGAGACTCCTTAAAATTTAATGAAGCTGCATATTGGCCTAATCATGAAATTAAATCTAGTAGCGTTGCATCTTTCCAGAGTGTTTTAGTTCTCAAAAAGAGGAAAGGATTTCACTAAGGTTAGTCTGGAACTTCTTGAAGAATTTAGTACACTGATAGGATGAAGGAATACACTTGGGTCGCTGAACTGGCCACTGAATGCAAAAATTACGCGGGATCATTAGGGTTCTTCTTTTCGAAAGCCATTTCAAAAGTTGATCTCCCCGAAGTCTCGGGCGGTCAGATGAAACGCGCTTGGGCGACACTGGCCCGGGATATGGTACATTTTGGTTTCGATGAAAAAGATGCCCTTCCTCCGGACATCCAGGCCACCATGGAGGCCCTTCAGGTTCTGGGTATAAATAAGTTACACCAAGATTTATTCGATGAAGAAAGACTGGCCAAAGCACTTGGCGACTCGCTCCAAAAAATTCTTGAAACAGTTGGTGAATATCCGGATATTTTTGAAATCCTTGATCAGACTGACCTTATTGAAGATATGGTAGGAACAGTCGCCAAAAGATACGTCCCCATTTTTCGCCTTTTCCCAGCATTTTCAAATGAAGCACTCTCTATCGTTCCTCACCTTAAGGAGCCCCTTTTCACCGCCCTTTATGAGCTTCCGGAAAGTGAACATAACAAACTGACTCAGCTGACCCACAAAATTATGCATAGTTTTTATGACAACCAGGTTCGTCCGAACCTAGTTGAGACATTGAAACAAAATCTGAGAGGCCGCAACTTACTTCTGCCCCTTATTGACGAAGCTGTTAAGCACTTGCCTGCTGACCGATGTATGACGGCATTGATCAGTATCCTATGTACCCCAAAAGCCGAGCTTTCACAGGGAAGAATTATCTCCATCGTGCTACAGGAGCTGGGTGGACTCTATGTAAAACTGGCGCAAGTTCTATCGGAGCTTGCTCCCCCCTCGCTTGCAAAAGAATTAAGACACCAACAAGACCAGCTGGGTGGAGTTTTCGGAAGTCAGCACAAATCCTGGAAATATATTCTGGAAATTTTTGATCGACCATCTTGGAGCGAATATAAAAAATATCTTATCATCCCACAACAAACTCAAAATGCCTTTGCTGGAGCCTCAGTAGGCGCGATTTATGAATTTGAATTGAATGAGCTTGGGAAAAAGACTCTTGAAACGAGTGAAACCGTGTTACTCAAAGTCCAGCGTCCGGGACTCATCAAATTATTTGAACAACAAAAAGAAACCCTTCTCTCAATCCTCATCCACTTAGAAGAAAGCCTGAATAGCAGTGAGCTCAATGATGATGAAAGACAAGAAGTGGGTGGTCTCATCACGGCCCTCAAGCGAACCATCATCAACTACGCTACTCAAAGCATTGGGGAACTTGACTTCAGAGTTGAGAAAAAAAATGCTGATGATGTACGAGAAGCGCTAAAGGGAAATTTTGATCTTCAAGTTCCTCAATTCTACTTCGTTGAAACCGATGCTGTTTTAATGGGAAGAATCAGAGGATCAAAAATAACTTCAGTTGTTCACTCACGATATCTCGAAAGGATAGGTATCGCTGATGTCGTTGCGGACGCCTATTTATTTCTCATGTTTCAAAAAGGGATCGTGTGGGCCGATCCTCATGCGGGCAACATTCTCTACGATGCCGACAAACTTCAAGTCAAACTCATTGATCTCAATCCTTGCTTCCATTGGGATCAGGCAACGGTCAAAGAATTCATTGCTTTCATCTACCGCCTCATACTAAGTGATCAAAAAGGAATTTTTGAAGGCTTAAGAAATCTGGTCGAAAACCCGGAAGCTCTAGCTAATGAAAAAAGCCAGCAACTTATCAAAGACTTCATTGCAAATGGAAATCAGGGTGCCTTCATACGCTACCTAACAGACTTCGTGCGACTTCTGGGCGAAGCAAACGTTAATCTCAAGATTGAAGTCCAGGCAGCTCTTCGTGGACTATCTCAGGTCTATCTAACTTCTAATGCCATTTCTTCAAGAAATAACTTCGGCCAGTTACTTCAAAAACAATTCGGCTGGAAGACCTTGGTCAAATTAGTTTTGTCCATTGGCCCTTTTAAAGTCATGCGGTCCCTGCTTCCTATCGCCTTCAGTGTGGTCAAAAACTCTCCGGAACAAGAAGTTGGTCCAACACTTGATGAGAGGGATATGAATGCTATTGAAGAAGCACTGAAAATTTTAAACCATGAAAGTGTTTGTAATATTGAACTCGTTCGAATTTCCCCGGAAGAAAATACTCAACTCACACTTGCAACCGATGGCTCAAGTTTGATCAAGAGTACCAACTTAAAACTGGAAGTTCAGACTGAGACTAAACCTGCATCAGTAAAATACGTAATTGAAGTCCCCAATAAAGAATGGCTTAAAGAGCGCCAGGAATACGTAAAGCTTCAGGGAATTGGTTTCACCTTGTGTCTGGTTGAATGCCTGGAACAGCTACGCCGCCACTCACTGGAAGACTATTGGTATGTGGTAGAAAGCTGGAACATGACTGCCAATAAAAGATCGCTCGAGGCCAGCATTCTTATTGGAGAAGTTAAGCTAGCAGCAAGAATGCTGTTTACCCGAAGATATGCCGACATTTGGACTTCAGAGTTTATGACGGTCTCCCTTTGGAACAGATCACTCTGGAAGTTTCTTATCAAATTTGAAGAACGCTTTGAGCGCCGGGAACAAGGTTATTTCAATATTCTAAGCAAGAAACTAGTCAATCCGAAGCTAGGACAATACACCTTTGGAACTCTCCACCGGATTAAGATTATTGCTTATAGACTCATCATCAGTGGACTTAAAACGCTGGTGAAAAGAAATCGCTTTGAAATGAACCTTCTTCCCCTCACGACCGATGACCTGATCCACAGGATGCTCCATGGGCTACTGAGACGGGGTCTTCCAAAGGTCTGAAAATGTTACCAAGTCCCCAAAAACCAGTGACATTTTGGGCCCAAATGAATAGCTTGCTGTCAGATTTATAAATTTGACAGCAATTTAGCATTAGAGGCATCCTGCTCATGATGACCTATATTTTTATTTTACTTATTTCTCTCGCAGCTTTTGCTTCACCTCGTGAAGAAGCCGAAATTATTTTGAGCAAATTTCAGACGACTGAATCCGTAACTGCTCGCCTTGATCTATTTTCAAAGTCCTTTCTGGGCCTACCCTACGGAAACGGGGGACCTCTGGGCGAAGGTGAGCTGGGCCGCTATGACCAAGATCCCCTCTATCGCTTTGATGCTTTTGACTGCACTACATTTGTTGAAACAGTCGTGAGCCTGAGTCTTGCCCGCGAAGTAAATAGCTTTGAAAGCACTATGGATGAGATTCGCTATGAAAATGGTGAAATCGATTATTTAAAACGAAACCACTTCCCTTCACTTCAATGGATTCCCAATAACGTTAAAAATGGTCTCTTAAAAGAAATCAACCACCTGATCGTTCCGCCATCTGAAATGAAGTTGGCCGAAGCCGTCATCAATCTACCAGGCTGGCTAAAAGCGATTAAAATTGAAGAAATAAGAGTGCCATTGGCAACACTCGAAGAGCGTACAAACCTTCTGGAAGAGCTACGCAGCTATTCAACACAGTACTCTCCCATCGTTGCCAGACTGGCCTATATTCCAATACCGACTTTGATTGCAAAACCCAACGTTCTGAAGAAAATCCCCCACGGATCAATCGTCAATTTCGTCCGTCCTAACTGGGATTTGACTGATGTCATAGGCACTCACATGAATGTGTCTCATCAGGGATTTATTTTTCAAACCAGAACAGGAACAATACTTCGCCACGCCAGCACGACGGGTAAAGTGATGGAAGTGTCGTTCATTGAATATCTGAAAAAGTTTGAGAATCATCCGACTATGAAGGGTATTCACCTGATGCAGCTGAATTAGGCCTGGTACAACCCGCTAACATCGGCCCCTAAAAAGCAAGCATCTAAAAGTTTTTTGGGCACCGGGGGCAGAGCTTTCAGCTTCTTTAAACTAATTAATTCATAATGAATCAAATCGTTAAAACTTTTCCCCATATCCATTAGATCATCGTCGCTGGTTTTCCAGTTCCACTCATTATAGTGGTTAAGATTGATGGGATCAGAGTAACCATAAAGACTAAGTTTGCGTTTCGTATTGAAGTAAAAATCAAAATAACTCATCACCAGTTCGCGAACGTTTTTATAGAAGGGATGCCTCCCGGCAAGCAAAGTCGTGTTTGATTTAGCGATACTGCCCCAGCCTGTCGCTGTTTTATAAACAGTCAGCACGTGGTGATCATCGTCTTCGGCAATAAGGTCAACCATAAGTGGTTTATGTCCAATCATCTCGAGAGCAGCAGCAGCCAATAGTCCGCCTTCAAAACAATGGCCCTCACCAGTAATCATCACCCACCGTGGGGATGAAGCATGGTCTGTGGGATTATAAATAAGACCATCAACGTAGGCCTGGATTTTCTCAGGGGTATTTAGTTTGCGAAAAAGTCTTCTCTCATCAGGCGACCAGACCATTTAGACCACTTCAATAATGAGGTGATGAATATCAAAGTGTCTGCTGATGATATCCCGATAGTCAGCTGAGCGCTGCTCAAGATTTTTTTTGATGATAAGCTCGCAGCCAATCTGGCCAGGGGCCAGACGCCAAAGGTGAATATCCACGACTTTTGAACCATCGAGTTCGATTTTTTTGACAAGATTTTCTCTATCAACTGAATCGTCATGAGCATCCAAAAGATCCATTCCGCTTTGACGGATCAGACTAAGTGACCATTTAAATACAACGACCCCACCAATCACTCCTACCAAAGGATCAAGCCAAGACCAACCCTGCCACTGCCCCAACAAAAGGGCGACAATGGCAAAGACAGAAGTCAAAGCATCCGTCAGGATATGAACGTAGGCACTCTCATGGTTGTGATCATGCATCGTTTTATGTTCGTGCTTATGAGTTTCTTGTTTAAGTGGACTAAGTTTATTTTTAACCGGAGCGTGATCATGTCCACAATTGCCATGCGAATGGCCATGTCCGTGGTCATGCTCATGACCTTCTGAGTGCATAATGAATGCACATACTAAGTTCACTACCAATCCCACGATCGCCACGATGATGGCTTCGTTATAGTGAATCGCCTTCACTTCATAGAAACGTGATATTGATTCAACAATCATTGAGACAGCAATCAAAATAAGCATCATCGAGCTGGTATATCCACCCAACGAAAGAATTTTTCCACCACCAAAAGTGAAAGAAGATTTAAAACGAGGGTGCCGGTATAAAAAATAAACAATCATCGATAAGAACAAGGCCAATGTGTGTGAGGCCATATGCCAGCCGTCGGCCAAAAGCGCCATCGAACCCGACCAATAGCCCACAATAATCTCAATGATCATAGTCACAAGTGAGATCAGGGCGACCCATTTTGTTTTACGTTCATTTGCCAGAAACACTCCGGTGTCTCTCTTATCTATACTGCAAGCCTCGAGCATAATTTCTCCAATAAGTTATTTTACCAAAGCCTTCGTGGTAAGAAAATCAAGAAGTCCAGAACTTGCACCACCAATAATCAACAGCATAGCAATTCCTGTCTCGAAGGTAAGGGTCTGGCCAGCGAAGAAAATCAAACCGAGGGTGGAAAGAACTGGAGTCAGATATGACAAAGCCCCAATGACACGGGTATCGCCACCTTTCAAAGCTCGATCCCAAGCATAAAAAGATATTCCAAACGGTCCAACACCCATGAGTAAAATGATCCAGGCATCATGCCACTGAAGAGCGACTCGAGGCTCAATCATGGCGTGAGTGAATAAACACAAAACACCAGCACCAAGGCACGCTCCCCCTACCGACCAAACACTAGTGTCACGCATCTTTTTTTTCAAAAGCGAGTAGACCGGCCAGGTAACAGCAGCACCCAAGGCGAGCAAATACCCCTCCACGTTTTCTAATTTGGGATTAGCACCTTTACCCCAAACTAAAATGGCACATCCAACGGCCGCAAGAGCGGCCCCAAAAAAATGATGCCATTTCAGATTCTGTCCCTTAAAAAACGCCGGCGTTAAAAGCACCAAAATCATGGGCCAAAGATAATTAATGAGATTGGCCTCAATGGCGGGAGCATACCGAAAGGAATAAAAAAGAAAGAAGTGATAACCAAAATAACCTAGGACCCCAAGTGTGCTGGTTTTAAGATCAGGAAAAAGTTCTTTGGGCCGAAACCACGCTGGAATGGAGCCCAATATAAAGGCGACACCAAGCACATAAAATGGCGGCAGATGAATGACTAGATTTCCTAGCGTAGCCAGACTCGCCCAGCAAACAATCGCAAGCAGTCCTAAAAGAAAAAAATGTCTGGATGTCTTCATAGGAAGATTCTGGCCCAATCCTTACAAACAAGCTAGTCTTTCGCTATGCTTAAAACTTCGCGCCTCACACTTAAAGTTGCAACCCTCGAGGATGCGGCCTCTATGATGAAGCTCAATAGTGATCCCGAAGTTGTTCGCTACACGGGGGAAGCGGCTTTGCATTCTATCCAGGAAGCACAAGCCGTTATTCGAGAAAGATTGCTCCCACAATTTGAAAAATATCAAATGGGAAGATTTTCTGTTTTCCTTGAAGATGGGACATATATTGGCTGGTGCGGCCTTCGTTTTTTTCCGGAAACTGATGAAGTTGATCTGGGCTACCGATTCATGAAACAATACTGGGGCCAGGGCTACGCCACTGAAGCCTCGAGAACTTGCCTGGAATATGGTTTTGAAAAACTAAAACTCAAACGCATTCTAGCTAAGTCTATGCCGGAAAACATTGCGAGTTTAAAAGTTATTCAAAAAATGGGCATGACTTTCAGGGGTATCAACACAGATCCCACTGAGCCTCACGGCTTTATTACTTACGACTTATCAGCAGAAGAGTTTCAACGATGCAAAAAATAATCGCCTTTATCATTATTGCGAGTGTTAAAGTTCTTTCGCATCTTTTTTATCGTGGAAATTTCAAATGGATCACCCCGACTCCGCCCAATCCGTGGGACAAGGCGAGGTTGGTTGTTTTTTTAAATCACACATCCCTCTACGAACCATTATTCATTCAACACCTGAGTTTTTCTTTCCTGTGGCAATTGTCTGAACGGGGCAATGTCCCGGGTGCCGATGTTACGCTGGACAGGCCAATTGTAGGTCGGTTCTGGAAAATGATGTTGCCAAACATCTCCTCGATCTCAAGAAAAAAGGACGAATCCTGGACCAAATATTTAAATTCAATTAAGCCAGATTCAATCATCGTCATCGCCCCAGAAGGGAGAATGAAAAGACCTGGGGGTCTGGACAAATTTGGAAAAAAAATGACCGTTAAGGGAGGCGTTGCCGATATTTTAGAAAGCCTCAATGAAGGTGGGATGATTTTGTGCCTCAGTGGTGGTCTTCATCACGTTCAGACACCTGGACAACTTCTGCCAAGACTATTTAAAACGATCAGCATGAATTTGGTCTACATCGACATAAAAGAATACAAAGAGAAATTCCAGGCGCTAAGTCCAAGAGAAAGAAAGATGGCGATCACTCAAGACCTTCAAGTGCATCTGGAAAAAGACTGCCCTACAAATTCTGAGACATAGAAAAAATCGAAAAATGCTCTTCGTGAATCGGCGAATAAACATCGCAGAGCCATGGGTGTTCGTACTGAATAAGGCTTCTGGTGCCCTTACCTCTGGCGATCACTTTAAAAGGTTTTCTTAGGGCCATCTCTTCTAATTGCGCGAGAGTTTTCCGGATATGTGTGACCGTGCCATAATCATAAAGAAAATAATATTCGGCTTGAGGAAGTTCAAAATCTGGGGCGGTAAGGTCCTGAACATGCAGTGAGCTTTGTGTGCAGTTGTTTTCGAGCAATATTCGTTTTCCTTCAAGCACTCGTTCTGAGACATATTCATACCCAATGAAATGGGTCTTCGGATAAAGAACATTCAGCACTAATCCCAGTCGCCCATACCCGGCCCCCAGATCCACAAACGTTGACCCCTCTGAGGGATTTAGCAACTCACACATTTGTTTTAATTCACTATAGGGAGTCTGCAGAGTTTGATGAGACAGACCAACCCAGGTCTGATTCCCCTTATGAATGCTCTGCCCCCATGTTTTATGAGTCCCGTTTGGATTGCATGATTGGGCCTGCTCCAAGAGCATCCTTTCAATTTCAGGAATGTTAAATCCCAGAATTTGGTCCACCGTTTCCGAGTGCTCACGCGCCCCTTCGTAGGAAGTTACTGAAGCGGTAAATAATTCCGGACTTAACTTAGACATAAACAG
Source organism: Halobacteriovorax sp. (assembly GCA_020048985.1). Classification (GTDB taxonomy): domain Bacteria; phylum Bdellovibrionota; class Bacteriovoracia; order Bacteriovoracales; family Bacteriovoracaceae; genus Peredibacter. The sequence goes on along the minus strand of JAIFLR010000089.1, from coordinate 16,227 downwards.
ATCAGTACCAAAGTTTTTTTTCTTGAGCTATAATATTCAGGGGGAAACATGACCAAATACGTATCAAAACAACCAAATTCTCAAGGTATTATCGACTGGACTGTTGATGAGAATAAAACCTGGAGTACCCTGATTGATAGGCAAACACAAATTGTGCAGACCCGCGCTTGCGCTGAATTCCTGGAAGGACTTGATCGAATTCAATTTTCTAAAAAATCTGTTCCACAACATACAGTGATTAACCAGCGCCTTAAAGATTTCACAGGCTGGGAAGTTGAAGTGGTTCCGGCCCTCATTCCCGCCAAAGATTTTTTCACTCTCCTGGCGAATAAAAAATTCCCTGCAGCTAGTTTTATCCGTATCCCGGAAGAATTGGATTACATCCAAGAGCCAGATATCTTCCATGAACTTTATGGTCATGTGCCTCTTTTGACTTTCAAAGAGTATGCAAACTTTATGGAGGACTTTGGAAAACTCGCCCTAAGTATTTCCCCAAAAGATCGCCGCCGATTATTTAGACTTTTCTGGTTTACGATCGAATTTGGCCTTTTAAATACCAAAGAGGGTGTTCGCGCCTACGGCGGGGGGATTCTTTCTTCCATTCAGGAAACCGTTTACTCCATTGAAAGCACCGTTCCAAAACGTCTTCCTTTTGAGCCCTTAACTGCCCTCAGAACCCCGTACCGCATCGATATTCCTCAACCACTGTACTATGTTCTTAACAAGTTCGAAGACCTCTACAAAATCCTCGACTCAAACATCGTGGAACTACTCGAAGAATCCGCCGCGCTAGGTGATTTTGCACCACTATTTGAACCGGCCGGGGAAGAGCTTTAGAATCATAAATTTCTAGCAAAACCTTACAACACAGGACGGAAAGCCCTCTTCTTTGCTAAACCTCCTCTATCAAATCCTTAGAGGAGGACTCACATGAAAAAGCTTTTTGTTTTGGCCCTGGCACTGATCTCAACTGCTTCTTTTGCCTTACCAGTAGCGCCTTTCGACGCCCTGGCCGTTAAGAGCTTAAAATCAAGAGTTCTGACGAATCCTGAAGGGTATGATTTCGAAGGGATCGTTAAACTTTCTAACTGCTCAGGCTCATTGGTAAAGTTCCACGGGATGCCAGATTCTGCTAAAGCGGTTGTTATGACTAACGGTCACTGTATTCAAAAGCCAGGTGGCTATTTGAATCCGGGCGAAGTCTGGGTTAATAAGCCTCTTGCTCGTGACATGAAAATTTTTGATAAGAACATGAAACTTTTCCCTATCAAAACAACAAAAATCCTCTATGCAACGATGACCGACACCGATATTGCTTTCTATGAGTTGGATAAATCTTATTCAGACATCAAGAAAGCAACACTAGTTTCCCCATTCATGCTTGATACTTTGCGCCCAACAATTGGTCAGCCGATTGAAATTATATCTGGTTACTGGGACCGTGGTTATTCATGTGAGATTGATAACTTTGTTTTCAAAATCAAAGAAGGCCAGTGGACTTGGACTGATTCAATTCGCTACACAGAAGGCTGCGACACTATCGGTGGAACTTCTGGATCTCCTCTGATTGCAAAAGGTGAAAAGAGAGTTGTAGGAATCAATAACACTTCAAATGAAAGTGGCGAAGAATGCACCCTTAACAACCCTTGCGAAGTAAGTGCTAATGGTAACGTTTATTCTCAGAAAGGCGTCCGTTACGGCCAGCAATCTTTCAACGTTTACAATTGTTTGACTGTGGATTTTAAGTTTGATCTTACTCGATCAACTTGTGATCTTCCTAAATAGAAGGAAGAATCCCATGAAAGGCACTTTTTTTAGCAAACCACTTGAGTGGAACATTGAAACCGATAAGGAATCTTGGACACAGGGTGAAAACATTAACGGTGTTTTGCGACTAAAAAACCACAGTAGTGAATCAGTGCTTTTGACTAACGCTGGTGTGGCCATTGCCTACGCAGATATTAAAAAAGTTCACGCCCGAACGGAAGGGGCGATGAAATTTGACTCGAAGGTTCTTTTTTCTGAATCAGAAATTAAGGCTAACGATCAAATTGAACTGCCCTTTTCCCTTAGTTTGCCGACCAATTGTTCAGTGACCGACAAAAAAGCTAGTTTTTATCTCACTTGGGGAAAAAATCATGCAGAAAGCCACTTGATGCTAAAAATTGAACCCAAGGCACTGTTCGGAAAAGTGATCAGCCTCCTCGATACGTTCTACCGCTTCAAGCTCAAAGAGCTTAAAGCAGCCAAAAACGGAGTTGAGTATAAACTAATCCCTCCGACATCTAGGGACATGGCAAATTTGGAGTCGTTGAATCTTATTTTTTCCATGAATGATGAAAATCTTCAAATGGACTATGAATTCCAGGTAAGAAAACTTGATACCGCTGGGGTCACGAATAAGATTAATAAACTGGCAGTAAAATCCAAGAAGGTCCTCACGCCGCGAGAATTCTCTCTCGGAAAAGATCTCATCAATCAGGATCTTCTCCTTAAATCCATTGAGGAAGTGATCTCAGAAGTAAAACTCAAGAGCGTTTTTTAGTCCAAACGGCATAATTAAGAAAAATTAAGATATTTAAAAATAAAGATCTGCTAGAGTTTAAGATAATGAAGCTAATAAAAGCCTACAACTGCTTGTTTGCATTTATTGCAAAAACTCGAATTTCTAAGCGTGATCTCGATCTGCGCCGAATCCATTTCCATACAGTGATTGTTCTTACGACTAGTGTCCTGATGTGGGCCTATGCTGCCACCGCCTACTTCACCAGTTCATCTTCCACCCATATTCTGATTGCTTTCCTTTGCTCGACCCTCCACCTACTTTCACCATTGCTTTTTCGGTTTACGAATAATGCCTACTTTATTGCAAATTTAATGCTGGCTGCCGGGATAACTCATCAGGGATCTTTTAGCTTTTTCTCAGGTGGTTTTGAAAGTGAGACCATTATTTGGTTCGGTATCCTCCCCATGCTCGCGGGATTAATTGCGGGAAAAAAGGCAGCCATTTCCTGGTTCATCACCACGACTGTGATGGCCGCCACATTTTTGTTTCTTCATCAAACTAGTTACCCCTTCCCTAACACTGTTTCGCCTTTGGGACACCTCATCGCCCGTGGGCTGATAATTTTTGGCTGGATTTTTCTGAGTACTTCCATCTCCTACGTTGTTTTGGTTATAAACGATTCAAAAGAATCCCTACTTACAGATCAAGCCCAGAAAATTGACGATCTCTTCCGGGTTTTATTTCATGATCTCGCCGGGCCTTTAAACAGGATTTCCATGGGCCTTAAGCTATCGGCCCGTGAAACAGATCCATCCAGAAAAGAACAAGGCCTTTTTATCGCGGCGAAGGCAACTGATGCCATGCTGGACATCACTCAAAATGTCAGAAAGATGTATGCTCTTAGTAAGGGTAAAAACGATGTCTCGTCAGATTTGTGTTACTCCCCATTCAACGAATCTATCGAGTATATTAAAAAGTTATATGCCGTTGAACTAGAGAAGAAAAATATTAAGCTGGTTTATGATGCTGAGAAATACAAAGATCTTAAAGTTCTGGTAGAACCTATCAGCTTTAACAATCAAGTCTTAGGCAATGCTGTCTCAAATTCGATAAAATTCTCCCACCCTGGCTCGACGATTACGATTCGTACTTATCCCAAAGATCAACAGTTTCATGTCATAGAAGTTTGTGATCAGGGAATCGGGATGCCACCTTTATTAAAAGACGCCCTCTTTGATATTAATAAAAAGACTTCGAGAACGGGCACCAACGGCGAGAGCGGCACAGGTTTCGGGATGCATATCATGAAGAGTTTTATTGAAATGTACCAAGGAAAAGTTGAAGTCGAATCAAATGATGAAACGCAGCCAATACCGGGGACTATAATTAAATTTTTATTAAAAGCGGAACAGATTTAGGGAGGGGATTCCCCTCCCTAAGCCATGATTAATGAGTAACAGGTTTATAAATCGTATTTAATCCGGCCAGTGGAAAACGGCCATTCAAAAACTTCTCATCTTTCTTCTTCATCCAAAGCATATCAGGGCGTGCCTCAGAGATCCAAGTTCCACCAACAATATTTCCAAAAGAATCCAATTCAAGTACGTACTCATATTTTCTAGTCGTTTCAGTTTGTGCTGGAGTTCCAGTGACAGGCTCTTTAGATACAAACCCCAAAATCCCTTCCGCTGCTGATTCTGGTGAATAGAATTCGAGCTCCTCACCGTAAGTCATTGCGGTCATGACTCTCACTTTCTTCTCAATACCGCTCTTAATTTCGGCAGCAGTAACCGGCATCTCTTCTAAAACTTCAGACTCATAACCAATTACTGGCTGGTTCCATACATCGTTAAAGCGGTCAACGTCAGCAACAAACCCTTTAGAGAAGACACCAATCATATTAGAAAGAACAACGTGGAAGGCACCTGCGTTTACATCAGCGCATTCAGGACGATTGGCCTCTTTAGCTTCTGGCATCGTCACATCACCATCTTCTGGAAACGCTTCACCTGGAACCTTACCTTCAACGGCACAACGATCGCCAACGCGAGCGTAAATTCCCTTTGAATTAAACGCATCATGCATGGAAAGCAGACCCTTCACATCCGACGCTCCAAAAGGAACACTGATGCCATCTTTGTTTCTCACGACTGTCTTATCCGGCTCAGGATAATTTGAAGCCGCTTGCGACCACCCGTGGCAGATTCCTTCCCACCAAAGATCTTTTTCAGAATATGTTCCTAATACTTTTTTCGTAAGAGTGTATTTGTAATCAGCTTGAGAAATATCATATAACTCAGTCGGAGAGAGTTCCGAGAGCTCCTGCTCAGTCATCTTTTTGAGTTCTTCCTTTGTATGAAGCTTATACTTGAAAGGTGTTGGATTCGGGTGATTCCAACGGAAGGCAATTCCACCAACATTTGATGGCCAAAAAGTTTCAGACCATCCAAATCTATCATCCTGTAGCTTTGCTGATAGCGGAAGCTGCTTAAGATCGAACTTCATCTTTCCGCCAGTGATGATATTAAAGTAGCTTGGGTTATTGGATTTATCCCATTTTGCCGCGTGAGCAGAAGAAAGCACAAGAACGGAAGCAAAGACCATTAACTTTTTCATCAGCGATTCCTTGGTTTAAACTAATTGCTATGCGTTATATCCTTAATAACGCCAACTCTCAAGCCAAGGAGAAGATTTTACACGTCGCACAATTTCTCTGTAAGTGATTAAATTTACTTGTTTATTTTGAGGCACTTCATACGGTAAGCCCGAAAACCTTCTTGGCATTTCCATGTCTTCCCGTCTTCAGCAAACACGGCATTTTTTGGCAGCCTAACCTTCACACAGGAGTCCCTTTTCTGGACGTAACCCGCCTGACAGATCCAACCAGGGTTCTTTGGCGAAGGGATAGCATGCTTAGGGACTCGAACACACTTACCTTCAAAGCGATTAAAATTTGCCAGGCACTCGGGAATAAGATCATAGGTGTATGGGGGAATTTCGATAATGAGGTTAGGATAATCTGTAATGATTCCGTCCACTCCCATGTAGATAACTTTTTTCATGTCTTCGATCTTATTAACTGTCCAGGGAATGACTTTGATTTTGTACTTATGAAAGTAATCAACATCTTTAGATGATAACAAAGTCCAATCAGGTGAAAATACGGCCGGAGAAAACCCCAGCTCCTTGAGAACTCTCCGAGGAGAAAATTTCGTCTCCCTCAAAGCAACTAAACCGATCTGTGGGTAAACTTCATGAAGATGTTTTAAAACTCTCCAGTCAAAGCTCTGCAGAGTAAAGCGGTCTAAAGGTATTGTTTTAGTGATCTCTGCCACCACAAGATTGGCAAATGTTTTAAAGTCCGGCTGATATCCTGATTTCTCATCTTCAATAGTTGATTTGATTTCAATATTGTATTTAAACTTTAGCGGCTCGAGTTCTTTGAGCAAGTCACTCAAAAGTGGCTTGATCTCTTTTACTTTCCTCTGTTGAGGAAATCTCGGATGGAGCTTGCTGCCGCAGTCGTAAGTTTTGATCTGCTCATAACTAAGAGTATAGAGATTCACCTCGCGGTCCTTAACCGCCCCGCCTTTTGCATCAAGGCAGATCTCTTCACTCATCCAAGGCTCATGACTAACAATCACTTCACTCTTTTTTGATATCACAACATCCAATTCAAGAGTCGTTATCGGAAACTTCACCGCCTCTTTCATGCCGTTAATAGTATTCTCTGGGTATAGGCCCCTCGCACCTCGGTGCCCTTGCCAATCAAAAGCCGCGTAGGCCGAGAATGAAAGAAGTGAAAATAAAATGAAAAGAGAATGGAGCACGTAGTCCCCTTAAGATTGGTGTAAGTTCCAAAAAGCAATTAGTGCTAATAAAGCAGGAACAGACTGAACGAAAAAAATTTGTTTTCCAACGGTTAAAGCCCCCACAATACCGGCAAAGAAAACACAAGCGAGTCCGTAGAGCTGAAGGTCAGGCTTTGCACCTATAACACCCCAGATAAGGGCCAGCGCCAAAAAGCCGTTATAGAGTCCCTGATTAAAGGCCAGGACTTTAGAATCCTCGGCCTTCTGCGCAGTCATGCGAAACGTTTTAAGGCCCTTGGGCTTAGTCCACAGCACCATTTCCAGATACATAATCCAGACATGAATAAGGGCTACTAAAAGAATAAGTGTGTTTGTGGTGACAATTCCCATAAGGAAGATACTAAATGACGAAATCCAAGTCCGCATTATGCAGCGAGTTTTGGATATCCTCTTACTCTAGTCCCAGGAATTGATCATAAGTAGACTCTTCATCACGAGTCCCTCTGTCCTCAATCGAGATCACTCTGTTCGCAATCGTTTGCACGAACTCATGGTCATGAGAAGTAAAGAGCAGGGTGCCTTTAAAATCAATCAGCCCGTCATTGACTGCAGTAATCGTTTCGAGATCAAGGTGGTTGGTAGGATTTTCCATCAGCAGCACGTTGGATCCTGAAAGCATCATTTTTGAAAGCATACAACGAACTTTCTCTCCCCCGGAGAGAACGTTACATTTCTTAAGGGCCTCTTCCCCTGAGAAAAGCATGCGGCCCAAGAATCCACGTAAAAAAGTTTCAGTTTGATCTTTAGAATACTGGCGTAACCAGTTAATCAAATCAAGCGAGGCGTCCTTGAAAAAACTTGAGTTATCGTTCGGAAGATAAGCGCGTGTCGTTGTAATCCCCCACTCCACTTTTCCAGAGTCGGGCTGCATCTCTCCTGAAAGAATCTTGAAAAGAGCATTCGTAATGACTTCTGACTTTGCCAAAAATACAACTTTTTGTCCCTTCTTAATCGTGAAAGAGACGTTATTCAATATTTTCTTGCCCTCAAAAGTAAAATTCAAACCATCAACTCTAACAAGATTATCCCCGGCTTCGCGGTCAGCTTTAAAGCCCACGAAAGGATACTTACGAGTAGAAGGCTGAATGTCGTCAAGAGTGAGTTTATCAAGCATCTTCTTACGGGAAGTGGCTTGAGATGACTTAGAAGCGTTGGCAGAGAATCTTTGAATGAACTCTTTGAGTTCCTTCATTTTATCTTCCACTTTTTTATTTTGATCAGACATCATTCTTTGGGCAAGTTGAGAAGACTTGTACCAGAAATCATAGTTACCAACGTAGAGTTTGATTTTAGTAAAATCAATATCACAAATATGAGTACAAACTTTATTCAAAAAATGTCGATCGTGGGAAACGACCAGGACAGTTGTGTCTTGTTGATCCATGATGAAATTTTCCAGCCATTGAATCGCCTTCAAATCTAAATCGTTGGTAGGCTCATCCAGAAGCAAGATTTCTGGTTTACCGAAAAGTGCCTGAGACAAAAGGACTTTAACCTTCTCGCCCCCAGTCAGTTCTTTCATTTTTTTTGTATGAAGGTCTTCTTTGATCCCAAGTCCCGCCAAGAGAGAAGCAGCATTGGCCTCAGCTTCCCAGCCATTCATTTCAGCAAAGACTGACTCTAGTTCCGCTGTTCGCACGCCGTCTTCTTCAGAAAAATCAGGTTTAGCGTACAGAGCATCCTTTTCTTTCATCACCTCTACAAGCCTGGAGTGGCCAAGAATTACAGTCGTGAGCACTTCTTCTTCATCGTAGGCAAAATGGTTTTGTTTCAAAATCGCCAAGCGCTCGCCCGGAGTAATTTCGATTCGTCCACCGGTAGGAGAAATTTCTCCACTCAATATTTTCAAGAATGTCGTCTTACCTGCACCATTGGCCCCAATAACTCCATAACAGTTACCTGGTGTGAATTTGAGATTCACATCATTAAATAACGTTCGTCCACCAAACTGAAGTCTCAGGTCATGTGCTGATAGCATATATATCCTCTAATTTTTGACCCACTCTATCAAAGATGACCAAATGTGGAAAGTCTAAAACCTAGAGGGAAATGCTGAATTTAACTGATGTGCGGTTCAAATACTGAACAGAATCAACGTATTCCTGGTGGAGGGATTGAATTTTAGAATAGTTATCACCGAATATTTCTTTGAGGTTTTCCGAGTGAACTTGTTCAAGTTCCCCTTCCTTACCATCTTCTTCAACTGTTAAGTCACTTTGAGTCCCCTCACCATCGGTGAAGTCCACTCTTTCAACATATTTTTTCTTCTCTTCCAAATAAGCCGCGAACATTTCTTCGGCCTTTTCAGGGTCAGCATTGACCAGAAATTCTTTTAAATGAGTTTTCCATCCTTCCTCTATATCGTCCCAAGGAAGTTGTGAGAGATCATCATCGTCATATTCTTCCTCAACGTCTGCAGAAGACACGGTTAGATCATCTTCAGACTCAACAAAACCTGAAATAGCTGAACCAGCGGACAAGGTCTCTAATTGGACTCGCTCTGGAAGAGCGGATTTCAAAGGTGATATTTTTTTGATCGAAGATTGCTTTGTAGAAAGACTATCAGTTTGCACGACTTCAGGCTTCCGGCTTTGGAAGTGAAGATAGATACAAACAAAAAAAGTGATGATGAGCAGATTCCTCATCCCACAATTTTAAATGTTTATGCGTCAGGAATGAATCGGGCAAAATTGTCCCGGTCGGGATTATCCCGGTCTCTAAAAGGGACCGGGACCAAGGAAGCTTAGCGTCTGCGGTCGCCTGACATTCTTAAGAGAAAAAGGAATAAGTTAATAAAATCAAGATAGAGTTTAAGAGCACCCAGGATGGCGCCCTTGTTGTGTTCTTCAGCACTTCGAGCCTGTAGCGCCATGGACTTGATAGTCTGAGTATCATAGGCAGTTAATCCAGCAAAAACAACAATCCCAACCAGACCGTAAACCTTACTGGCCGTACTTCCCATCATGGAGGGGAAGAAAATAGAAAGGATACTGAAGCCAACCAGACCCCAAAGACCCATTTGGCAAAAATTCCCAACCGGACCAAGATCTCTTTTGGTGAAAAAACCATAAGCGCTCAAACCAGCAAAACCAGCGGCAGTAGTGAAAAAGGCACTGGCAATACTTTCTTGAGTGTATACAAGGGAAATCACCGAAAGGGTGACACCCGTGAGGGATGCATAAATTAAAAATAAACAGGTCGCCATCAAAGAGTTCATCTTGTTGATGCCAGCAGATAACCACATAACCAGGCCGATCTGAGCGATGAATAGACCCCAGTAGAGAATCTTGTTTGAGGCCACGGCATAAACGAGTTCAAGATCAGAGGCAAACCCCATCGCTACCATTCCCGTTAAGAGAATCCCAGCCGTCATCCACATATAAACTTTAGACATGTATTGGCCAACTGCAAGACTCTGAGTTGGACTTTGATAGGCGTCCCTTCTAAATGTCGGTTCCATAAATCCTCACTTTATAATTTGGCTTCTAGTTCTGCCCATTCGTTAAACAGTTTTTCCATTTTAGCTTCAAAGACATCTAATTTTTTTTGTAAATCCACTAAAGCAGCTGCTCCGGCCTTAGACATTTCTTCTTTCAAATCGAGCATTTTATTTTCAAGAGTTTCAATTTCTTTTTGGAGATCGTTATAACGATTGCGCTCTTTATTAGTCATTTTATCTTTAGGAGCTTCTTTTTTCACTTCAATGGCCGGAGCTTTCTTTTTCATCTGCTCTTCCAGATGAATAGCTTCCAAAAACATTTCCGCTTGCGAGAAGCCAGCTTCAAAATGCTCCAACTGACCTTCATGTAGGACCCAACACTTGTCGGTAACGTTTTCAATGAAAGAGCGATCATGTCCGACGATAATCAGTGCCCCTTCATAATTGCGAAGCTCATCTTCTAAAATACCAATAGTCTCAAGATCCAGATCGTTGGTAGGTTCATCAAAAATCCAAATATCACGAGCGTGTTTCATAAACTGGGCCAACTGGAGACGATTTTTCTCTCCACCAGAGAATGTATGTATCGGCCTCTTGATTTCATCAGAGCTGAATAAAAAGTTTTCCAGGTAACTGGCCACGTGGCGTTTCTCGCCCGTGTTAGAGATCACAAAATCAATTCCCTCACCGATCATGGTCCAAGGAGTTTCATCGTCTTTAAGGGCTTCACGTTTTTGAGAAAAATAACCCACATCAAGTGAATCAAGTTTTTTCACATTACCCGAAGTCTGATGCAATTCACCCAGAAGGATTTTAAGCAGCGAACTCTTCCCTGCCCCGTTTCTTCCCATGAGCGCAATTTTGTCGCCTTTAGAAATAGAAAAGTTAAGCCCATTAAATAGCGTTCGTTCGCCAAACTTAAGGGTGAGATCTTCCGCCGAAATAAGAACTTTGGATTTTCTGCCCGAAGATTTAAGATCTAGGCTGACGGATTTATGCGCCTGGGCCTTAAGATCCTGAATCGCTTTATTGAGAGTCGAATAATCTTCAATACGTTTTTTACTTTTAGTACGACGGGCCTTCGCCCCTCTTTGAATCCATGCCGTTTCGCGACGATTATAGTTAGATAATTTATCCAGTTCTTTTTCCCGGCGAAGCTGATCGGCCTGAAGAAATTCTAAGTAGGCACCATAAGTTCCACTGAAACTTCTGAGCTTGCCTCTCTGGATATGAATGATTCTGTCCACCACATTGGTGAGTAAACTTCTATCGTGGGAGATGAGCATGAAGGTTTTACGGGAGCCCTGGAGCTCCTCTTCGAAATCCTGAATTGTTTCGAGGTCAAGATGGTTGGTAGGCTCATCCCATAGGATAAGTTCTTGAGGGGCCGAAAGACCTAAGCTCAGAGCAACTTTTCTCTGCTCTCCACCGGAGAGCGAGCTCATACTACGCTCAAGATTTTCCATACCAAAAAATTTCAGATAACTGATGTACTGTGCGTGAATTTTATCTTCACCCAGTTTTAACAGCTCTTCATAAAGATGGCCTTGCTCATTGATAAGTTTATCAAAATTGCCTTCGCCAGTTCCAAGCATCTCGTTTATTTTATCCAGGCGAATTTTTAGAACTTTCATCTCAGGATGAAATTCAAAGAAATAATTTTCAACCGTCCAATCAGCGAGATTGGTCAGTTCCTGAGGAACATAAAAATAAGAGAAGTCTTTGTTCTTGTCATAAATAAATGGCGGCACGGTTTTATCCGGAGTCACCAAACCAGCAATGGTTTTAAACAGAGATGACTTTCCGTGGCCATTGAGACCAAGTACCCCAATTTTATCACCCTGATTCAGGGTAAAAGTGACGTCTTTGAAGATCGTTTTATGGGGATATGAGAGGCTCAAATTCTGGAGGGTAAGGAGTGTTGTCATGGGCTCATAATAGGTTAAATAATACGAAATTTCAATAGCTTAGTCCTTAAGGATAAATAAATTAAGTAATTAGGTCAGATAATCCGATAATGAGGGCATGAATAATCTAAAAATCATGCTTCTAGCTGCCACTATCCTCCTTAATCACCAGGCATTTGCCAAGATAACTCCGGAAGAGATTGGAGAAAAGTACTGTGAGAAACGAGTCGATGGCAAGGCAGTTAAAGGCGAAGTTGTAACACAAAAAGATGCTCAAAAAATAAATTGTCCGGGAAGTAAACCCAACGATCGGTACTTTTTTGAGCAAGAAAATACTAAAATGGCGATAGATTCATCCAAAGATATTGATCCTGAACTATTTAAAAGTGAAAAATGGATTGAAAATATTAAAGACTTCTTCAAAGAGGAGTATGTAAAAAGCGGCAGAGACCCAAAGCAATGCACATTCTCTAAAAACGAGTTCGGTTTTAATGTAGCAACTTGTCCGGAGGGGATAGTTTTACTGGAGCAAGTTTCTGATGAAAGAAAGTCACATTACGAAGAAGGAGCGAAGCAAAAAAAAGAAGATGAAGATGACATAACTTTATTAAAAATACTCAGTGATGATTGGAATGAAAAGTTTCCAAACTCGAAAACTGCTTTTGAACCTAAAATCTTCGATGAGATTAAATTTACAAGCATTGATTTCGGTAACCCCTTTGCTAGAAAAGATAAAAACTTATATACGCCCGGTGGTGATGTTACTTGGAAGACAACGTTCCCAGAATTGGAAAACTCAAAGCTTTTCAACAGTACGCCCAATAAGTTTAAAAAATTTAATATTCAACCCAAAATTGAATGGAAGAATCAAGCCTTTTCTCTAAATGGAAAAACGAATGCACAAGTCATTACAAAGGTTGATGAAAAAACAGTAGACGAGGCAAGTTGTTCAGACAAACTTAAAAACGAAATTGCCAAATTACTTGAAAGTGACACCAAAAACATTATTGGTCTTCAGTATGAATTGACCGTGATGAAGATGGCTTCCCAGGTAGTCGGCGCCGATCGTGTGTCTCTAGAAGGTTTGATCAAAAAGAGCTCACAGAATATCGCCAAGCAAGAAGAAGGTATTTTAAACAATATGAAGCAGATATATTTAAGACATGGTGTAAAAGAGGATGAGAGCAAGATTTTAGATCATTTAAAAAATAAATCTACCTCAGCATATTACTATGAAAAAGAGAAACGATTCTTCAACAAGGACTCCTCAGCTTTTCTCATGGCCTTTCAGCACCTGAATCCAACTGCAGGCATCAACGATGCTGACATCTCAGTTCTATGGTTTATGGACAAAGTTTCCGAGAAAGCGATTAATGATAAAAAAATGGGAAAATTCCAGGAACATCACAATCTCACAAACCTCTCCACTCGCATTGCACAATACACAGGTGCCCTAAAGTCAACGAAGCTCCAAAATAAAGAAGAGTTAAAAAAATCACTTGATGAGAAGGTCGAAAAACAAAAAGCACAGATTGATGCTGAATTAATGGGCGTCATTGAAAGTTTCAAGACCTCATACAGGCCTTGTTATGATCAGATATTTGGTGACGATACGAATGAATGTAACCAAGAAAAGGTCCAGGTATTTTTCAGTCAGCTCCTGGCCGACATCACTTCCAAAGCGACTTCACAAGAAATGGTTAATCTGGACACAAGTTTGAAAGGCCACATCAAAGGAAGCAAATTCAGTATTTCAAAGTACGTAGATAAACCAGCTCCTGTGCCAGCCCCCTAACCGAACAGGTCCTTCATCGTATCGAACATTTTGGCCTTAGAAAGATAGTTTTTGATGAAGAGTTTGTTTTCTGGTTTATACCAAAAAAAGAATGTTCTTTGTTTCGTCTTATCATCCAATGAAATAGCGGTATCAACTTTCTTTAGCGTGTAAGGATGGTAGCCTGAGTAATAGATCTCAGTTGCAACAGTCATTGGTGTGGGAGTGAAGTCTTGAATCTGTTCAAGCTTGTAGCCCAACGCTTTGGTCTTGGCTGCGAGCTTGGCCATATCTTCAGGAGTGCAACCCGGGTGACTTGAAATAAAGTATGGAATGATTTCCTGCTTAATGCCCATCTTGCGGCTGACCTCATCAAAGCGCTTCTTAAACTTATGAAAATATTCAAAACTCGGTTTTCTCATGAGTTTTAACACTTCATCTTCGGTATGTTCTGGGGCCACTTTCAGTCGACCAGAAACATGGTGAGTAATGAGTTGTTCGACATATTTCTCATCTTCTTTAGGATGGGTGGATCTTTCATCAAACATCAAATCATAGCGAAGCCCTGAACTTACAAATGCTTTTTTTACTTCTGGGTGCTTACTGACTTCTTTATACAGCTCCGTCATCTTCTGAGGGTTAGTATCGAGGTTTTTGCAAACTTTAGGGAAGATACAAGAAGGCGCAGCACATTTATCACAAACGTCCTGATCTATGCCTTTCATCTGATACATATTGGCAGAAGGTCCGCCTAAGTCAGAGATATACCCTTTGTAATCAGGCATTCTCACAACCTGATCTAACTCTCTCATGATGGATTCTTTAGAACGAGAAGCAATCATTTTCCCCTGGTGAGCAGAGATAGTGCAAAAACTGCATCCACCAAAACATCCACGGTGGGTATTAATCGAAAACTTGATCATATCAAAAGCAGAAATCGCCCCACGCTCCTTATATTTAGGATGAGGCAAGCGCGTATAAGGGAGATCCCAAGAAGCATCGATCTCTTTTTCAGTCATGGTCTGATAAGGAGGGTTGATAACGAGATTTTTGCCTTCTACTTTTTGAGTCAGGCGTTTGGCAAATTGCTTGTTACTTTCAACTTCAACGTGCATGAAGTTTTTTGAGTACGCCTGTTTATCCAATAAACAATCTTCATGCCCGGTAAGCTCAAATGTTTCCCACTGTTTATTTTTAGGGAGTTCTTCATTTTCATCAATCAAAAATGCCGTCTGAGGAATTGTTTGAAGTGTGTGAAAAGGCACACCCTTCACGAGATATTTGATAAGATCCCGAATAGGTTGCTCGCCCATCCCGTAAATTAATAAATCAGCACCGGAAGTTGTCAGAATATTCGGCATGAGTCGGTCAGACCAAAAGTCATAATGAGTCACTCGTCTAAGTGAAGCTTCAATCCCACCAATTACAACTGGAACATCGGGATATAGTTTTTTTAAAATTTGTGAATAGACTGTCGTAGCGTAATCGGGACGGTGGTCCGGAGACCCACCTGGAGTATACGCATCCGTAGAACGTTTTCTTTTTCCGGCGGTATATTTATTCACCATGGAATCCATATTCCCTGATGTCACACCGAAAAATAGTTTTGGCTTACCAAATTTCTTGAAATCTCTTAAGTCATCCTGCCAGTTAGGCTGTGGGATAATGGCCACTTTAAGTCCCAGTGATTCAAATATACGGCCCATCACTGCTGCACCAAACGCCGGGTGATCCACGTAGGCGTCGCCAGTAACGAGAATAATGTCTAGTTCATCCCAACCACGCTTCTTGGCCTCTTTAACAGTTGTGGGTAGCCATGCAGTAATGGGTAGTTCGTTAGGGTCTATCTTTTCCATGGGGGGCAATCTACGCATGAAGAGTTGAAAAGACAATTAACCTGTAGAGATTACAGTTTTTTGGGTGCAAATCTCTCATCTAACAGGAAATTCGACTGAACTTTACCTTCCATAGTCCGGTAAAAGTCCATGATAGTGGCCATATCTTTCTCAAAATCCTGTGGGTAAAGCACCAAACCAAGGCCCGCTTCCTTGGTTTTATAGTTGGCATAGCCGAGTACAATAGGAACCTGGGCCTTCTGAGCGATGTAATAAAATCCAGTTTTCCAATGTTTATTGGGACTGCGTGTGCCTTCAGGAGAAATCATCAGGACAAACTCAGAACGTTCTTTAAACAAATTGGCCATGACGTCGGTATAGCTAATTGTTTTGGATTCTTTGGCAATATTGCGGTCAACACCAACCGCCCCAACCGACTTTAAAAAAAAGCCAAGAGGACCCTTCAACCATTCTTTTTTAATCACAAAATGGGCATTTCGTTTCATAAGGTGGGAGACAGCTAGAGTCGGGATGATATCAAAATTAGAGGTATGAGGGGCGCCGATAAATACGAATGATCGTAAGTCATCCGGAACGTTGTTTTTAAAATTCCAGCCAAAGGCCCTAAAAATCAAAGAGAAAATGAATTTAATCATCTTGGTTACCTATTATAAGTTTTAGTTTTTCGGCTCTCGCCATTTTTTTTACAACACATTCATATTTTGATGCGCTTGATCTGTCCTTGAATTTTTTTGTAAAGACGACTTCCACTGGTATGCTGCCTCTGAAATACTTAGCACCTTTTTTGGAATTGGAGTGCTCTTTAAAGCGCCTTTCAACATCCGTCGTAATGCCAGTATAAAGGTGTCCCTTCTCATTTTGAATGATATAAAC
>JAIFLR010000050.1 GCA_020048985.1 Halobacteriovorax sp. | reverse complement strand
TGAAAAAACTTAAAGTTCAGGTTGAAGAGCTGGGCGAAACTCTTTCAACTGCCCAAGCTGATTACCTTGCTGCCATCACAGCAAAAGTTGAAGCTGAAGTTGAGAATGCTAAAAACGTAGTTACAAATTACAATAAACGTCTTGCTACTTATAAAAATGCAGAAGCTGTTCTAAAAGCTGCTGGTGTTGCTGAGATTTCTTTAGAATCAGTTCGTTCTCTTGAAAGCGCTGATCCAGCTGTGATCAAAGCAAAATCAGAAATGCTGGCACTTCTTTCAAATGGTATTGATCTTGCTCGAATTGAGCGTGTCCTTGGTTACTATGGTGATCAACTAACTTATTTCTATAACGAAAATTTTAATCCTCGTACGATCGTGGGAGATAACTACACGAATACATCTGAGAAAATTTACGGAAACAACGATGTCATCGGTGCAGATTCTTCTCACGGAACTCACGTCTCTGGATCAATTGCAGCAGTTCGTGACAACGAGCTTGGTATTAAAGGTGTTGCTACTAACGTAAAAATCATGGCTGTAAGAGTTGTACCAAACGGTGATGAGCGTGATAAAGACGTGGCCAATGGTATCCGTTACGCTGTTGATAACGGTGCTAAAATTATCAATATGAGTTTTGGTAAAGCCTTCTCTCCATATAAGAAAGTTGTTGATGAAGCTGTTAAATATGCTGAGAGCAAAGGTGTTCTTCTTGTTCACGCTGCTGGTAACTCTAACCAGAACAACGATACAGAAGCCAACTTTCCAAATCGCAACATGAAAGCCACTGGTGTAGAAGCCTCTAACTGGCTTGAGATCGGAGCTTCTTCATTTGCCAAGGGCCTAACTCTTCCAGCTGATTTTTCTAACTACGGTAAGAAAAGCGTAGATTTCTTTGCTCCAGGTGTTGATATCCTTTCGACAACTCCAGATAATACTTATGATACATTTTCTGGAACTTCGATGGCGTCTCCAACGGCTGCAGGTGTAGCGGCACTTATTCTGTCTCACGATTCAAGCTTAGATGCTTCAGCTGTCCGCACACTGATGATAGATACTTCTCGTCGTTACCCTAAATTGCAAGTGAACCTTCCTGGAACTGAAACGCAGGTTCTGTTCAGTTCACTGTCACGTACAGGGACTATCGTGGATGTTTTCGAAGCGGTTAGTGTTCTTAAGTAATTCAATAAAGAGATTTCAGTAGGTTAGGGCTCCCGTTGGGGGCCCTTTTTATTTGAGTGATTTGGTTATTGTGCCGATACGTTAAGAGATGAGACTTTTCATTTTTCTGCCCTTATTTTTTCTTATTTCCTGTGCTTCCGGGCCAGAGCGAAAGATTGCTTCGGTGGCACCCCTAAAGATTGGGCAAGTCTTTGCAAAAAACTGCTCTATTAAGCTTTTTTTAAACGACTCAGGCCATCCAGAAATTCATCAATTTTATTTGGAATTAAAGGACGCAAAAAATGCTCCTATAGATGTTGACCTCAAAGACATCGTTATGAAAGAAAATCAGAAAATTCTGGGTACTCACGTTCGCCGCCTCTCCCTTGGGAGGTATGAAGTGGAGCTTGAAAAAGATGACTCTGATCTGGGCCGCCTTAAGTTTTTAGTTCAAGGAAAGAGGGTGGGCCATAAGCTCACAAATCTTCTGAAGCCCCATGCCAAACATTCTAAAGTCGTTTTAGTCTCGGATAGAGATTACCGTTTGAAGCTTCACATATATTTGCGGGACCACAAAAAACGAGCTGTGGAAGCGCCTTTCCCTCCTGAATTTATCATGGATGGGGTAGAGGAGCTCTCTGTGCCACAAATGGTCACAAGTGGTGTCTGGGAGGTCATAGTCACCTATCCTGATATGAACCAGATCCTTCACCTCTCTGTCAGGGCCAATGGTGTTCTACTTGAGAGGATTTTCCGCTTTCAACACGTCGAGAAATAAACTCCCACTCCCAGTGGTTTAGTGGATTTTCTATGCCCACTTCGTTAATATGTTGGGATTAATTCAAGGAAGCTATATATGCCCACAAATACTACTGAAAAGAAGGCGACAGAAGTGAATTCTAAATCTAATCCTAAATATGATCATAAGCTCGAGCTCATTAAAAAAAATAAGCTCACAAAAGCGGATCTCTTATGGTTTCTGAAGAACATCTATATTTCTCGTAAAACAGATGACACAGAAATTACCATGAAAAAACAGAGTAAGGCTTTCTTTCAGATCTCGGGAGCGGGACATGAGGGAATTCTTTCTGCTGTGGCCAAAGTTCTAAAACCAAAACATGATTATTTTATTCCGTACTACCGTGACCGCGCTTTGTGTTTGGGCCTTGGAGTGACTCCTTACGAAATGCTTTGCCAGGCCAACGGAAATACCGGTGATACAGCTTCACACGGCCGCATGATGCCCGCTCACTGGGGAAATGTTAAATTAAACATTGTTAATAAATCTTCATGTACTGGGACCCAGTTCCTCCAGGCTTGCGGTGTTGCCGAAGCTGGTTTGCATTTGAAAAAAATGAAACTCAAAGATTCTCCAATCTATCACGACCAAGAAATTGTTTATACTTCTTGTGGAGACGGCACAATTTCTCAAGGGGAATTCTGGGAAGGATTAACCACAGCTTGTGTGAACAAGCTTCCCGTTCTATTTATGGTGGAAGACAATGGCTATGCTATTTCAACTCCAGTCTGGTTAAATACTCCGGGTGGATCAATCTCGAAAGCATTGGCGAATTTTCCTGGGCTTAAGATTTTTACTTGTGATGGTAACTGCCCGATTGATTCATATAACACCATGGTTGAAGTAGAAAAATACATGAGAGCTGGTAACGGCCCAACTCTGGTTCATGCCAATGTGACTCGCCCTTATTCTCACTCTCTGTCTGATGATCACTCGTTCTATAGAACCAAAGATGATTTAGCTAATGAAGCTGCCTTAGATGTGTTTAATTCTTATCCGAAGTTTCTAACTGAAACTGGATTGATGACGACAGAAGAAGTGAAGGGTGTATTGGACGAGGCGACCAAAGAGCTTCGCGAAGCGATGAACAAAGCTTTGGAAACAGCATGGCCTGATAAATCAACTTACATGGATCACTTATATTCAGAGATTGATCCGACTTCAGATAAATTTGAAACTAAAGCTGAGTTCACTGGTAAGGATGATATTCCACTTGCGACCGCCATCAACATGACATTGAAATCAGAGATTAAGAAAAATCCTTTGATGATGGTCTTTGGCGAAGACGTAGCTGATTTCACTGAAGTCGATAAATATGACAACCCTGAACTGAAAGGTAAGGGGGGCGTTTTCAAAGTGACTCACGGAGTGCAGAAAGCCGCTAAACCCGGTCAGGTCTTTAACTCACCACTTGCTGAGGCCAATATTATTGGACGCGCCATTGGTATGGCGATGCGTGGACTTAAACCCGTAGTTGAAATCCAGTTCTTTGATTATATCTGGACTGCATATATGCAGCTAAAAAATGAGATGGCGACGACACGTTACCGCTCTGGTGGTGATTTCAAGTGTCCTATGGTCGTAAGGGTTCCGATTGGTGGCTACCTTCGTGGGGGCTCGATCTATCACTCTCAGTCAGGTGAATCTCTCTTCACGCACAACCCAGGGATCCGAGTTGTTTATCCTTCAAACGCACTGGATGCCATCGGACTTTTAAGAACGGCCATCCGCTGTGATGATCCGGTTTTATTTCTCGAACACAAACACCTTTATTACCAGGGCTACAACCGCTCAGCGGACCCAGGTGAAGAATTCATGATTCCTTTCGGAAAAGCTCGCACGGTTAAAGAAGGCAAAGACGCCACTATTGTTTGTTGGGGGGCTTTGGTTCAAAAATCAGTTGAAGCCGCAAAAGAACTTGAGAAAGAAGGATATTCAATTGAAATCCTCGATGCTCGAACGATTGCTCCTTTTGATTTTGAAGCTGTTAAAAAATCACTTTCTAAAACTCACAGACTTCTTGTTTGCCACGAAGAACACAAAACTTCTGGATATGCCGGGGAGATTGCAGCTTGGGTGAACGAGAACTGTTTTGAAATGTTGGATGCACCAATTCTAAGAGTCTGCTCGAAAGATGTACATGTGGCCTATTGTCCTGATTTGGAAGAAGAGATTCTTCCTCAGACAAGTGATGTGCTTACTGCACTTAAGAAATTGGTAGCGTTTTAGATTACAGTTTTCTTGATCAACATTCTAAACATGATGAGTGCTGCCGTAAGGGTAATGTGGACCTGTATAGGCCATCCAAATAATAAATCATTGTTTGCAAAAAGCGAGCTCATCAGAAGGATACTCCATAAAGTGATCAGAGCTGAATCCGTGCTCATTAGTGTTTTTTTCATTTAGAAAAGGTTAGGGCCGAATTTATTTGATGGCAATTACCGGCGACGGATGTGAGAAGATGTAATATTCCCCCTTATGAAGAAAGGGGGAAGGTATTAATAATTGGTTGTTTTAACGCTGAGGGGAAAATTAATTAAAACTTAAATCCCTTCAGTAGTTTCTTGCCCTGCTCCTGCAAACCTTTTGATCCGCCCTTTTTAAGCTTCTCAATCTCGACTTTGATTCGCTCTTCATTCTTTTTATAAAGCTCGCCAACATTACTTAATGAAGAAAGATTGGCCTTATTCCCACCAATGGCGGCCATTAGATCGTTTTTAGGTTTCATAATCTTATCATCCACAAGGCTCTGAATTTTATTCTGAGCTTCAGCAATCTTGTTTCCAATTTCCCGTTTGAATCCATTGCCTAATTCGTCACCAAGGTTAGAGCTGATATTCATATCAAGATTTTTAAACGTGCCAGCAACTGAGCCATTGATCGTGATCACTGGAATGCCATTCATGATGTTGGTTAAAATCTCTTGAGCCAGTTTAGTCTTGCTCTCAATGATAAATAGAGGCTTATTGAGAGAAGAGTTCCAAGACATGGCAACTTGTTCTTGTTTTAATGTAGCTTCTATTGTCGAAGAGCCGATTGCATTTTTAAAGCCAAATTTAAGTTTTTCATCGTTCACAAACATTTTCTCAGGAACAATGAAAGAGCCCACTTTGATCTTTGCGGTTTGTTCGCTGATGGTTTTAGTGAAATCAGCTTTTATGAGTGCTTGAACACCCATCACTTTCGCGCCAGGAAAATCACCGCGCATATCCAGAACAACAGGTTTTCCTATTGTCTTGGGAGAGGTTGTCACGTTAGTTAATTCGCCGGAAACATTTCCAGAATAAGAATCCGCTGTACCTTTAGAGCTGAGAGCAGCTCTTTTAAGCCAGAAGAGAGGGTAACCCTTCGTAATTGGAAATTCGTAGTTTTTCCCAAGGTCCCTTTTCGGGGGAACAACTTCTTCTTTTTCTTTTTTCTCAGGTAAATATTGTTCGGCCAGTGCCTGATACTTTCTGGCCTTGGCGATATATTCAGCAAATTCCCCGGCAAACAGGTGCATCGCCATATCTTTGAAATCAATTTGAGGAACAGAAAAACGGTTTTTTAGAGAAGCAATGTCTTCTTTAACCAAATTTTCAATTTCTTTTGGATATTGAGCGACAGCGTTTACTTCGGTTTGAAGTTGCTTTGAAGCACTTTGAATCTCTTTATATTGCTTATCTACATCTTTCAGCAGATCGTTCAGATCTTTAACACCCTTTGCTTGTTCAAGAATGTTTTTTTGTTTTGAAATAGTCTGAATCTTGGATTCGATCTCTTTAATCTTTGATGTGTCAGCGAGTGTTTTTACCTTTGCATCCCAAAACTCTTTTTTCGTTGTGACGTCAGCAATCATAGCTGTTATGCGGGCCTCACTTTTTAGGTCAGCACGAAGCTTATCAATCTGGTCCTTGTAATCTCCACCCTCAAGTAAAGTGACAATATCGCCCAGAACATTCTTTCCGTATTTGTTTTTAATTTGGGAAATAACTTCAATCTGGAGTTCATTAATTTTACTAGGCTTGGCAGGCTCAGGTGGAAGAACTTTTCCCGGAGACTTTCTCGGCTTAGAAATCTGGATATTATTGATGCTGGCATCATCCACAACAAACTTCATACGCAAGAGGGCATCCCACACATATTGAAAATGCATGTTTTCAATCTCAAGCATATTGTGTGTTGGTTTTTCTTTATCAGTAACTTGCAAGACATTTAGATCAAATGAACCATTTAAGAAACTGGTTTTAATTGAGCCCACGTTTACTTCAGCACCATTGGCTTGTGTGCCCACGTACTCAACCAGGGACCTGAGGTGGCGATCAAAGTAATAAGAAAAATAGGCAAATGTTAACAATGAAAGAACCAACACTGGGATGATTGCTTCAAAGCGGATTGGCCCTTTTTTCTTAGGGGTCTTAACTTCTTTTGTGTCTTTATTTTCGCTCATATAATGCCTACCTTAATTCCACTTATACTGATCATATTTGTAATACCACTGATAGAACTTCGTCGCCTCAACCGCTTTCCAGACTTTGGTTTCTTTGAAGCGAGCAAGAACAGTTACACGGTATTTAATGATCAGGTATTGGCTCAAAAGAAATACTATTGGTGAAAGGGCAAAGGTGATAACTGCAGATCCCATGACGATTGAATTATTAAAACGGGTAAATGGAATAATGGGCATGTTATAGAGGGATGTATAAAGCCCCTGGAGGGATTCAATCTCTAAAACTTTTTTTCCTACAGCATCAAAGGCCGGATCAAGAATGAAGGCTACAAATTTAAAGAAGAACGCAGAAATAAGTGCTGCCCCGATTTGAATTCTAAAAAAGAAGAGGATCAGAAATATCAACAGACTGTGGAGTGATAGAGTGGGTGTCATTCCCAAAATAAATCCACACGTCATCCCCATCGCGAGAGAGATATTACCGGTATCGGAATTGAGTAATTTAATAAAAGAAAACAACTGCTTGAGTATCAGACCCATGGCATCTCCTTACAGATTTAAGTGAATAAATCTTAAAAGCCAGGGTGCTCTTTGACTATATTAAAGAGGGTAACAATGAGCGTTGATAATAAAAAACCCGTCCTTGGGTTGGGGATTCATGCAATCCCAATAGAAATCAGTGCACTATCCATGTACGCGGGAACTCGCGTAACTATATTTTCGTCGAAACTTGCATCTAAAAACTGATCAACCCTTTCAAGCCATTCTGGATCATAACTGCTCTCATTGATGGCATTTTCAATACACTCAACAAAATGTTCAGGATGGTCAGCGATATGGACGAGCTTGGCGTCACCATACGGATGAATCACTTCAGGTATGGAAGTTGAGACGACGGGCTTACCCGCTGATAAGAGTTCAGGGATTAATGCGGATATTTTAAAACTCGATTCCTCCGTATCTAAAGAGGGAATAAAACCACAGTCCCAACCAGAAAGATAATGAAGGAGAGTGCGCTCATCTTTGATACCTAGGAAATGTATATTGGATTGAGTTGGTAAGGTCTTAGGGCCGAGGATGATAAAGTGAAATTCGGGACGAAGGTCGGCCATCTTTTCGAGCAACCGAAAATTAAAATTCTTATCCACTATTCCATGGAAGCCAATTCTTGGATGCGGAATGTTCATTTGATCATCTGGTTCAATTAACGGCAGGCGACATCTTGAATTCATAGGCGCGTCTCCAATGATAATTTTATTTAGATGCTGAATGACATGGAATTATGACATTCGCGAAAGTTGAATCGTACCTGCTATTGCTGTGCCAAGAGCATCTCTTCGATATGTCGTAATTTAAAATGAAAATTTTGGGCAAGAGTGGGGCAAATCGACTTACTTTTGAATCTGAGCTTTGGTTAAACGCTCAACTTCAAATCGGCTGTCTGTTTTAAACCAGTCATTTCCGGCCCCACGACCAACGGCCTTAAATAACTCAGTGACAATTTTTCCATCTTTCATAATGGCTTCATCAATGTGAACTAATTTGACTTCACCAGTTATAATCGATCCAGCGCCTGGATCTTTCCCGTAACAGAGCATGTCTCTGAAAATGCATTCAAACTGAACAGGAGACTCTTTCATGCGCTTTGCTTTGACGAGCTCCGACTCAATTGGGGTTAGTCCTGAAAACTTAAACTCATCTTCTCCGAATGCAAGTTCAGTAGAGGCAAGATTAACTTGTTGATAATTGTGCTCAGTGCAGAAGTTCACTACGAATTCTTTTTCACGCAAAATATTTTTGACCGTGTCTTTAAACTCACCAGTCGAGGTTCTGATCATGGGACTAAAAGCAATGATCATGGGGCTGGCCGAGACTGCTGTGAAAAAAGAAAAAGGAGCTAAATTATTTGAACCATCAATGTTACGCGTGGAAATAACGGCAATTGGGCGTGGAATAATGGACCCAATTAGAAATTTATAGTTATCAGCAAAGGCGCCATTGGTTTGAAATGTTTTCATGCAGGCATCATATAAGAGGTAGAGCTGAAATGAAAAGGGGTCCCTAAGGACCCCTGAGAGTTTAAAATAAAGGCTTAGAAGTCGAGTGAGATTTTGCCCGAAGCGCGACCCACGTCCATTACTTTAGAAATTTCTGCACCAATTTTAAAGAAAGCAAATTGCAGGTTCGCCCCAAAGGCAAGGTAGCCGCCTGAGTTATCCACAGACTCTTTGAGTTCGTTGGTATCAACTAAAATGTCAGCCGTTGACGCAAAATCAGACTCGGCTTTCGCTGCACCAAATTTCAAGTAAGGAGTGACAAATAAAAAGGTTTTACTTACCCCAACCCACATCACTGTGGTTTTTGATTCAAGTGAAATATCTGTTTGCACTGGTTGAGTTTGTGAGAAAGATATTTCAGAGTTTGATCTGTTTACACCAATGGCAAGATCCAGGGGAAGATTAAAAAACGCTCCAGCGTTCCAGCCCAATTCAAAAGAGTTGCTCTTAATAGTGACTTCGCTGATTTCTCTCTCTGGTAAAAGAGTCATTTCGGCGAAGATATCAAATGGGAAATGAGCGCGGGCCATGACAGCTGCATGATAAAGAGTTTCAAAATCACTTCCATCACCAGCTGAAGCTTCAATGACGTCACTTAGCTCTGGTGACTTTGAGCGGCCAGCGATAACACCGACCTCAACACCCCAGAGACCATCTGTTTCAGGAGCTGAAACACCTGTGTGAACAAAATTGGCAGAAAATTCACGGGCTACGTTTTCAATGTCTTTTGTTGTGAGGTTGTTAAATTGGATATCATTGGCAAATGCACCAGTTGAAAGCAGGGCAAGTGCCCATGGGAGAAACTTTTTCATGAGATTTCCTTTTAAAGTGAAACGTATTTCACTCTATTTTCTCCCTCTTTCGAATTCCATGAAAGAGGAAAATGTAGGAAAACTTAAGAAGTAAAAGAGTCGGATTAGAGCATCCAGCTCTTCCAGTACTCTTTATTCTCTAGTTGTTTGAATTCCTCTGACATTTCAAGCGGAAATTGTGCATCAATCATCACGGCAAACTCATCGGTCCAGTCTTTTTCATTGGCCTTGGCAAATGCCTTAGGGTGAGGACCGTGGTGAATTCCCTGTGGGTGATAAGTTATGGCCCCGGCATCAATATTGTCGCGGGAGAAGAAGTTTCCTTGGTGGTAAAAAAGAACTTCATCGTAATCAATGTTTGAGTGATAAAAAGGAACTTTTAAAACACCTTCAGAAGTGTGTTCTAAAGGACGCGCTACAAACGAGCAAACCACAAAATTCTTGCAAACGAACATAGTGTGTCCGGATGGCGGAATATGGTAGCGGTGAGAGGTCACCGGGCAGTAATCATAAATGGATATTCTCCAAGGATAAAGCGAGCCCTTCCAACCTACAGCATCCAGGGGATTGAATGGGTAAGTCACGAGTGTTTTCTGTCCACGGTGTTTAATGTCGATTTTGTATTCTGTTAGGTCATGCTCACTGCCAATCGCCGCTTCGGGAACAAAAATAGCAGTTTGATCATAAAGAGCATTAGGACCTAAAATACCACGAGAAGGTTGTTCAAACTCTGATTTTGATTCAACCTTAAGCATTTTAAGGGGCTGAGTGAAAAACGTTTTATAAGTCGTTCCCCGTGGCATTACTATGTAGTCACCTTTCTTAAAAGGGATGTGACCAAAAGTCGTCTCCATGTGGCCCGAGCCTTCATGGATGAAAAACATTTCGTCGTGATCGGCATTTCGATAAAAAGAATCATAAGGCTTGGTTCTTGATCCCAAGTAAATTTCCACGTCATTATTGTAGAGAACTTTGACAAATTTATTATCGAGTTTCTTCTCGCCGAATACCGGTGGTAAATTGCGTGGTTTCAAGTCTCCAACAATGTGGGTCCAATTCGTTGGTTGATTTTGACGGTAAAGATGGGAGACTCGACCAAAAAATCCTTTACGACCGTGCTCTTCTTCGTAGAGACCTTCCGGTATTTTAACGTGGGCCTGTTTAGTAAAAACGCCACTTGATTTAAAACTTTCCGTCATAAAAATCCCTTATGGTTTTGGATTAGGTGTTCCAACAATGTTTTTTAGTTTTCCGATGCGCTCTATTTCTAGTTCTATCAAGTCACCGGGCTTAATCCATTTATCTAGCTCAAGTCCACAACCTGTTCCGACTGTGCCTGAACCCAGAAAGTCAGTAGCGCGAATCCACTCTTCCATGCCGACGTGTTCGATGATCTCTCCCCACGAATAGTGAGAATCACCTGATTGGCCTCTCGACCACTCATCGCCATTAATGCATGCACTCATGGCCAGATTGGGCTCTTCATAATTAAATTCATCATAAGTGACAATCACGGGACCCATGACTGAGCACCAGTCTTTTCCTTTGGCGGGTCCAAGTCGAATAGACATTTCCTTTCTCTGGATGTCTCTGGCCGAAATATCATTGAGAATCGTGAACCCAAAAATATGTTTATTGATATCTTTTGCCTTAACATTTTTTCCATCCCGACCAATGACAACACCCAATTCTAATTCGTAGTCGAGTTGCTGAGAGTAAAAAGGCCAAGGAATGATATCGTCTTGCCCAATGAAGCCGGTGTTCCCGCCCTTATAGTATGCTGGAATTTCATACCAGGCAGGAGGGACGGCTTCGTTTCTTTTTTCAAAACCTTTTTTAACATGTTTCTCATGAGCATAAAAATCGCGGTACATGTTTATTTCATCTAAAGGCGCATCAAGCCCGAAATCTTTGACGTCCAAAATATTAAAGGCTACGTCAGCCTGACCTTTGGTTTTAGAGACACCGATTTGGGCCAGTTCATTATAGAGAAAAATCGTTTCATGGAGTTTGGTAATCGCACCATCTTGATAAAAACGCAAAAAAGCGGCCAAAGAAGGAGGCGCCAACAACTGGGCGCGGTCTTTCGCAGAATAAAAACCCTGTCTTTCAAATTCGGCTAACCACACGAGATTCACATCCAGCACAGTTTTTTCATCGAGGAAAATTCCCAGGCGTTTTTGCACACCGAGGAATGAATTTCTTTTATAAGTACAGATCTTCATACTTTCTCCCCATACTTGGCCTTATAACGAGGCAAGACTTCACTCATGGCTTCGTAAAAATGATTCATTTCTTCTTTAGTACCGATCGAAATACGCACGTGGTCTGGCATGAGGTTGGCACGCAGAGGGCGGATAATGACTCCATGATTAAGGAGCTCGTTATATAAAAACAAACTCGCTTCCTCTGAACCGGTTTTAATTGTCACAAAATTAGTGACAGAAGGAATGGGGTTCAATCCCTTATGAGTCAGATATTCAAATAGAATTTCGTATTGTTCTTTATTGTTCTCTAAGGTGCGAAGTAGGTGAGGGTAATCCTTGAGTGCGCCGTAAGCACCTTTTTGAGCAATCAGGCCCGGCTCGAAAGGAAGTTTCACCTTATGTAAATTTCCGATGAGGTACTCATGTCCAAAGCCGTAACCACAACGAATGCCTGAAAGGCCAAAAGCTTTTGAGAAAGTTCTGAGCGTAATCACGTTGTCATACCTGTAATTCATAGAATCAGGATAATCCCAAGTGGATTGAGCAAATTCAAAATACGCTTCATCTAATATGACGATGGTGTGCTCTGGAACATGTTTCATCAGAAAATCAAACTCTTCTTTTGTGATGTAGGTACCAGTCGGATTATCGGGATTCGCGATATAAACAATCTTCGTATTTGATGTAATCTTTTTGGCCATGGCTTCGACGTCATACTTGTAGTCTGCTCTGCGGGGCACTTGAATCAGTTTAGCTCCCACTGATTTGGCGAGAATTAAAAAACCAATAAAGGTATTCTCACTTGTAACAACTTCTTCATTGGGCTGAAGAAAAGCTCTCACGATATAACCCATGATGCCTTCAGAGCCATTACCCAGAATAATATTTTGTGGTTTCAGATGGTAGAGTTCACTCAGCGCATTTTTTAGTTGGTGGGCAAACATGTCAGGGTAGCGGTGAACATCCCAAAGAGCATTGGTCATTTCACGAATGGCAAAAGGAGATGGCCCAAGTGGGTTTTCATTACTCGCAAGTTTTGTGATTTTAGTCAGGCCTTTTTCACGGGCCAACTCTTCAATCGGTTTTCCGGCCTGATAAACTTCAAGTTTTTCGATGTAGTCGGGAACGAGCTTTTTTTGCATGGTGTCTCTTTTAATGTTTTCTGATGGAAAGATATCACAAGGCCGCTTAAGAATGGAAGAATGATGCACTCCCTTATTCACTTGGGTGCTTAGTGTTAAGGCGTCTTTTTCCGGTTTTTGAATTATCTGCAAATGTTTTCAAAATCCATTCTAATAAGTAATCAAATATTCTAGGAGATTTTATGAACTTAGTATCGATGCTTCTTCTTGCTTCTACTCTTCTCATGACAAGTTGTTCAACAACTTTTAACAAAAGCCAAAAAAGCGGCGCTCTTGACGTAAAAGTTAAAAGTGACCTTCAGGCCGATGTTGAAGTTGATATGGCCAAAAAAATCTCAGGTAGCGCCTTTCATACAAAACTTTTTGGTTTTATTGATATCAAAACCTCTCAGAACTATGCTGACGGCGTAGCCTATGATGGCGCTGGTTCTGGCTCTTCATTTTTCGGAGGGGGAATTGTTGAAGATGCAAAATCTGCAGCGGCATACAATGCTATCGTTCCAAGTAAAGCCGATGTTCTGGTAGCTCCTCAGTACCTCATCAAAGTAAAAAGTTATTTCTTTGGCGCTTATAAAGAAGTGACTGCTCAAGTTTCTGGTTATGCCGGAAGGGTTAAAAACATCAGACAAACGACCAAATCACTTAACACTCAATTGGCCGGAAATTCAGCGGCTCAATAGCTTTTTGAAGAAGGACCTTTCGGGGTCCTTCTTATAGATCTTTGGGATTCTGCACAAGATTTTATCTAACAACACACTGCCTCATCTCCACTACTAACAAACATAACTTGAAAGCCTCTCCGGGCTTAGTTAAAGTCTACCCACTTTCAAGTGAGGTATCTATGAAGCTGTTAGAAGGAAAAAAAGCCCTAATTCTCGGTCTTGCCAATGATCGCTCAATTGCTTGGGGAATTACCAAGGCGTTCAAAGAGCAAGGAGCATCGATTGCCCTTTCTTATATGAACGAAGCGATTCATAAAAGAGTAGAGCCACTTTCGCAAGAAATTGGCGCGGACTTTATTTTTGAAATGGATGTAACCAACGATGCTCACTATCCTGCGATGAAAAAAACCATCGAAGAAAAATGGGGGAAGTTCGATATTTTAGTTCATTCACTGGCCTTCGCTGATAAAGAAGATTTATCTAAGCCTTTCGTTCACACCAGCCGCAAAGGTTTTGCCATGGCCTGTGATATATCGGCGTTCTCTCTTGTGGGTCTTTGTGATTCATTGAGTGATCTCATGAATGACAACGGTTCAGTCATCAGCATGACTTATTACGGCTCACAAAAAGTAATTAAAAATTATAACGTCATGGGTGTGGCGAAAGCGGCCCTTGAAGCTTCAACTCGCTACCTCGCTTATGATCTGGGCCCTCGCGGAATTAAAGTAAACTGTATTTCGGCCGGACCAATCAAAACTCTCGCGGCTTCAGGTATCTCTGGCTTCAGAGGTCTTTTGAATCAAGTCGAAGAAATTGCACCGATGAAAAAGAACGTGACTCCAGAAGATTGTGGGGGAGCTGCCGTGTATCTCGCCTCTCATCTCTCTGGTGGCGTGACTGGGCAGATTCTCTACGTCGATTCAGGACTAAATATTCTTGGCGGATTCTAGTGGAGTATAAGTTCGGACAATTTTCCCCTGAGCACCTCGCCAAAATGGAAGAAGGTGTTCAGCTGTTTAATGA
>JAIFLR010000044.1 GCA_020048985.1 Halobacteriovorax sp. | reverse complement strand
GAATGATTGACGATATTCTTTTCCCAAGACTTGAGCAGCTACCAGGGATATTCAATCTATGGGACAACACCGATCCGAGATTTTACGACAATAACGGGAACCAAAATGATGACGTAAATGACATCATTATCCAGAAGGCCAAAAACTTTGGTGCTGGTAATATTGCAGCTTCAACACGCTTTTTTGAGAAATTCCCAGTCATGAGCACGACGGAAGAGACGGAAGAAGCTGGAGGGAATCCATCCGTGGCCCAGTCGATGGGATACTACATGTCCCCATGGATTGACCAAACAACTTTCCGCTCTTATTGCCTCAACTCGACCCACTATAACAGCTCGAACCCGCTCTTTAAGGCGATGAGAGACGTCATTGGCGTAGATATGGAAGGCATTTATGTGGGTGTAAAAGCGCCTGAGACTGTCTTCGACAGAGATGGGAATCCACTTCCAGCTCCAGATGACTTCCTGATGATTCGTGAGACTGATTTAAAACAAGTCTGGTTTTATTTGAAAAATGGTGTCCCTACTGTTCCAACTGACGCCATCGTTTCTACCGTGCCAGTGTTCTTCTATTACCCTTTGAACAAACTCTCACCCTACGTGAAAGCTTCGACTCAGAAAATTTACCAAGTCAAAGGTGCTGCTGAACTCAACAACGAAACTGTAGATCAGGGCGGTAATAACTCTACCGGAATTTCAACCAACTATCCTCCCCATGATAGAAAAATCGGCTGTATCCCTAAATTCTAATAAGCTAAAAATGTTTTGAAATAATTGCAAGTGTCGGCGCGAGCTCTTGTGAGAACATGCTGTAAAACAGATAAATCGTAATCGAATTCAATACCAAACTTATAGTCGCACTATAGCGAAATCTTTTAAAGAAAGGCCACTTGGGCTTAATGACCCTGTTTTTTAGAAATATTCCAAAAAGGAAAACAGCAAGCCAGATGTAGCCATAGGTCTTGAGATCGTCCTTGCGAACTAAAATGCCAAGAAGTCCCGAAAGTGCTTCCTTACTCCTCATCATATCGACAGCAATATCTAAGAGCTTGGGAAACTTTGTAAAAAGGGTTTCAAGTATTGAACCCTTCACCTTCTCCTGTATCATCACTCTAACAGCTGCAGGCGGAACTTTCTCCAGCACACCAAGCTTGAGCGTTTTTTGAATGATTGCCAAAACTTTCTGATCTAACAAGGCTGCTGCACCTATCTGCTCGTAGCCCAGTCTCTTTATTTCTTCCAGTGGATTAAGGACCGGTTCGGCCAGAGGTTTCGTTACAGCTTCAACGGTTTGCATCTTTTCAAGATGCTTTTTACGGGCCTCTTCAATATCACGAATGTCTTGATCTTCATTGGGAGCATTATCTTGAGGAGAGGCTTCGGTTTCAGGAAGAACCGGGCGCTCTTCGATGATAACACGTCCCCCACCAGAGGAGGGATTAACATTCTCTTCCTGGGAGAACCCAGGAAGAGAAAGTAAGATTAAAATGATAAAAAAGAAAAACTTAGGCATTCTTTTTGAAATATTTCTCAGTAAAAACAGTCATCGGAACTGCGATAAAGATAGTTGAGTACACACCTAAAATCACACCGATGGTCATGGCAAAGAAGAAGTCGTGAATAACTGATCCGCCCATAAAAAGCATCACAAGTGAAACACCCAATACTGTTAAAGAAGTAATGATGGTACGTGACATGGTTTCATTCAGGGCACGGTTCATGATTTCAAAACTTCCCATGCCTGGATTGGCCTGCTCAATCTCTCTTACACGGTCATAAATAACAACCGTATCGTTGACTGAGTATCCAATGATCGCAAGAAGGGCGGCTACAATTTGAAGAGAGAATTCTTTCTGAGTCAAAATGAACGCACCCATAATGATCACCACATCATGCAGGAGTGCCGCAATAGCACCTGGAGCAAATTTGTAATCAAAACGAAGGGCAAGGTAGACCATAATCGCAAGAATCGCCCATGCCAGAGCTTTGAATGCTGAGGTACGAAGCTGAGCACCTGCCTTAGGCCCTACGATATCGTTCTTAAGAATTTCAAAACTTCCAACACCAAACTTTTCAGTCAGAACTGAACTCACTTGAGTTGAGATGGCGTTAAGGTCACCCTTGTCAGTTTCAAGCTTGAGCAAGAATTCGTTCTGAGACTCATCCCCCATACTTTGTAGCTGAGACATCGCAACTTGTTTCTCAGTTAAAGCCGTCCGTAAATCACCAAGAGATACTGAATTTTTAAACTTAACCTGAACTTCAACTCCCCCACGGAAATCAACTCCATAGTTAAGGCCTCTCGTGAAATACAACACGATGGTCCCAATAATCAGGGCCAAGGAGAGGATACTAGCGACTTTAAATTTACCAACGTAATCTATCTTTTTCATACTCATCATTCCTTCGATTAAATACTTAAGCTCTTCTTAGCACCTTTACCAACATACAACTCAAAGAGGATTTTGCTGACGAAGTAAGAAGTATACACAGTAGTTGAAATACCAATTAAGAGTGTCACAGCAAATCCACGTACTGGACCTGTTCCAAAGTTAAGGAGACAGATACCGGCCAATGCCGTTGTAATGTTCGCATCGGCAATTGCCCAGAAGGCTTTTTCAAAACCAACTTTAACAGCTTCAACCGGAGAAACTCCTAGTCTCAATTCTTCCCGGATACGCTCATAGATCAAAATATTTCCATCTACTGCCATACCAACTGTAAGAGCGATACCTGCGATACCAGGAAGGGAAAGAGTAGCACCCAGAGCAATCAGGCACGAAAGTGTGAACAAGACGTTAAGTACAATTGTGATAGTCGCAATGACGCCAGAGAACTTGTAATAAAAACACATGAAGGCCAGAACCAGGAAAGCTCCCACGATACTTGCGTATTGAGCTTTATCAATGGCATCAGCACCGAGAGAAGGTCCAACCACACGTTGCTCTTCAAAAACGAGTTCAACCGGTAAAGCACCAGCACGAAGAACAAGGGCAAGGTCGCGTGCCTCGCTCATAACAGTATTATAGTCACCAGTACCCAAAGTAATCTGGGCAGAACCACCGGCAATGCGCCCTTGAACCATTGGAGCCGAATAAACGTTTCCATCAAGAACAATTGCAAGGCGTTTTCCAATGTTCGCCCCTGTAATCTCTTCAAAAATCTTCGCCCCATTGGCCTTGAATTCTAAAGCTACATACGGACGGTTTTGCTCTTGATCCATACGAACGAAGGCTTCCTGAAGTTCTTCACCAGTCAGAGAGGTAGCGCTATCAACCAAGTACGGATCCATCGTCGTAATTTCATTTGTGTTCTTATTGGATTCTTTTGAGAACGCGATCTCAAAACCTTTAGGAAGATCAGCGGCAAGAGTTTCATTCACTTTTCTCACATAATCAGAGAAACGCTCACCCTTATTAAAGACCACTCCCGCCTTCTTAACTTTATCCATCCACTCTGGCATTGAAGCGGCAAGCTCATCATTTACAAATTTGAATTCAAGCTTAGCTGTTTTACCAATGAGGTCTTTAGCGCGATCGATATCTTTAACACCCGGAAGTTGAACCACGATGCGCTCAGTTCCCTGAGAAACGATCTCTGGCTCGGTCACACCGAATTCATCAATACGGTTACGAATAACTTCAATTGATTTTGAAAGCGCTGTATCTTCGACTTCCTTAATGAAGTCACGAGAAAGGCCGTAAGTCAGCGTTCCGTTATTTTCCGCAGTTAAGCGGATTGTATTTCCAAAATACTTGGAAAGAATTTCTTTCGCGCGGTCAGCGTCCGTAGCCTTCGCCAGAACAACAGATTGCTTAGGATCTTGAGAATCAGTAGTGATCAGCTCACCAATCTGAGCTTCAACGGTTTCTTCCTTAAGAAGATTAACCATTTTTCTCCCGTTACCAATGACTTCGTCACGATAAACTTTATTGAAGTCGATCCCGAGAACCATGTAGAGACCACCCTGGAGATCTAGTCCCAGGTTGATCTTACTCTTCATCGGAAAGGAGCTCTTTTCATTGAGGTTCAAGAAAGTCGGGGTCACCGACATTAAGGCCACTACTGTGAGTGCTGCCAATAAACTAAATCGAATCCACCATCCCCTGGCCATTGTGATCTCCGTATCTTTAAAGGGTTCTTATGAGAATATCTTATTCGGAAAATGGTAAACAATTTAAGGGGTTTGAGCAATGAGAAGAATGCTAAGAAAGGGGCTTTCGCCCCTTTCTTTTATGAATGATGATCTTCAGTCTTAGGAGAGCTGACTTCGGCGGGCTTTGACTCGATCTGCTGAGCCGAGTCAACGATCTGAGGTACTACTGGAGTCTCAGATTTTGGAGTTTCACTTGTATCTTGCATGTGGTCAGAAAAACCTTTCGCTGCATTTTGAAAATCTCGGATCCCCTTCCCCAGGCCCTTGGCCAATTCAGGAAGTTTTTTGGGCCCGATGAAAATCAAGGCAATAAGAAAAATTAGAATGAGTTCGCCAAAACCAAGTCCAAACATAGATTACTTCTTTGCGTCTGCATTAAAAATAGAAGCGGCCGATCCACCGATGTAAGACTTAAGAATTTTCATCTTGGCGCCATTTTCGATTTCGATAGTTACTGCTTTGTCAGCAATAGCTGTGACTTTTCCAAGGATTCCAGACTTAGTGTAAACTTCGTCACCGTGAGAGAGTTTGTTCAAAAATGTTTGTTCTTCTTGCATACGTTTTTTCTGAGGACGGATCATAAGAAAATACATAACAACAAAAATAAGAACGAAAGGGATGAATTGGAGAAATGGAGACTGAGCAGGAGCTGCTGCAGTTTGTGCATGAGCAGATGAAATGATGAAATCGAACATATTAATTTCCTTTGTGTTTATTCCCATCGATTAGAAGAGTAGTTGTTATAAAATTTTAGGTAATATTCGTCAAATGAAGCGCTAAAAATTGCCTTCCTCGCCTCTTTCACCATTTCCAAATAAAAATGGATATTGTGGTAAGTAATCAGCTGCCCAGCGAGATATTCCCCGACATTAAATAAATGTCGTATATAGGATCGTGAATATCGGCCACAAACCTGGCATGAACACTCTGGATCAGGCGGTAATTGGTCTTCAGTGAATCGGGCCTTTTTGATATTGAGCGGTCCGTGAGTCGTAAGAAATTGACCATTACGCGCGTTACGAGTTGGAAGCACACAGTCAAACATATCTAAACCAGACTTAATGCCATTCAAAACATCCAAGGGTTTGCCCACTCCCATTAAGTAGCGGGGTTTATCTTTTGGCATCGCCGGAACAAACTTTCTACAGAACTCAACCATCTCTTCATTTTTTTCACCAACCGAAAGACCACCTAGAGCGTAGCCATCAAAACCAAGCTCAATTAATCCCTGCATACTTTCCATACGCAAGTCATAGTGAAGTCCACCCTGGATAATTCCAAACAAGTGCTGGTGATCTTGAAGCTTAACTGTTTTACAGCGGCCGGCCCATCGGTGAGTGAGCTCCATGCTGGTGCGAAGTGCTTCTTTGGTCGCAGGAAGTTTCGGGCATTCATCAAAGGCCATCACAATATCGGAACCCAGGGCCCTTTGAATTTCCATGGATTTCTCAGGAGTAATCAAGTGGCGGGATCCATCGATGTGGGACTGAAAAGTGACCCCTTCTTCCGTCAGTTTATTAATATCTGAAAGCGAGAAAACCTGGTAGCCACCGGAATCCGTAAGGATCGGACGAGGCCAGCTCATAAACTTGTGGAGCCCCCCCATTCTTTCAATCAATTCATGTCCGGGCTTCAAATAAAGGTGATAAGTGTTGCCCAAAATGATCTGAGCATTAAGTTTTTCCAGGTCCTCTTGCCACAAAGTCTTCACCGAGGCGCGAGTTCCCACCGGCATAAAAATCGGCGTTTCAATCACGCCGTGATCGGTATAAATACGGCCGGCACGGGCCTCGCCAGACTGGGCTTCTAGTTGGAAAAAAGACATGGGCGCAAATTAACATGAGAAACCCTATACGTTAATGGTTTTTCTTCGTTTTTCCGCCAGTTAGCTCACTAATAAGTGACTAACTTATGGACAGGACCCTGAAGAATTCACCCTCGCTACCCCCTAAGCAGCCTTTAGGGCCTAAAATGGGGAATGTCGAAATTCAACGTAATCTCATTAAGTTTAGGGCTACTCGTAACCATCTCCTCTGATGGTTATGCAAAATCACACGCCAGCTTCTGTTTTCAGGGCCACATCAAAGAATCAATTACCATTAACAAAGACCGCAAGAAAATCTATTCAAAACTGACTCAAGGAAAATCTAATCGCATCTTTAATGAACTCATCACTTATGAACGACTAACTCTTCTTCCTGCGGCCTTTTATGATTTAAAAGCTGTGAAATATCAGAAAAAAGGCATGGATTTATTTTGCAAAGAATTTCTTCCACTTGTCCAGACTCCAGTTCCAGAGCTAAAGATCCCACAAGAAACCTTTTCGTTTTTTGATTGGAAAAGCCATAAAAAGAAAATCCTCCAAGCTATTAATACGCAAGATGCGGAGGAAGTAAAAAAAGTTTCTCTTGAGGCCCTTGTAGAATTGAAATCACAACCTCACTACTACTGTTTAACCAGACACTTTATTGAATCAATCTATCGATTTGCGCATTTTGTCCCTTTACGTAAAAGCCAAGCAGCGGTGAGAGGTCTTAAAGACCCCACGAAGCTGATGTTTAGCATGATGAAAATTCAGGCTTTGGGCTTCGTTGGAAGCGTCGGTTTAGATCTCAAAAGTCAGCCGATACAGGAATCTGGAATCCCTATGATTTGTGCGGAAATGCCAAACCTGTTGTCAGATATTCACAATAAAAAACTTGATGTTTTAAAAAACTAATAAGGATCTTTCATGGCCCAGATTTCAGTTTATTTAAATTCACGCTCTTCAAAAAGTCATTCTGCTTTTTCAGAAGAGGAGCTAAAAAAATTCTTTTTCCGCCATGAAATGGTGATTCATAATCCGAGCAACCTGGACGAGCTGAATGAAAAAGTTTTGTCAGATGTAGCAAATGGGACAGAGTATATCTTTGCCGTGGGCGGTGACGGAACGATGAATACAATTTCTCAGAATCTGGTTGGTAAGAAAACTAAACTGATGGTACTTCCAACAGGTACAGCGAATGACTTTGCTCAAGAGTTAGGAATGAGCAATAGCCTGAAAAAAATATCGAAAATATTTAATGCCCAAACCACCAAACAAATCGACGCCATTAAAGTGAATGGAAAGTACATGATGACCAACGGTGGAATTGGAATGGCGTGCGAAGTTGCCAGTACCGTGGATCATTTGAGAAAAAGCAGCGTTTTGTTTAAAAAGATGATGAAGACCATAGGCAAAGAAACATACTCCGTTGTTTATGCTCAAAAGATGCTGACAAGCCCGTATGAATCAAGAAAAGTATTTATTGAGTCAAAGGACTCTCCTCTTCTCAATAACCTGGTCTCTTCTCCCATGATTTTGGTTAATAATCAGGAGTACATCGGTGGGAAGTTTCAAGTAGCGCCTAAGACTAAAAACAATGATGGAAAATTTAATGTGACCATCTTTCTTCACCAAAACAGATTTGATTTTTTAAAGTGCACTCTTCAAATGATGAGTGGACGTTATCCGACTGATGATAAGAACCTTATTTCTTTTGAAACAGATGCATTAACGATGAACAGTGCAGATGGAAAACCTTTGCGTTTTTTTGGAGACGGCGAGATTTTCCAAGAATCAAGTATGATTGATTTATCTATTGTCCCAAATGCCCTGGATGTGTTTACTTATAAAGGAGAATCCCTTTTATGTTCAAGTCACTCTTTAGATAAAATTGATATGATCCAATGAATATACTGGTTATTGGCGGTACCGGGTTTATCGGGCAAAGATTGGTGAGATCCCTTAGTGATAGAGGCGAGAAATTATTCCTTTTGGTCAGAGAAGGGAGCCTGGAGAAGGCAAAAAAAACGTTTCACGATCTTGACTCCATCACTTTTCTTGGTGGAGATATCGAAAAGACAGATTTACTCACAAACTTATTCTCAGCGGGAGAAGTACTGAATGAGATTGATTGTGTGATCCATCTCGCTGCTGTTTATCAATTGGATGTTTCCTTTCAAGAAGCGTACCTCAAGAACGTCATAGGCACTCAGAATGTGCTTAAATTTCTGGGAAGACTGCCTAATTTAAAATATTTTCATTTTTTTAGCACCTATGCCGCCAATCAAGTCCTCAAGGGAAATATTTTAGAAAATGATCTCATTAAGGAAAAATCAAATTTCTTTGACAACTATGCAAAGAGTAAAAATTTAGCTGAAAACTTGGTCCGAAAGAATGTATCAAAAAAATATCAAACCATTATTCATCGTCCCGGAATTATCGTTGGCAATAGCCAAACGGGAGAGAGAGATAATGATAATGGGCCTTACTACTTTTTTGATTTTATTCAAAACATCAAAAAGCTTCCCATTGTGCGGGATAAATTAAAACATCTTCCTCTTCCCGTACAAAAGGCTTCCATGATGCCAGTTGTGCCGGTCGACACCTTAGTTGACTGGTGCACTCACATAATTCTCAATCCCAAACAGCGAGAGCTAAGCACTTACCACCTGATTCCCAAGCAGCCAATCTCGACTAAAGACTTTTTGGAGCAATCAATGAAGTGTTTAGGTCTTCCACTTGAAATAATTTGTATCCCAAAAACTAAGTTCTTTTCCCCAGTCTTCCGATTACTAAGAATACCCAAAGAATTGGTTTTTTATATGGAACAAGCAGCTCACCTGGACCGAACAAATCTCAACACCGATTATCCCCAACTCATTGAGCCGGACTTTAAAACCTATTTGCCTATTCTTATAAAAGAATATCTTCGAACAAAGACATGAAAGAAATTATCAAATTAAGTTTTGGTAGTTCCAGCGATAACTTTGATGAAGAAATCGAAATGAATGGCCATAAGATCCATATCCGAGGCATCGGGGTGGATTATGATTTTGATCTTGCTCTACTCATCGTGAAAAAATATGCTTCTGAATGTGATGCCTTCGCTCTTTCCGGCTTTATTCTGGATATCAAGCAGCAAAATAAGACTCATGTCCATACAATGGTTAAGGCGATACGGGAAGCTGCCGGGGATACCCCAGTACTGGATGGGAATATGCTTAGAAAAGCAGCTTTTCCCTGGGCGCTTAAAAAATTTATTGATCAGGAAAAACATTTTCTATCCAACAAAACCATCGCTTTTTTCACCGGTCTGGTGCAATGGAATATTCTCCCTTTCTTTCAAGAACATGATTGTAAATTAGTTTTCGGTGATCTGTTCTTTTCCATGGGAGTTCCCGTCAGTATAAATGGGCTGAAAGGGCTAGATACCTTTTTAAAAATTAACGCTCCGATTTTGTCACGAATGAGACTTAAAAAGAAAATCAAAAGAGACTTCAGTGCAGTGGAAACAAAGTCCATTGCCATGAAGAGTTTTTTTGATGCTGATATTTTTTTTATTACAGAATCTCAACTCAAATTCACCGAACTCAATAACCTTGAAGGAAAGACTGTCATCATTGACCGCCTCTCCCAGGAAAGCGAAGAAAAACTCATCAAGGCAAAAGCCCAGCGTATTTTAATTTTGTTCCCTTCCTATGCCAATTTGCCTCACCTCAGTACTTCAGTTATCGAGGCCATTCTCCATATCACCCATCCAAGGGGAATTCTGACTGAAGAGGACATCCTGGATTACTTGCAAACCTTTGAGATTCAGCCACGTATCCAAACAAATGACCTGGCAAAATCCAAAATAGATCATTTTGCTTTTATCATCCATCCACTTTCAAAAAATCAAATTGCGCAAATTCCAGGACTCAGTTTCCTGAATAAATCACCACTGCTTGATTTAGCGGAAAATCTTGCGGCCAAAGTTCCGGGTCACCACTACTGCACCATTTCGGGAATAAAATCAGAGTTTGACGGAAAAGAAGTCGAGGGTCACCTCTATATGATTCCGGCAACTCCTAAAATGCTCCTCACGACCCCAGTAGAAAAAGTTTACGACTCGCTCTCTAACATATGCTCTCTGGCCCATAAAAGAGGTGCCATGCTCATTGGTTTAGGCGCCTACACCAAGATCGTGGGGGATGCCGGGGTCACGGTAAATCAGCGCTCGCCGATACCGGTGACGACGGGAAATACGCTTTCCGCTGCTGCCACTTTATGGGCAGCAAGTTTTGGAATCGAGAAAATGGGACTGGTTCATAAAGTTGACGGACGCTTTGATGGAACCTGTATGATTATCGGAGCAACTGGAAGTATTGGTAAAATATGCGCCAAGGTCCTCGCAAATCAGTGGAAAAAAATTGTTGTTGTAGCTCCCCGCCCTTATAAAGTTTTAGAACTTGTCTCTCTGCTTAAAGCCTTTGCTCCTGAAGCAGAAATCATTGGTACCACCAACCCCAATAAGTATTCAGGTGAGAGTGATTTAATCGTAACTTCAACTTCTGCCCAAGGAGAGAAAGTCATTGATATAGAACTCATTAAGCCAGGGTGTGTGGTGTGTGATGTGAGCCGTCCATTTGATATCTCGCTTGAGGACGCCGCTAAACGACCTGACATCCTGATTATCGCCAGCGGTGAGGTTGAGCTGCCGGGAAATGTGAAAATCGATAAAACCATCGGTCTGGAAGGAGAAACCGTTTATGCCTGCCTGGCCGAGACGGCCCTTCTCACCATGGAAGGACTCTTGGAAAGTTTTTCTCTGTCTCGAGAGCTCTCATATGAGAAAATCATCCAAATTGATCGGCTATCTCGAAAACATGGTATTCGCCTCTCCAGCATCATGGGCCACACTGGGGAAATTAAGGAAATTGAAATCGACCTGTGCCGTCAATACGCCCTGGAAAATTTAAAAAAGAGAACCAACTAGAGCAATCCAGACTTCCCTTCTCTGATATTATTCTTCTACTAAATTTCGTAATCTATCCGAAAAGAATGCATGAAAATTCATCACCTTAACTGTGGCTCATTCTGTGCGCTGGGGCATCCCGTATTAAATAGGCTGCTTCCCAAATTGGATCAGTTCAATCTCGTTTGTCACTGCCTCCTAATTGAATCCAATAGTGGTCTCATCCTTGTAGACACTGGTCTTGGTCTCAAAGACATTCGAAACCAAGAAAGATTTAAATCCAATTTTGTATTTAATCATCTTGCGAGACCCAAGCTTGATGTTGAAGAAACTGCCTTTATGCAAATAATCAAAAAAGGCTTTAACCCCAAAGACGTCAAACATATTATTGCGACACACTTTGATTCAGACCACATTGGTGGCATCGCTGATTTTCCCGATGCAGTAGTGCATGTTCTGAAAGATGAATGGGATGCGGCCCACAATCCACACAACCCAAAAGAAAAATTTCGCTACTCACCCATCCGCTGGGAAGCAAATCCTTTCTTTGAGACGTATACGACTCAAGGAGATAGCTGGAAAGGACTTGGAAAAGCGCAGGGCCTCAAAGGAATCACAGACCCCATTTATATGGTCTCACTACCTGGACACACCCGAGGGCATTCGGGAGTTGTGATTGAAGATGAATCAAACATCTTTTTTACTGGAGATGCCTTTCTTCTGGAAGCGCAATTGTTAGAGAAGTCTTATGCAAAACCCGTTGAAATCTATAATCAACTAGGCCACGTCAATCCGGTGGAGGCCGAGGAAACACTAAAAAAAATCAGAACCATTCATCAGCAAGATCCACAACTCGTCATTCTTTCTTCCCATGACCAAGGACTTTATAAAAAAGCTCTTGCAATGGAAAAGGGCAGAAAGTGAGCGAAAATAATTTACCGCCAGGACCAAGATCATTCTGGGAAATGATTGGCATGATTATTCAACGCCAAAAGAACCCCATTAAACTGTATGAAAGTATTTTTTCTAAATACGGTGACATCGTTTTTTTTAAATTGGGAAGTTTTCGTTTCGTCATGCTGAATGATGCCAAAGCAATAGAGCAAGTTCTTCAAACCGATTCTCAAAACTATAGCAAGTCCACCTCCTATGACCGCTTCCGGGTAATCTTTGGCAATGGACTTCTGGTTAGTGAGGGAGAGGTCTGGAAAAAGCAGCGCCGCCTAATG
This sequence comes from Halobacteriovorax sp., assembly GCA_020048985.1. Taxonomy (GTDB): domain Bacteria; phylum Bdellovibrionota; class Bacteriovoracia; order Bacteriovoracales; family Bacteriovoracaceae; genus Peredibacter. The sequence goes on along the minus strand of JAIFLR010000044.1, from coordinate 33,110 downwards.
GCAGGGAGCTTTTCAAGCAAACAAGTTGAAAGACTTCAACCCATCATGGTGAAAGAAACGAATGCCATTCTCAATAAATGGAAACCGAACGAGAAGATTGATCTGGCCAAAGAGATGAATCTCATGACTTTGGAAATTATCAGTGTCGGCCTTCTGGGCAAGAGGCAAGAAAATGATTCACTCGTATTAAGGCAAGCCTTACAAGATATTCTCGCCTACCTTCAATCATCGAGGCACCTTTGGCTGCAACTATTGATTGCGCCCTTCCCTATCAAAGACAAATATAAATTTGCCATAAAACTTGAAAAACTGCTCCCCTTGAAAAGTACCAAGAAATTTTTTGCCTCAATTCAAAAAGTTAACGAATTAGTACTTGCCTTGATTAATGAGCGCAGGAGTAAAAATCTAACCGAAAACTTTCTTGATATGTTGATCAAAACCAGCGGAAGTGATGAAGACTCCAAGATGAGTGATCAGCAAATGCGTGATGAAGTGTTAAATATTTTACTCGCTGGCCATGAAAGTACTGCCAACGCGCTGACTTGGACCTGGCATGAACTTCTGAAAAATCCGGAAATTTATGAGAAAGTAAAACAAGAAGTTCATCAAGTCCTCTCAGGTGAATCCCCTACCTATGAGGAACTGGAAAAGCTAGTTTATACCAAAGCCGTTTTTGAAGAAGCTATCAGGCTTTACCCTCCCTTTTGGCGGGTCTCTCGCAAAAATAAAATTCAAACTAAAATTCAACAGTATGATATTCCCGAGATTACGAACGTCATTGTTTCCCTCTACACCATCCAGAGATCTCACAAGTACTGGCAGCTACCTGAGGCATTCAAACCAGAGCGCTTCCTCGAAAATGGAGAAGACCATGAGAAGTTTGCCTACATCCCTTTTGGAGCAGGCCCAAGGATTTGCATTGGGATGAATTTGGCGATGGTGGAGGCGCTAACCATCCTGAGTATGATGATTAAAAAGTTCGATATCGAGAAGGCTTTTGAGAAAGACCCCACCTATCTAATGAGTTTGACCCTGCAACCTAAAGAAGGTTGTATGGTAAACATTAAGAAGGTCAAAGCTTGAACGCTATAGAACTCTTTCAGGTCAAAGCAAAACTTCACCCAGAGAAAATGGCGGTGACGGATATCCGTTGGGGATCATGGACATTTCAGGAGATTTTAAGTCTCAGCGTAAAAGTTCAAAAAAAATTGAATCAACATGAAATTAAAACGGGTGATTCAGTACTTCTCATGATTGCTCCATGCCCGGCCCTATATGGAATAATTTGTGGTCTTCTTGGTATGGGAGTTCGCATCGTTTTCATTGAGCCCTGGCTTAAAGTGGATCGAATCAACGAAGTCATTAAAGCCGCCAGGCCAAAAGCATTTATTACAGGCACCATAGGGAAAGCTTGGGGAATACGATCAAGGGAAATAAGAAATATTCCTCTGTGGTTTTCTTCCAAGGATTTTGAAACTACTGCTTTGTCAGGAACATTTAAGGTTGAAAACTTACCTCCTGAGCACCATGCTTTTGTGGTTTTCTCCAGTGGAACCACTGGTAACCCCAAAGGTGTTGTGCGCACTCATGATTACCTTAAAACCGTTGTAGATATATTTATTTCTAGTGAACCCGAAGATTTCGCAACTCCTGACCTGTGCATCTTCCCTAATCTAGCACTGTTTCATCTGGCAACAGGGAGAGGCTCCATCATTATTCCTAATCGCTGGAGTCGCAAAAACTTGCAAAAGCTTTTTGAAATTGCCCGGCCTTTTGGCTTTCAGACTATTTCTACAGGTCCCGCATTTTTTAAAAAGCTGATGGATGAAAATATGATGGGAGAAGTAAAATCTCTCAAGCGCATCGTATTCGGTGGTGCTCTGACGGATTGCTGGCTCATGGAAAAAGTCATCACAGAGTTACCTGAGGCGCGGGTGCTACATCTCTATGGTGGAAGTGAAGCCGAGCCCGTGGCCTATATGGAGGCCAAGGAGGCACTCAAACAAAGTCGCGCCCAAGGTTACTTTCAAACTCTCTGTCTTGGAAAACCCATTAAGGAAATTCGCTATAAATTTAAGGCAGATGTTTTATGGGTCAGTGGTCCTAATGTATCCGGTGAGTATATCGGGGATCCGTCACAAAATCTCGGAGTTAAAGAGCGTGATGAGGGTGGAACTCTGTGGCACTGCATGGGTGACAAAATCCATGAAAAAGATGGCCACTTTTGGTATGCCGGACGTCAGTCGCAGAGAAGTGAGGATTTCGCTTTAGAGCAGAGGGTTTATTCATTTCTCGGATCCTCAAAATCCTTTATCCACCGGAACAAAGATCAAAAAGTCGTACTTGTCGGTCAAGGACTGACAGGAAGAAGTGAATCCCTCAAAAAACAGTTTCCACAAATTGATGTCATTGCATCAACAGAAATACAAAGAGATCGCCGCCACCGTTCAAGAATAGATAGAATTAAAAGTTTACCACGAAAATACAGGACAGAAAAAATGAGTAATCTGAAAAATTGGCAGACGTATCTTCAAGAGAGGTCACCTCTTCCTGCCTTGTTTTTTATTTCGACCCTTGGAGCACTCTCCTCCCTTTCCTTTAAAAGCGAATTCGATCCTGCACTTTTTTTAGCCGCCATACTCTTCAATACGCTCATCTTCATTCAACTGCGACTGGGGGATGAGGTCAAAGATTTTGAAAAAGATAAAATAGTCAATCCCACGCGCCCCCTGCCACGAGGTCTTCTGACAACAACAGATCTGGCCTCTGCCATGAACAAGATCCTTATTTTTGTTGTTTTGGCAGGGATAGTTTTGGGACTGTTAAAATCATGGCCAGGTGGATTCACTCTCAGTATGGCGTCGGTTTTTGCTTGGCTCATGTATAAAGAATTTTTCGTCGGTGAGGTTCTGAATAAAGAGCCCATCGTTTATGCCATTACTCATCAAGTGATTGTTTTTCTCATTTATGGCTGGGTCGCTCTTTCTACTGACAGCAGTTTAATTACTGACCGCGCTTTTCAGGGATGGCTGCTCGCAAATTTCGGAGGCTCCTTTACTTTTGAAATTTGCAGAAAACTCAATCCCCAAGCGCACAAACTTGCCCAGACCTATGCTCAGCACTATGGTCCTGCGCCAACAGTTTTCATCTGCACCCTCTTTATCTGCATGATGGCGGCGGGATCCTTCATGGCAGGATTTGGTGTATGGATGATTCTCCCCCTCATTGCCCTTGAATTCATGCTGCTCAAATGGATAAAAAATCCTGAGGGGTTTAAAAAGATTGAGGGAGTGGCCACACTGTCCGGTCTAATTGTAGTTGTTGCCCCCGCTATTATGTGGCTAATAAGGACGAGGTCATAATATGAAACAGTTTATCCATCACGCAAAGACACCCATCGAAGAATTAGATCAATTCGATGGAGGGAAAGCTACAAACATGGCAAGGCTAGAAAATACCGGGGTTAGTGTTCCTCCTTGGATTTGTCTCGCCACTCCTGCTTTTGAGCATTTCTTAAAAAAATACAAGGATCAAAACCTTTGGGCACTAACACACCAGGAAGTGGAAAAACTATTCCTCAGTCAATCTCTGGACCCGGCCCTGGAAGAACACATTAAAAAGACGATCGCTGAAAAATTCCCGGAAGGATGCACTTTTGCCGTGAGATCAAGTGGTATAGGCGAAGACTCTGCGGACAATTCATTTGCGGGATTATTTTCAAGTTATCTTCACCAGACCAATATCGAGCAAATAATATTAAGTATCAAAATGTGTTGGGCTTCTGCTTTTACCGAAAGGGCCCGCGCCTACAGGCAAGAGCGAGGTATTAGCACAGATAAGTTTGGCATGGGTGTCATCATCCAAAAAATGGTTTTTGCTGATATCGCAGGAGTTGGTTTCAGTCGAAACCCTATTCATCATCTTAAACGCGAACAAATGATCGTGAGTTCCGTCTACGGCATTGGAGAGGGACTAGTCAGTGGTGAGCTTGATGCAGACCACTATTATATTCAACGTCCAAGTGACACAAACCAAGCATTTGCAATTGAGCCTCATTTAGTTAAAAAAGAATTCTTCTTTGTAAAAGGATCCCAAGGAGGCCTCGAAAAGAAATCAGTCGCTCAAGAGAAACAAGAAGTCTCCTCTCTCACCGATGCCCAGATCGCAACCATTAGTGAGGCCATGATCAAACTTGAAGCAACTCTCGGGCTTCCCCAGGATATTGAGTGGGCCTTTGAAAAGGGCGAGTTCTTTTGTGTTCAGACCAGACCCATAACAAATCTTCCGCCAGAAGGATTTTATAAAAAATCTGTCAAAGGTGCAGAGTTTATTCTTTGGGATAATTCAAATATCACGGAATCCTATAATGGGGTCACAACTCCCCTTACTTTTAGTCACGTTTCCAAGGCCTACCGACAAGTGTATCTGCAGTACTGCGAGGTCATGGGGGTCCCTGCTGATGTCATCAAGGCCAATGAAATCACTTTCAGGAATATGTTAGGGCTTATTCGAGGAAGAGTTTATTACAACTTAGGAAACTGGTACAAAATGATTTTCCTATTTCCTTTTGCAGGCACTTCTAAGGGTTTCATGGAAACCATGATGGGAGTAAAACAAAACCTCAGACCTGAGCTAGCGGCCTTATTTGATTTTACTAAAAACCCACCTCCCTATTCATTTTTTCGAAATATCTACATCCTCTTTAGAAATTTGTGGCGCATATTCAATGTGCGCAAATCAGTGGCGCAATTTAAAGCAGATTTCGAGCGAGTGTATTCCATTGCAAAAAGACAGGATTATAAAGCAAAAAACATCCAAGAACTCATTGCCGCCTATGACCAGCTCAACGAAGATCTGCTCTTTAAATGGAAGGCACCCATTATCAGTGATACGCGCTGTATGCTTTTCTTTGGGGTCTTGAAGTCCCTCACAGAGAAATGGGTTAAAAAAGATAACTCCGCTTCTCTTTATAATGATCTCTTAAGTGGCCAAGGTGATCTACCGAGTACGGAGCCCACCAGAATTTTAATGAGAATTGCCAGAAAAATTGACCGAGGAGATACTGTCTTTCGGGAGTGGTTTATCACAACCCCCAGTAAGCAAGTGCTACAAGAGCTGAGATCTGGAAAATCCCCAGAGATTTTCCAGGACTTTAATAAGTTTATTGATGCTTATGGATTTCGTTGCATTAATGAGCTTAAACTCGAATCAATTGATCTGCATGAAGATCCAACCTTTGCTCTTGAGGCGATTATCAGTTTCGTCAGGATGAAAAATACATCTGTAGATGAAATTATTGAGCGGGAAAAAGAAACTTCGGCCAATGCCCTGAAAGTGATCCATGAAAATCTAAGTGGTCCTAAACTTAAAATTTATCTTTTTATTTTAAATCAGGCCCGAATTGCTGTTAAGGACAGGGAGGACTTAAGACTTCTGAGGACTAACGTCTTTGGAATCTGCCGCAGGATCTTCAAGGCACTGGGCCAAAAATTCTACGAGATCAAAGTCATCGACGAACCGATGGATATTTTTTATCTCAGTATTGATGAAATATCATCTTTCCAGGAAGGCCGATCCTTTGAAGTTGATTTTAGAAACCTGACTGCCGCTCGAAAAAAACAATTTGATGAGTACCGAAATACCCCCCAGCCTCCTGATCGTTTTTATACTGAGGGTGCTGTAGGAGCGAATATTAATTTCCCTCAGATCATTGCTGAACAGGATCTTCTGATCGGAGAAGAACCAGTCTCCGATGATCCCAATGTGCTCATTGGAACTCCTTGCTCTCCTGGAATCGTAGAAGGAATAGTTCGAGTGGTAAGAGAAGCCAAAGACGCTGAAGGCCTTAATGGCGAAATCATGGTCTCTGAGCGGACTGATCCTGGCTGGGTTCCACTGTTTCCTTCAACTTCAGGGCTCCTGATTGAAAGAGGAAGCCTCCTGTCTCACTCCGCGGTCGTCGCAAGAGAGTTGGGAATTCCAACCATCGTCGGAGTGACTGGAGGACTAATGAAAAAACTTAAGACCGGAATGAGAGTCAGGATGGATGCTTCAAAAGGTGAGATCCGAATACTGGAAGACGAATGAGTAAGTTTGTTTTACAACAACTTGATGATCTAAATGACTCCGAGTTTATCGAGGCATTTACTTCTTTACCCTTGAAGGTAAGAGCTCCCGAATTTGCCAAAGACTTAATGAAGCCTGAGCAAACCACCCGACTCATTCATTGGGGTAAGCAGGAGAAAGCAACATTTTGGTTGGTAAGAGATCCTCAAACCGAGGAAGCCCTTCTGCGCTTTAGTGCCAGACCCTGCCAAACCCTGTTAGGACACGGAACCATTGGCTTTTTTGAAATTGATCTCAAAAACCCACATGCGAAAGATGCCTTCATTTATTCCATGAAGGAAATCTTCAGTTGGTTTAAGTCGCAAAACATCAGTGAAGTCATTGCCCCGGTAGATATTAACACGTGGTTCAGTTACCGATTCTCCCTACCAGGAAAAAAGTTTTTTCCCCGCTTTAAATGGGAAGCCACGACTCCTCCGGAGTATCTTCAATTATTCAAAGATATCGGCTTCGCAGACTATGCTTTTTTTAATTCAGTGGTATTCCCGCATTTTAGGATTGGAGACTATTGCATAGGGGCCGGCCATCTCAAAAAATCATTTAAGCGCATTCAGGATCAGGGCTTTACGTTAAGACCTTTTGATATGGATAATTTTACAAAAAAAGAGTTACCCGTTTTCCATGAGATTAGTCATGACGCCTTTAGTGACGCTCTTCTTTTTGAGCCGATTGACTTGAATACTTTCACTAATCTCTATGCTAGTGCCGTGACTCTATATGATTTCTCCCCTTCGTGTGTTCTGGTTGATCCCAATGGTGAAACTGCCGGGTTTCTCTTTGCGTTTTATGACGGGGATTATCTCGTCATCAAATCCATTGCATTAAGAAAAAAGTTTCAGGGATTAAAGCTCTCTTCGGGAATGATCTACAGTGCGGCCCAGAAATCATGGCAGCTGAATAAAAAAGGAACCATCTCCGCCATGGTCAGGACTGGACTTGCCAGTGAAACGATTGCAAAGAATAGCCAGAAGTGGATGTTGTTGTCCTGGTCTCATGAATATATTTTAGTAAAAAAGGCGATTCCCCATGAGTGAAAAATACTTCCACGGTCTCAACTACTCACTTGCGAACGAAGACACGTGGGTTGAATACCGACTAGCACCAGAGAACGCGAATTCTTTTTTTGCAGTATGCGGATCAGGAAGCCGGGTTATTCCTCTTTTGGCCAAAAATCCGAAACACTTACATATTGTCGATTTATCCGAGGCACAGTTAAAACTCTTCAGGCTTCGACATGAGGCGATTAAAAAGTGTAGCTATAATGACTACCTCTTCTTTCTTGGCTACCTCGACACTAATGGTAACAGCAAGCGGATTGAGCTGATGAAAAAGCTTGAACTCTCAATTGAAGATCGAGCCTTTTGGCAGCAATTTGAAAAAGACTGGGGTCCAAGGGGATTTATTTATCTTGGTCGCTGGGAATCTCACTTCATGAAGTTAGGGAAACTGTTCCAAAAACTCACTTGGAGTAAACTCACCCCCTATTTTGAGACTAAAGACATTCAAGAGCAAAAAAAGCTTTCTAAAACTAAATGGAGCCCAAAACTATTTGATCTCTATTGTAAAATCGTGATGAATGAATATGTCGCCAATAAACTCCTCTACAAAGGCTCCTTTGCCGGGAGTAAGAACAATAAAACCATGCAATTGTCAGCGGCTGAATACGTTTCGCAGGAATTCAACGATCTTTTTCAAAACACGTGGGTAAAAGGAAATTATTTTCTGCAGCTAATCTTTTTAAATAAAGTAAAATTCAAGGAAGCCTTTCCGGCCGAATGTGACGAGGAGCTCTTTAATAAAATTAAAAGTTCATCAACCCAGATCCATTTTCACCAAAAGAACCTTCTGGAGCTGCTTAAAGAGACTCCCCATGATTTCTACTCACTTTCAGATACCTTCTCCTACATGAGTGATGCTGAGGTTTCGAATTTCCTTAGTTCTCTCCCCCCTTCGATCCTTAGCAAAACTAAAATGGTGATTAGAACGTTTATGAGGAAACCTTCATTTGTTATTTCATCCCCATGGGTCACCGATAAAGAGATCAATCTCAAACTGGCCAAGGAAGATTGCACACGAATGTATGAATTTAGTGTTTTGGAGAAGCTTTAATAAGTAAAACTCGTATCAACTAATAATCGATCCTGGTTGCGATAAAATCCAAAGAGGTCACTTTCGGATGTGCCGCCATGGATATTGTCGTAAGTGATGGAGAGACCCCATTGGTCTTTGAGAAAGGTGTTTTTTACTTGAAACCATTGATCATCTCTTTGAAGATTCTTAAAAAACATAACTGAAGGCTTCCACCAACCAAGGTAGGTGTATTCACTTCTTAGTCCAAAGAAATGACGTCTTTCGGTAAAATCACTCTGACTCTGTACCCCCAGGATAAATTTCTCAAAATTTCGATCAACCCCACTTAATGCCTGGAAATGGTTTTGTCTTTTGTAAGCGATGAGGCTCTTTTGGACGAGATCATCAAAGGTATAAAGAACATCGGCCCTTAAGACCCATTCTTCAAAGACATAGCTTCCCGAGGTTCCAAGTGAATCCACCAGCTCGGAGGTGGGTTCAGCTTTGATATGAGTACTATCAACGATTTTAAAATCCTGAAATGTTGGTCGGCTAAAATGATGGTAGTAAAGAAAACTTAAATCCAGTCCATTTTGAAACAGGTACTTTAAGCGTGTGCCATATTCCAGATCCTTGAACCAAGGCCTGTTCACAACCCCACCTTCATAATCAATCTGCCCACCCGTCGGATCAAAAGCCGAACCGGCATAGGGAAGTCTGTCCCCATTGGGCCAAAGCGTGAGTATAAATTGCATCTGAAAATCATTCCATTTATAGGTATCATTTAAACCAAAAACAGAGCGCTTAGACCAGGCCAGGTCATTAAAAATAAATTCAGAGTAATCTCGAGGATTTGCCACATCTAGAAGTTGAAGTCCGAAGGTTTCAGAAAACTGATAGCGCAGGAATCCAATTTGAAAACTATTCTGGTTTGTAAAAAACTCCATGGAAACATCAAGCGGGTCTATGATGACTTTTTCATTGCTTGAAACGTAGTCAAAAACTCTTAACTTGAACTTCCTGCGAATACCAACAGAATCACCAAATGTTTCGTCAGTGTATTCGGGATTATAATAAAGAAAAGTATTGTCCCAGTCATCAGCGTTCAAAAAATAGCTGCTACGTGCGCCCACAGTAAAATTCTTCTGAGAAAAATCCTGAGACCATGAAAGAAGCGGTAGAAGGAGGAGAATGAAAATCATTCGAGACTTTTTTCGGTAAAGAGTGAATCTGGAAAGTTTTTATTCTCCATTTTCTCAATATAGATATCAGAGTATTGATCCTTTTTCAGATTATCTACAATGTGAATTTGTGATGGTCTCATCATGCCCAAAACTTTTTCATATTTCTCGTAAGTGGCGGTCTTTATGGTCTTACCAGAAAGTGTCAGAAATTCAGCTTTTAGCGGACGCTTATCCTTGGCGTCAATCCAGACATTGATTTTTGAATAGGTAAGGCCTTTCTTGGTTGCTTCAAGTGAGAGCTGCCACTGTTTAGCATCTTTTTTCTCTATCTTATGCGTGTAATCCCCGGCCCATCTCATTCGAGAAATATCTCCATTCGCTGCTTCACCAGTGAGCTTCTGACTTAATGAGACTCTTACTGAGCGGCGAATGTTGGGAATATAAACCCACATATTCTCACCAATCATCAGCATATTGCGCCCAAGAGTTTTTTTAGGACCTAAGACCTTAATGAGAGTCTTGTCACTCCCCTTTAAATAAACCAGAAAACTTGATTCTTCTTTTTCAGTGGTTGAAACAATTCGAACATTCATGGAATAGGCGTCACTTGGGTTGCGATACTTATCAATCTCCATCAGAAGATCATCCGCCATGGCGAGATTAGAAATAAAGAAAGAGAGGCATAAAAGAAACAGTTTCATATTAACCTTTTAATAGATCTGTGATTGGCATTTTAAGAACTTTTCTTGCGGCCATAACTGTTCCAAATAAACTTGATAAAATACCAATTAAGTAGCAAACAGGAATGAAACTGAGTTGAAGTTCTACAAAAGTGGTAAATTGTCTCGTGATTCCGGGACCAGGGGGCATTTCAATTCCCTGAGATAGAAGAGTGAAGTTACAAACATAAGAAATAATAAGTCCCAGTGTAGCACCCATTAAGCCCAAGATTAGACTCTCGGTCAGAAGCAACCCTAACACTTCCCTATAACTATCACCGTTGGCCCTGAGGTTACCAATCTCGCCCTTACGTTCCATGATGATGGTACTCACAGTGTTGAATATACCAAGCACAACAATAATCACGATGACGAGAAACATAAAATTGAACTGGGCCTGAAGAAAATCTACTGAATTTTGATAGTACACTTTATCCAAAACGTTAAAAGGGATTGCTTCAAAATCATTACTGCTCTTGACCCAGTTCTCCACCATTGGCCAGTCTTCAAGTTTTCTTAAACCTAAGGCAATCGATTCCACTTGTTGTGTATCAAGAAGTTCCTGAGCTTTAGTCAGCTGAATTCTAAAAAATGTATCATCAAAACTTTTCATCCCAGCAAAGAAGATCCCTGTAACATACACATCCACTGCATTTAAGCTTCCTGCGTGAGTGTTCGAAAGTACTGTTACCCGGTCTCCAACTTTAAGCCCCAGGGCCGCGGCCAAGCCTTTACCGAGAAGAATTCCTTCTTCTTCATCAGATAAAATTTTTCCTTCAATCACGTTGAGTGTCGTGAAAAACTTTGATTCACTTCTTCCATCGACGCCTTCGCCAGCACCAGAGAGGGTTTTCTCGCCGTTATTTAAAAGTGCGTAAAAAGCGATCCGGGGAAAAACAAATTCCACTTCGGGACGCGCTCTCAAGTCCTGAACAAAGGTGGATGAAGGATCAATCCATTTTGACCACGGCTTATCCCAGATCTGGTCCCGGTAGCCTTTGGTATTAATCTGGCCGTGACCAAAACGCGCTCGAATAGTATTTTCACGGTACTGATTCATGATCCCAGCATTAAATCCGTGGTAGATCATCAAAGCACTTATACCTAGTGAAATCGTCGCGAGGACTGCAATCGCTCGTGAGCGCTGACGCCAGATATTTCGAAAAGAGAATTTAAGAATCATAGACTCTCCTTCTGAATTTCACCGTCAATGAGGTTAATGATTTTGGGCGAATGACGAAGCACCATGGGATCATGACTGGCGACAATGATAGTAGTTCCAAACTTTTTATTAATCCCAAAGAGATGATCGACTACGGCTTCACCATTTTTTTGATCTAAGCTTGCTGTAGGTTCATCTGCGATGATGACTTTAGGCCTCTTCGCCAAGGCGCGAGCAATAGCGACCCGCTGGCGCTGCCCTCCCGAGAGCTGAGTCGGCCGTTTATTTTGCAGATCACTGATGCCAAGAACTTCCATTGATTCTTGAATTAATTCTTTTCGTTTCTTTTCATCGACTCCCTGGCGTATGAGGAAGAATTCAATGTTCTCATAGGCCGTGAGGACAGGAAAAAGATGGAAGCTTTGAAAAATAAAGCCGATGTCGAATCGGCGAATGTTATTCTTGTCCTCATTCCCCATGCTTCCCATGCAATTGCCATTGTAAAAAATCATGTCGTTGGAAGTTTCCTCCATCAACCCCATAAGATTCAACAATGTCGATTTGCCTGAACCTGACGGGCCAGCAAACGTCATGACGTCACCAGCGGAAACTTTCAGGTTCACTTTTTTGAGTGCCTGAAATTGAATTCCTTCCAGCTGATAATTAAAATCGAGATTCTTAACTTCGTAGAGAAAAGTCATTATTCAATCCTTGATGCGAGCCAGCATCTTCAGAGGTAAGAAACTATACTTTATTACGATAATGATATTGTGAAGGAGCGAAGAATTGCCACTCTTATTTTTGGCGGCCTTTACGGAGAATCAGCATACCGTCGCCATAGGAGAAAAAGCGGTATTTTTCTTTGATCGCAAGCTGATAAAGTTCCAGTACTTTTTCTCTGCCAATGAGAGAACTCACGAGCATGATCAGGGAAGATTTTGGAAGGTGAAAGTTAGTCACGAGGGCGTCAATGGACTCGGCCTTTTTCCCTGGGTGGAGGAAGATAGAAGTGCCTTTAAGACCTGCAGAGGGATCAAACTGCACATTCCCATCCCGCCATGAGCTCTCCAGAGTTCTCAAACTCGTTGTCCCCACTGCCACTCGAAACGAAGCATCTTGAATAACTTTGAGATTCTCTTCATCAATACTAAAAAATTCCTCATGCATTTTGTGCTCAAGAATATTTTCTGACTTCACCGGAGCAAACGTTCCCGCGCCCACATGCAAGGTGACTGTGGCAAGTTTATGGCCTTGGGTTTTCAAATTTTCCAGAAGTTCGTGAGAAAAATGCAGACCTGCGGTAGGTGCCGCTACTGAGCCCGTTTCCTGGGCATAAACTGTTTGATAGGTTCTTTTATCCTCGTCATCCGAAACACCATTCCGGATATAGGGAGGGATTGGTATGCGCCCAATCACGTTGAGTTTTGCTATTAATTCGGCGTGGGAGCAATTAAATGAAATTAAAAATGTACCATCCCCTTTCACTTCTCTTAGTTTTGCCACTAACCCATCGAAGTGAAACTCATCTCCTACTCGTCGTTTTCCCGCGGCCCGAATCAGACCTGGGTAAAGCCCCCGATCACTAATCAGGGACAACACAAAAACCTCTGCTTCGCCTCCGCTGGTCTTTTTACCAATCAAGCGACATGGGAAGACCTTGGATCTGTTAAATACCAAAGTAGAGCCGGCCGGGAGAAAATCCCCGATTTTATGATAAAAAGTATGAGTGACCTCGTCCTTGGCCTCATCATAGACCAAAAGCCTGGAAGAATGTCGGTCTACCACCGGACGAGATGCTATAAGCTCAGGAGGAAGGAAAAAATCGTAGTTTTGCAGCAGAAGATCAGTCATTTTTTTCAATCAAGCTTGTGGTAATGGTCAAAAAGTAGGTATCCTTTACCATAGGAGATCCAACATGATGAGTAAAATTCTTCTTCTAGGCCTTTTGTTAACCCCTGCTGTATGGGCCCAGGATGCAGCCGAGGAAGCCTTAATACTTAATCAGGAGCTCCAGTTTCTTGAAGAAGCGGCCAACAATGTCACTATTATATCTGCCACCCAAGTACCGACACAAGATAGTGCCAGCCCTATTGATACAAAAAGTCTTGAAGAGAAGTATTTCGGAAATGACTTGGAAGACAGTATCAGAACCCGTACTGCAGCACCTAAGCGCCGCAGTTACTAGGCCAGTCCAAATTTCTTAACGATCCCAAAGTATTTTACCACGAGCTCATCTAAGAGATTCTTCATTGCCAAAAATGTTGGGTAGCTTTTGATATTCTCTAAAATCATTTTTAGCATATTCTGAATAAACTGAACCACTGGTTCCAGATTGAGCTTCTTAATCACTAAATCAAAAATATCTTTTGCTTCCTGCACATCCTTACCTTTGACTACGTAAAGTGGATTTTTGTTTTTCATGAGAGTAGCTCCCTTTGCACATTTTCAGTCATCATCGTAAATTGACGTTGAAGATCTTTGTACTCAGATGATTTAAACTGGAATACAGATTTTCTCTGGGCCAATGATTTTCCGAACTGTACCTTATTTGTGAAGGCTTCGTACACAAATGCCTCCCCTAATGTTTCCTTAATATGGGCCAGGTCAGATCCGGCCTGCTTGCGGCGAACATCAAAAAGGTTGGGAATATAGCCGAGGTTTTTTGGCGTCGAAGTGATTTCCATCTCTGCAATATCCGAGACAACTTGCAGAATATTTTTTAATCCCTGCTCAGAGAAACGGTCAGGAACGAATGGATAAAGGACACCATCAGCGGCACACAAAATATTAACCACCAATAGACCAAGAGTTGGCGGACCATCAATCACAATAACGTCATACTGAGAACGCAGCTCATACTTCTCAATAAATTTCTTCAAGATGAGTTGTCTAGGAGCATTGATTCCAGCAACCGTTAATTCAAATCCAGACAGCTCCTGACCAGCTGGAAGAAGATCGATATGAACTCCCGCTTCCTGTTCTGTTTTCATAATGACATCAGAAATTAAAACTGAAGAATGAAGCGCCTTCAGCTCTTTAACTGAATTCACCAGTAAATGGTGCATGTGCTTTTCAGGCACCTCAACATTAAATAGCGAAGTGAAGTTACCCTGTGGATCCATATCTAGACAAAGAACTTTTTTACCTTGATGAGCAAACGCATGGGCAAGATTAAAGGCCATAGTCGTTTTACCCACTCCACCCTTTTGGTTCATCAGCGCAATAACTTTACCCTGATTCTGAGTAGTGGTTTGGTTCGGTTTTAAAAAAGAGAACATTCGTCCTTCCTTGTTTAGGATGCCAACTAATATGGTCAATATTGCCGTGACACTAAAATTTTGCCTCCGCAGACTTCCTTTGTAAATCACTGATTTCCTGAAGAATTCCGTCAAATACCTGACTGGACTGCCATGAGAAAGGGACAATAGAGTCAACCCATAATTCTGACTTCGTTCCAAGCCTAAGGAATTTCAGAAAAAAGTCCGATAAAGCTTGAGACGGAATTAAAAGGAAAGAAACTATGGTTGGTTTCAAATCTATTGCTCTATTATTGTCACTCCTCATTTTTGCGGCCTGTGTGCCTCAAACAAAGCAGACGGAGTGTGGCTCCAACGAAGCATTCAATGCTGCTTTAAGGACATGTGTCCCTGTAGTGAACGGGCCCAGCTCATTCATCAGTATTGATTCTTTCTTACCAACTTCTTCACTGACAAAATATAAGAACGACACGACTCCTATTACATTAAGTATCGTGATCTCTAATCCATACGCTCAAACCTACACTGTTGAGTGGGAGCGTATCTTTAGTGGTGTCCCTGTTTCAATTTCTCCTTCAACACCTACATCTTATTCATTTGCCCCGAGTTATCTTGCGACTGAAGTTGGAACTCATATTATTTCTGTGAAAATAAAGGACACGAGTAATAACATCGTGGACTCCCATAGCTTTGAAGTCAAAATCAATGACAATCCTAAACCTATTATCCAGTCGTCAACAGTCACTCCAGCTCTATACGCCTCTACCTATACGCCATCAAGTGTTCCTCAAAACTTTTCTTTCACGGTAAAAAATAACGGAGCCACGATGACTGGCGCTGGTTATAGAACCGACTGGAAACTTTACCGTGCGGGAGTTTTAATTGATTCAGAGACTGATACTTTCCCTACAAGTTCTCCAGCAGGAAGTTTAAGTTCAAGCGGATCCAACTATCCTGTCTATGCATTTGATCCCTTCCTGGTTGATGGTACTGCTATCGGTGCTTATACCATTATTGCTCGAGTCACTAACACTGCGGCCGAGGTTGTGGCCGAACAACAGTGGAGTGCCACAGTTTCTCACCCATCTCTTTCAAAAATAACCAATAGAGATATTTATTCTGCATCAGCGAGTCCAGCCTTTGCAGCTGTGACAACTGCCTATGACAGTGTGGCCTACACCGCCTCTACTACCTTAAACTTCATCCCTACTGGTGGTGTTGCTCAAGGTGACTACTGTGTGAGTGTCGCCAGTGGTGAAGGTACCTATACTGGTGATAGTGATTTCGTGAGAGTTGATTACTACCTAGATGGCGGAACACTCGTCTATTCTGGACTCACCAGTGCCATTGATAATAAGGTGTGCTTAACTGATGCGCTTGCAGCCACTCTTAACTCCGTTATCTTCTCCAACTCTTCTTCTTTAACTGCTCAGTCTCATACACTAGTCGCAAGAGTAGTAGATGAAGCAACTGGACAAGAGTATGCCACTTCCGATATGAACAGCTCGCTTGGAACTTATCCAGTGACATGGAACTTTAACGTTAAACCACAAAACGCCAAGCCAACAGTAGCTTTTGGAACGCTGACTACAGTGGCTTGTCCTACGACTGCTGGTTCAACGAAAAGTGGTTGTACTGTCACTTCTGATACAAACTTTACTGTAAGAATTAATCTTGCATCGGATGACTTTTATTACACAGCATTTGATGAAACCAAGTTTGATTACTCAATACGCCTTTACGACAATGGCGTAAATATTCAGACATGTACAAAAACAGATCCTGGCTATACTGGAGCCACAGACGTGAACGGGAATCCAAGTGGTGGAAACGGCTATGAGTGTGTCTTCAGAATTGAAAGTTACAATGGAACTGGTCCGATAAATTTAAATTCTCATAGCTACCAGATTCAGGCAGAAATCAGTGATACCGGTTCGCCTATTTCTGGAACAGGCATGACTTCTAGTTCACTCACCTGGAACTTTGCTGTGAATGGTGTCGATGAATACCAATCGGCCCCAACGCTTGGTGTATGGTCTGTTTCAGCAGCCATCGAGGGCTCGGGAGTTGGTTCGTCGCCAATTACTTTCTCTGTACCTGTCTCAGATGCTGAATTAGATAATTTTAATTATACAATTAGATATTGTACGGATGATCTAGTTGTGGGTGTGTGTCCTAGTTACGCAACCTTAACTTCAGGAACAATTACCAGAACCACTAACACAAATCCTTATCCCTTAAGCGTGACTTACACTCTGCCCGAGGATTTTCTTCTTGGTCTTCCTGACATTAATTGTGATCAGGTGTTGCGAAATACGCCCTGTAACGTAAATTTTGATATCGTTATTGAGGATGATCCAGATACAGAAACCCCGGAAGATGCGACAAGCAATCTCATGATATCGTCCATTACCAACACAAATCCGCCTCCTACGTTGAATACGGCCGGCTCAAGCCCCGCCCCTTCAGCCTTTTCAGCAGCAACCACTTTTGCTTTTGTTGGTAATCCAATAAGTATCAGTAATACACCATCAAGTATTTTGGCCGATACCTCAGCTGTGGCGGCAGAGAAAACTTACCGCTACCAATGGTTTATCCGAAATAATTTAACAAGTCCTTTTCCTATTGCCTACACTGAAATCGTAGGAGCAACAGGACCGAACTTAATTTGGACTCCTTCACACATCAAAGATACCAACGTCGCAACTGATAACCCACTCTCGTTCATCCTATGTGTGGAAGATCATCCGGCTGCGGCAGTGACTACGCCTAACATTACAGATTCAACCTGTAATGATCCATTGCTGGCCAACCCATCAGTTGGAGCACTTCCTTGGACCGTAACAGTTTTAAATAACCTAGCGATCGTGGAAGATCTATCGGCAGCACCAAATCCGGATGAACTTGCGAATGCACCAGGTGACCTAGGAACTGAGACAGCAATTTGGTATGAAGCTCCTACAACATTCAATGGCGTGACTTCATCAGCTGCTTACATCGCGATGATCGGAAATGATAAAGACATTCATATTAAAAAAGTTTTAGTAAAAGATCGCGCAGCGATTGATACTTTAAATGCCACCGACATTGTCTCGATGTACCCTCTGGCAACTGGAGTCGTGGATTCAGTGAAAGATCTTTCTATTACGGGAACAGCAACAGAGCTTTATGTGGCCTACCTTGCCTCAGAAACTGGTGCTCCCGGAAGCTTCTACCCACAAGTCAGAAGAATTGATCTGTTAGCAACGGCCGGAAAAACAGTTCCTAATATTCATGAAGGCAAATTTGGTTTTGACTATAATGGCCTAGGACTCATCAATAACTGTAACCCTAGTGGAGACTGCACAGCGACGGCTGCTTCTGGAGTCACTTCCATTACTTTCAACCCGAGTGCTGCTAGTATTACTCAAGAAATTTTTCTGCAAACTCCAAACGGAAACTTTGAAGTTAATTTCGGAACCTATAATGGAATCGACACCATTTGTAGTACTTGTTCAGGCACTACCATGGCGTCAAATCTTGCGACCCTAATCAATGCTTCAACCGACCCTCTGCTTGCTGGATACTCAGCGATTGCCGCTGGTAACACGGTGACGATTAACGGTGCACGAAGTGGTGATTATTTTGATGCCAAGGCAGATGGTAACGCTCGCATTGCTGACCGCATGGGTAAAATCTATGTGAGCGGCGGCAATTGGTACCTTCCGTTTATCAATACCTCATTGGGTGGTGGAAATAACGATAAGCTCTCCGTTTACACTGCCTCGACGGGCGGAATCATGAGCACTTCAACTGCTGAAGCCATTCTTGAACCGTCAACGACTGCTGGTCTTGCCAGTATGGATGCTGCCATCGCTTTTGATAACTATTATGATGGAACGAATCTTTGGATTGCCATGGTCAGTAAAACAGGAAGTGCAGGAAGACTTTATAAAGTGAATCCTTCAACCTACGCCTACAACGCAACTGCGGGTGCTGATTGGTTAAGCATTATGGCCTCAGATGCACTCCTTGATATCCAGGTCGCTGGTAGCACTACCAATGCTTGGGTCATTGCTAAAACTTCGGTGGCTTCGGATTATAAAATTGGTGTCTACGATATAAATGTTGATTTGGCCGCTGCAGCAGATGAGTTTGAGATAGATAATTCGGCCAACGTCGATGCTTCTTCGGATACTGATGACTATTTTAACTATGGCGATATTTCAAGTTTAAGAATCATTCCTTACGGAACTGAGGCCCGCCTCTTCGCCGTCTCTAAAGGGACTTCTTCCCCCGTTGCTTATAAACTGTATGCCGCTAGACTAAGAAAAGTCTCTTCTCTTTGGACCCTTTCTTGTGGTGATTGCCAAACTGTTTCTGAATCAAGTGCTGACTACAGCCTAAGCTCCTACGTGAGCCTTGGGGTAGCACCTATCCGCGATAACCCAAGTGCTCTTTACCGCTTGTCTTCTGATGGTTCCTTTGGAAATCAGGGGATCAAAGATGTAGCCTTCGTAAGCTTTGGTAGAACTGATATTGCCAATGCCGCAACTTGTGACCCTGCAATGGGTGTGTTCAACATGGAAGGCGAGAATATCGACAGCACAACAATTTTTGCTGGGGCTAACCCGAACGAAGATGCTGGTCTCTTCCGTCCTCCATTCATTAAAAACTAAGCTTAATTCAGGGTGAAGTCTTTGACTTCACCCTCTCAAAACACCCCATTTTATTGGCAGTTAAAACATACTTCCCTGATCAATTTTCACATTTAAACGACTTACATTCCCTCAGATACTCCTAAGGTAAAATGGTATAACAACGATAGGTTATATGATGCTTAGGCTCTTATTGATCTTATTCATGTCCCTCTTATTTCAGGCCTGCCAAGGCCCTGCTGATGTTACGAGCGCTGATCAAACAAGTGTCACACCTAATTTTCCAAATGCAACTCTCTCAACTGTATTGCCACAAGATGGTTGGAAAAAACTTGGTGACAATCTTGATATCTCGCTACTCTTTCCTCTGCCAATCAATGTTACGAACTCGCCTTACATCGAAGCACAAATTGGAAATAGCACTCGCCGCTTTTATTATTATTCCGGTGACGGCACTTCTAATTTAATTTTCCGCTACACTGTAACTGCGGCCGATCTTGATACAAATGGAATTACTTTTGCTTCTTCGATTGAATTAAATGGTGGCTCACTTACCTATGCACCAAGTGTGTCTCTGACTGCAGATGTACCTACTGATTTAACTATTCCACTCAGCATGATTAGAGTTGATGGGATTGTTCCCTACCTCAGCCAGGTGACTGCACCGACTGGTGGAAACTATGCCAGCAATCAGTTATTAAAATATTATTTAGCCTTTTCTGAAAAAGTCACTGTAACAGGTGTCCCAACTTTTAATGTGAATTTAACATCTGGTACAGTCGCTGCAGGCTATAGATCAGGCTCTGGAACTAAGACTCTCCAGTTCGCTTACCTTCTTCAACCCGCTGATTCTGATGTTGATGGATTCACCAGTGGTACCGTTTTGAGTTTAAATTCATTGACCGGAAAAACCATCACTGATGAGGCCGGTAACTCTGTTTCAGCAGCGACCTATGCTACGAGTTCGAACAATATTCTCATTAACGTCACTCAGCCCATCATTACAATGGTAACGCCACCGGTGGGGCCTGCGACTTACACTGTCGGGCAGCAAGTGAATTTTGTCGTGACTTTTAGTCAGGCAGTAAATGTAACAGGAAATCCGGCCTTGCCGATTAATCTCAATACTGGCACAGTCCTGGCCAGTTACATCAGTGGATCAGGAACAACAGCACTTACCTTCAGATACACTGTGCAAACAAACCATGTTGATAACGACGGTATCAACCTTGTGTCCCCTTTACAGCTCAACGCTGGAACAATTAAAAATTTAGCTGGAACTCAGAACGCGGCCCTTATCTATACCGTCCCTTCAACTGCGACCCTAGAGGTTGACGCTGCCACTGGACCTTTTGTTGTTTCAACTTTTGCGCCCACTAATGGCATGTATCTCGAGACAGATGATCTGGACTTCACACTCAACTTTAGTAGTGTCGTTGATGCCAATGTAGGGACTGGTGTGATTCGTTTACCAATTCTCGTAGGAAGTACTACGGCCTATGCTAACCTTTTCTCTGGATCAGGAACAAGCTCCCTCGTATTCCGCTATACTCCAACGACTAGTCATGAAGATCTGGATGGAATTACTCTTGGTGGTCCGATTGAATTAACTGGTACCGCCTACATCCAGGATGCCGCTTTTAAACAGGCCATTCTAAACTACTTACCACCCAGTACCACAGGGATTTTAGTTGATGGAACTTCACCTGCAATTAATTCCATTAGCACTAGCAGCACAGGTACTTTGATAGAAGGTCAGCACTTATACGTAACAGCGCAATTTAGTGAAGTGGTCAGTATCTCTGGTCCTGCTCCCACTATGGACATCACTGTCGGAGCGACAAACTATACTATCAATTATTATTCTGGCGACGGAACGAATTCAATTACCTTCAGATACACCATTCAGGCCGGCGACGCAGACCTGGACGGCGTGGATATCATTTCAATTGCAGGAACTCTTCTAGATTTAAGAAGTCATGCGGCCCCACTGACTTTTGGTGCAACAGTAGTTTCTGGATTTATTATTGATGCAGTTGAATCTGGAGTTTCAGGAATAACGCCTCCAGCAGATGGGACATACATCATTGGAGAGGATTTAAATTTTGTGGTGAACTGGTCTGAACCCACTTACCTTACAGGCTCACCAAGACTCGTCCTCATGTCAGGCTTCACTCAACTCTACGCAACCTATGTGGCCTCAGGTAGTACCACAACCTCTTCAATTTTCCGTTACAAGGTAAAAGCCGGCGACGATGCTCCGCTTGGAATTTCGACCACAGGGCTCGACTTGAATGGTGGTGCAATCACTGATGCCTCAGGAAATGCTGCCAATACTCTGATGGTTCTCCCAAATCTTACCCTCGTTTTATTAGACGGGATTGTTCCTTATGTCACTGTGAATGGGATCACTCCACCTGCAAGTGGTGTGTATGGTGTGGGTGAAACTCTTACCTTCATGCTTAATTGGTCGGAAGATGTTACTCCAACTGCAACGACTTATCTCAAACTCACCATCGGCTCCACTCCTGTTGTGGCAACGCTATCTGGTATTGCTGGAAACGTAACAACCTATAGTTATGATATCCTTGCTGGCCAATTAGATACTAATGGCATCAATATGCAGTCTGCAGTTTTTTTAAATGCCTTGGATACAGTTCAAGATATTCCCGGCAACAATGCATACCTGCAACTGAATCAAGAAGATATCGCCGGTGGCTTATCTGGTGTGCTAGTTGATGGTGTTGCCCCAACTATTTCAGCTGTCATTCCTCCGGCAAATAAAACTTATCTCATTAATGAAAATGTAGATTTTCAAGTTATATGGAGTGAACCGGTTACCATTGACACAGCAGTCCCTCGCATTCCTATTACTGTTGGGATAAGTCAAAAATATGCGACTCTCGTAGCAGGAACCTATCCGACAACGACATCTACTTTCCGCTACACCGTCGAGCTTGATGTTTCAGACGCCAACGGCATTCATATTGGGGGTCTGGGAGATCTTGGGAACACGACTTCCTACATTGATCAAAATGGAGCGATGATTTACGATGCGGGCACTAATGGTGCCACCGTGAGTTTTGCGACTCCAACTCTCACTGGAGTCAAAATTGATGGCGTTACAGCGTTGATTGATCCAGCAGATCCTCTTCCCATTTATAGTATTCAAGCTCTTCCTTATAAAACGGGTGATACTTTTTGGTTTGATCTGAGATGGAATAAAGTTGTGACTGTTGACGAGACTGGCGGGTCACCAACGGTTAACGTTCAAATTGGTTCAACCATTGTTGAAGCTCTATATGCAAGTGGTTCTGGAACAACTGATCTTCGTTTCTATTACACTATCAATGATGGTGAATTAGACACAGACGGAATAGATATAATAGGTCCAGTGAATCTCAACGGATCAACGATTCAGTTCTCCTATGGCTGGCCGGTGGCTAGCTGGTACGATGCGAACTTGAATTTTGTAACGATGAATGTTCCACTCATCAATGTAGATGGAGTCAGACCAACTGTTTCTTCTATAACATCCACTAACATTACTACACCGGCCAGACCTGATAATTTAAGACCGGGAGAAGTTCTCGAATACACCTTGGTTTATAATGAAGTGGTCACAGTTGCAGGTTCTCCTATGCTAGAGCTCACTGTTGGCTCCACGGTCGTTGGTGCGACCTATTTCGGAGGAAGTGGAACCAACACACTTTACTTCCGCTACACAGTCCCTGCTTCAAATGCGCATTCTGATCTAGATGGAATTGCTGTCAGTACCACCATGTTGAATTCTTTCGGTCAATCTATTTCAGACGCCGCTGGAAATCTCTACCAGTGGGCAGTTCCCGCCTTCTCTGAAAAAGATTACGTGTATTATTCAAATATTTTGGCCCGCTACCGTCTTTCAGGCAACGACTACACTAGCAGTACCTGCTCTGGGATTTATCAGTGTGTCACCCGGTTGATTGATATCACAGGTAATGGCAACGATCTCATACCGGATTCTGGTGCCACAGGACCAGTACTCATCAATACGTTTGGAGGAAACTCTAGCTTAGCGATGCAATTTAATAATTTACAGCAAATGCAAACCACCACTGATATGAGTGTTAAATATATTATAGTGGTGATGAAATCTGTGAGTGATGACTCAAATGGTGCCCCATTCTCGAATCATAACTTCCTGGCCAGAAATACCACTGCGGGTGTGCCGACTTTTCAGAGAGCGATTGAATTCATCTCCAGTGGATCCCTCAAATCAGTTCAATTTTTGCCTAACCAAAAAATTAAAAAGAACGGAGGAGCGTTCACTGTCTCCAACGCAAGTTCTTTTGCCGCCACTTTGGATCAGGCCTATTGGGCCAATGACACTGAATACATTTTTGCTTTCGAACTAACGGCTGCCACAAACTTTCTAATTGGTAGCTTCTTTGGAGGCAATGATTTTAATGGCCAGATTGCTGAGATTATTTTGTTAAATGACTCGGCGGCGTTAAATGAAACTGGTCCTCTTAATGACATTGATCTGATCCGAGACCAGCTGGAAGCAATTCACGACGTCTACTAAACTGCTCAACTACTATCCCGTTTGAAAAATGCACTAACATGCTATGATATATGCATGAGTTTTAGGCACTACTTAATTTTCATTTCTCTTCTGGTGAGTTTTTCGGCTCAAGCCTTTGAACTCATTATGATTCAAGCCGTTTCAGATACCAAAAAAACGTTCATTACAAGAAATGGGAAACGCCAGGGAATTATCCGGGGCATGACAGGGACCTTCACTGCTGAAGACGTCTCCGTTTTGGCCAAAGCCGTGAATGTGACTGGAAACTTTGCTCAGTGGGAGCTCATCAATCAGGAAGCCATTCTGCCCTTTGAAAAAGGCAAGATCGTGACCTACTACTCAGCGACTGAATATTTATGGGCGCTGACACCTGAATCTGAGCGTAAAAAATATATTAAGAGTGAAGTTCCTCGCCTTAAGCAATCTTGGCTTTTCAAAGGTGCCCTTACGAGAGGAGTTTCTGAATCAGTTTCGGACGCTCCCTCCACCACCTCAAACCGCGGTGGCTACTTGGGAGAAATCTATTACGAAAAAGAGTTCTACGGTCCCATGGCGTTTGACCTTGGTCTAAGATACGAGCGAGAAGTTATCAATTATCCAAGCGCTTCCCTAATAACTGTCAGATCAATGGCGATTGCAGATATTATTTATTATTTTGAATTCTTAAAAGAGTACACCAGAGGTAAATTTTTTCTTGCTGCTGGATTGGGCTATGGTCTTTCAAACACTTCAACAGTGGGTCTGTCACAATCAGGTCCTGTGGGGATGCTACCCGCAGTTAAGCTTGGTTTGTCACTCCCATTCAATGAGACCTGGGAATTTGTGAGTGATGTGGCCTTTGAGAGTCTGCAGACAAAAGAAGAACAAGAAGACGGCAGAAAACAAACCACCACTCAAACTAACTTCAAGTTTGGATTTGGTCTCCGCCGTTATTTTTAAACTAAGCTTTCATTAAACCAATTTCTTTCAATCGAATCAGCAACCACTCGTGAGAGTTGATCGCAGGATACTTCTCCCCTGTTCCCACACATGATGGAATACAAGAAAGCACAGTCTCCGGATTTGGATGAACGAAGAACGGCATTGAATAACGGTTAGAAGTAGCATTATCCGGATTCACTACTCTATGGGTAGTGGCCTGAAGAACATCATTCGTAATACGAGAGAGCATATCTCCCGAATCAACAATCAATTGTTTGTCAGTCGTTTTAATCGGAAGCCATTTTCCATCACGGTCTAAAAGCTCAAGACCAGAAGATGTTGCTCCAACCATCACAGTGATGAGGTTAATGTCTTCATGAGCTGCAGATCTTACGGCATTCTTAGGAGCACGAGCATCCAAAGGAGGATAGTGAATCGGTCTAAGTATAGAGTTACCATCCGACATCATATTTCGAAAATATGACTGAGGAAGATCCAGCGCCATTCCTAGAGCATCAAGAATCACAATTGATGTGGTATCAAGGGCGCTATAAAATTTAAGAAATGTTTCTTTAAATTCTTTAATTTCAGACGGCCAAATATTGTCCGGGAAGTACTTCTTCATTTCAGGATTTGTTATTACGTCACGACCTACATGCCAGAATTCTTTAAGATCTGGATAAGGTGAATTTTTCGCATGCTCAACACCAAAGGCAGTATAACCACGCTGACCGCCGCCTTCTTTACAAACGTATTGTCTTTTAGCAGCTTCAGGCATTTGAAAAAATTCATGAATAAGGTCATATGCTTTACTAGTGACTGCGTGATCAACCGGATGATCAACTAAAACGATGAATCCGTAATCTTTAAGACCAGAAAAAAGATTGTCCACGAAACGGGTTTTGTCCGTATTGCTCCCGTTCAAAAAACTCATCAAGCTAAGTTCAGGTACTTTTCGAATGGCGTCCATGACGGCCCTCCCTATTAAGTTCGTAGTACCATCTAAATAATATCCAATGACATGGGTCGTCCATAAAAAAAATTAGATGGGTGCTAGCTGATAAATACCATAGAAGATTTACAGGGACTTATAAGTTTAGCTTATACATATCACTCCCAATCGAGTAAAAATGCGCTCTAAAACTCAGAAAAACAAGGATCTTCAAACATGAAACTAAAACCTACCCTAGCACTAGCTTCGATAATTGGTGCCATGACTGCGATGAATGTTTGTGCAGCCGAATTTAAGTTTAAGGTCATCAGTACTTCAAGTCTGCCCTCAAAAGGCATATTACGAGTGAGCAAAGTAGACAATTCTACGGAGAATGTGCTGGTTTCTCTGACTGATGAAGTGGAGGCAGACCTTCAAAGTTTTTCTAAGGGAAATATTATTTGTGTAACTGGTTCTGTAATTCCAGAAACGACCTCTGTGTTAGTCAGAGCAGTTAAAGATTGTCCCTTAAATTAAGTTTCTGAAGTTAGGGCGCCTGAGCGAAGCTTAGGGCCCGAGCGGTCTTATTTCCCTGATGGGCATCAGGCTTTTTGTCGGGGGTGGCAGCAAGTAGTTTGCCCATCGCCTCATCGGCGGAAGCTTTTAAACGCTCAGGAAGATCGGTTTGTGGCTCCTTTGGGACTTCAAATTTGGCCGAAACCTCTAAAATACACAGCTCCTGGCCCTGCTTATTTTTAACATCCCATCGCTCAATTGATAGGCCTTTTTCAAAACTCGCATGCTTCACTTTCCAGCTTTGAGATTCTCATTTGAGCAAAGGCCTGATGCTCATTAGTCAGATCATGAGTGCCAGTCGTAAGTGAACATGAGTTCACATTTTTATTTCCACTCTCGCCGTAGGAGACATCTGCTTCACATTTAAATCCTGGATGTTCTTTGATGGACTCATAAAGAAGTTTTTCTAATTCAATTGTCTCGCTCTGATCTTTAGGCCGAAATTTTATTGTTACATCTTTTTTAGCGGGATCGTCCTTGCTCATACGGGAGCGAAGAATCAGATCTGATTTTTCATCATAAAATGAGATCACTTCTCTCTCGACTTTGAGTTCAGGCACTGGAAAATCTTCACAGGCGTAGGCAATTTTCACTTCGCCTTTTCGGATGGCAGGAGTTGTCGTTTCAATTCCACAATCCAGCGGCCCTGTACCGTATGAGGCGGCTGATACAAGCAGGATAAAAAAAGTAATTGAGAGGTTTCGCATGTAGATCTTATCGGTCAAAAGGCACTAAAAATTAGATGAAAAGCATGGTTCCCAGGCGGATCCAATTGGCCTTTTCCTCCAGAGCTATCTGGTAGTCCTGACTCATCCCCATAGAGGTCTGGAGAGGGTAAGAGAGCTCTTGAGAGAGCCGATCCTTGATCTGGTTCAATTCATGAAAGCACCGTCTTGCCTCGCCTTCAAAATTCTCGGTGCGAAGAGTTCCCATGGTCATGAGACCATAGAGTTTCACTTTGGAGTTGGCAGGAAAAAGCAAAGCCGCTTTTTTAAGAGATTCATAGTCCTCAAATCCGGATTTTTCTTCTTCCCTAGAAGTGTTGTACTGAAGAAAAAGATTGAGATTCGAGGATAGCTTGGCTTCGGCCTTGAGTAACTTCTCAAGCAAATCCTGATCATCCACCGAATGGATCGCCCAGAGATTGTGAACACTATAAAGTTGGTTAATTTTGTTGGATTGAAGATGCCCAATCATATGCCAGCGAATATCTGGACATGTGCTTTTCAATATTTCAGATTTCTCTAAAAGTTCCTGAACTCTATTTTCACCGAAGTCACGGTGACCAATATCGTAATAGGCCTGAATGTCTTGATATGGACGGGTTTTAGAAACAATGAGCAGGTTGGAGCCAGCGGGAAGCTGGCCTTGTATCCTGGCGAGGTTTTGACTAGGATTCAACCTCGTTACCTTTGCCCTTCTTTTTCTTTTTCAAGCTGATAGTGGCCTTAATTTCAAAATCGTACTTCTCTGCAATTTTATCAATCTCTTTAGTGAGATCAATTTTATCCAGATACATTTTAAGTTCATTTTTAACGGAAGCAACAAATTCTGTTTTTGTGTGCTTGGCATTTTCCACAAGAGATCCAACCATATCTTTAGGAAGAGGCAGATCTTTTAAAACGGCCCTGACACCCTCTTCAGTCATGAAGGCTGCAGTAACACCGGTCGTGAGGACTTTTTTTAAAAGATCCCCAATCTTGCCGTCTTTTTCTTTTTCTTTCTCTTCCATTTTAGAGTCCCTGTGCTCTTTTACAAAAAGCTTTCATGGTCATTGGTAAGTTTGTATTCACCAACGTTTTTTCAATCAGGCCCAGACCAGGAAGAAACCCTTTGAACTCAATCTCAAGATTGTAGTTCACCTCAGTCTTGCCATTTCCAAGATCTTTAAGTGTCCATTTACCGTTATTGGTTTTCATCATGTCACCAGTAACCAATGTCCAGCTGACTTCTTTATTAGGAGTATGCTTCAAGTTAATCGTGTAAGAAATCTCTTTGATAATACTCAAAGTGAATTTGGCCACTGCGCCCTCTGGTGACTCTTTTTCTACAACGACAGTTTTACAGCCATCTACAAATTCAGTGTATTTTTTATAATCAATAATCGCCTGATAGAATTTTTCAACAGGAACATCATAAACTTCAGTTTTGTCTGCGCGGGCCATTTAAAATCCTTTTTAATATCTCGGTTTTTTATCAAAGTGGTGTTCAGCACGAATCTGACGGATCGTTCCCGATTCGCTTCTCATAACGAGTGAATGAGTTAAGCAGCCCCATGGTTTAAAGATAACTCCATCAAGGAAGTTACCAGTGGTCACACCAGTGGCAGAAAACATCAGGTTCCCTTTGGCCAGGTCATCAATTTTGAAGACGCGGTTAATATCATCAATACCCATTTTAAGAGCACGTTCAATTTCACTTTGGTTTCTTGGTTTTAAAATCCCCTGAAACTCTCCCCCTAGACACTGAAGAGCAGCAGCTGCAATAACGCCTTCAGGAGCTCCACCGATACCAAAGAGAATATCGACGCCGGAATTTGGAGTCGCAGTTGAAATCGCAGCCGCAACATCACCGTCACCAATAAGATTGATTCGAGCACCTGCCGCTCTTACTTCTTCAATCAAATCTTTGTGACGAGGACGATCCAGAATAATGGCAGTCAGATCAGCGACACGGCATTTTTTAATTTCAGCTAAGCGCTTAAGATTTTCAGTTGGGGATTGACGAATATCAAGCATCCCCTTGGCCTCGCGACCAGCAGCAAGCTTCAACATATAAGTATCTGGTGCATGCAAAAGTCCACCGACTTCTCCAATCGCCATAACGGAGATTGAATTTGGTCCGCCAATTGAACAAACAGTTGTTCCTTCAAGGGGATCAAGAGCAATTTCTAATTTAATTCCAGTACCAGTTCCTACCTTCTCGCCAATATAGAGCATTGGAGCTTCATCACGCTCACCTTCTCCAATCACCACAGTGGCATCGCAATCAATAGAATCAAGCATCGCTCTCATGGCGTCCACTGCTGCCTGATCTGCGGCTTTTTCATCACCACGACCCATAAGACGTGCAGAGGCTATTGCGGCCATCTCTGTTACGCGGACAAATTCCATTGCGAGATTTCGGTTCATTTTTTTAGTCCCTGAAAAGAGTTAATCCCCAACATGATACTCGAATTGAATTGCTCTATGAAGATTTAACTCAATTGACGCACCATAAAGGTTTGAACTTCCGCAGGGAGTTGTTCCTGAGGGATGAGAGCGATCAGTTCTTTTACTTTAACCAGTTTTTCGACGTCAGCGTCTTGGTCCATCTGAAAAACCCACTCATCTTCAGTGAGAAGCGGTGAATCCACATTACGTTTTGAAAGAATGCGACCTGTTTTAAGTCCTGCGCCGTCTTCCCACTCGACAAAAACTTCCAAAAATAGCACCTGGACCTTAGCGATTTCTCCATCCCCATGCTGCCAGACAAATAACTCAACCGGCCCATCGGATCTTAGCCAGTATTTAAGACGAGGAGGTATTTCTAGTCCCCCTTCAACTTTATGGAGTGGCTTGAGACGTTTCACAATTTCTTTGATATTTAAAAAGTCCTGGACCTTCTCCATCACCTCGCGGCGTTTAACAAACTCCACACCTAAGCGGTTAGAGGTTGACCACTTTACTGTTCCTGCAATGTCCAAATTTTTCCCCAGCCAGTGAATACTTCCCTTCAGGACTGAGTCAGCTTGGAAATTATGCCCCTCTTCTTTAAGTGAAATCTGCATTCCTGTGTGGGAGATGTCTTTGACTTCATATACGCGAGCAGTCTCGTCGGACTTAAACGTCAAGTAGCAAAATGGGAAGCGTGGCAATACACGTTTCTCATGTTTTTCAAAATCAGATTTAATCAAATTTAGTCGTCGTTCCATTTTTCACCTCAAATATTCTCTTATTGTAATAGCTTAAGTACTATTCCTCCAAGCTAGGTAAAGGTTTCTTTTTGCTTGAAGTTAATTGTCTGATAAAATTGGCCTACATGGAAATTAATGACCTTGAAATCGACAATCTACCCAACCGCATAACATTCTTCAGAATGTTGATGATCCCTGTGGTGGTTTTAACACTCTATTTTAGTGAAGAAACACCGGCCTTTCTTTTGGCCTATCAGCCTTGGCTGGGCCACATTGCGTGCTGGATTTTTGTGGTGGCCAGTATCACGGATTTTTTAGACGGCTATATTGCCCGCAAAAGAAACATCGTCACGGTCTTCGGATCATTTTTAGACCCTATTGCAGATAAATTTTTAGTCGTCTCTTCTCTTATTATGCTTCTGGCAGTGGACCATGTTCATCCGATTGTGGTGATCATCCTGGTCGTTCGGGAAATGTATATGACCTCTTTGCGTCTTCTCGCTTTAACTGAAGGAGTGGACGTTCCAGTCAGCTCAATGGGTAAGTGGAAAACGGGAACACAGATGGTGGCGATCCCGATGCTCATGATTTACGATGAGTTTTTATGGATGGATCTTCCTCTCATTGGAACCATTCTGATTTATATTTCTGCGCTCCTTTCCCTCTGGTCAGCTTTCCTCTACTCATTCCATATGATTAAGAAACTTCAGGAAAATCGCGCCGAGAAAAAACGTACGAAAAAAGAACAAAAGCAAACTAGAGACACCGTGTGATTTTAGAAAATGTTATTGTCTGTGTCACAGACCAGATCATTCCGGATAAATTTCGAAGTGAAATAAAAACTATTCTCACCCATTTCAAATGCCTGATTAAAAAATCAGAAAGAAAAAAGAAAGGTCTCTATTATCACATAGAATCCGTGCAGCTTGATCTCCTCTCTCTTAAAGCTTCTCTGCTGAATATATCCAACGTGTATAAAATTGATATCGCCCTGATCCCCAAAAATATATTTGAGTCCAAAAAGGGTCTGGTTATTTTTGATATGGACTCCACACTCATCACTGCAGAAGTGATAGATGAAATGGCCCTTCGCCATGGTGTAGGTGATCAAGTGAAGGTCATAACGGCCAGAGCGATGAACGGGGATCTGAATTTTGATCAGTCTTTAGGTGAGAGGGTCTCTTTACTTAAGGGCTTTCATCGGAAACACATGGAAGACATTCTGGATAAACTCATCTTCACACCCGGAACTGTGGAGTTTATGCAAATTCTTCGCAGTCTCGGCATCAAAACTGCCATAGCATCGGGTGGCTTCCAGTACTTTGCTAAAAGCGTCCAAGAAAAACTCAAAATGGACTACTTCTTTGCCAATGATCTTGAATTTGAGGGAGATCTTCTGACTGGAAAAGTATTAGGGCCTGTGATCAATGCCGCGGCCAAAGAGCAGATCGTTATTGATTTAGCTGCCAAAGAAAAGTTAAGCCTTGATCAAGTGGTTGCTATTGGTGATGGCGCCAACGATATACCAATGTTACTCAAGGCAGGACTCGGCGTCGCTATCCATGCCAAAGAAAAAGTTCAAAAGAATGCCAACTACCGGATAAACTTTGGGCCAATGACAAGTGCTTTAAGTTTCATGAATAATGAAACTTTATAAAAATCTCACTACGGCATTAAAAGAACGTGAAGAAGTCAAGGCGATCAAACTCACTCTCCCCAATTCGCAATTCCCTCTTGAGATTTTTGATTTGCCTCATTTAGAAGAAGCTTACCTAGAAGGGGTATGCGAGACATTCCCGGATAAAATTCGAGGCCTTGAAAAATTAAAAGTGCTTTCCATTAAATGGGAAAGATTCTCAGGAGACCTATCCAGTATTTTGTCCCTTCCCTCCTTAGAAAATCTGAAAATCATTGAAACTCCCATGAGAATGTTTCTTCTACCTCTGGGAAAGATCAATGCTCCTTTAAAATTCCTCACCATTAAAAGCTCAGGACTGGAAAAGCTACCTGAAGAAATTTCGATGTGCACTCAGTTGCAGGAACTGCATCTGCCGGGTAATAAACTGAAAGATCTCCCCCACTCATTCAAAGAGTTGCAAAAACTTAAAAGACTGAATCTTGATGGTAATCAGTTTATGAAGTTTCCCGACCAAATAAAAATGATGAAAAATCTGGGACATCTTTCAATTGATGGAAATAAATTCCCTGAAGAAGAAAAAGAACGAATCCAGCGGGAATTTCACATCACGCCTAATTAAAAAACTCGAGACTCGCCCTGATCCAAAACAAGAAATTGTTCATTAGATATTTTTTGAAGCCTTTCAACAGGTTCATTTATTTTTTCATCGGTCAGTGGAAAGGTTCCATAGTGCATACCGATTGAAAATCCTGAATTCAGGTCCTGATGGGCCATAAAAGCTTCCTCCGGATCCATATGATTAATTTTCATATAGACCTGAGGGGCATAAGCGCCAATGGCCAGTAGAGAAAGATCCGGCGCTCCTAAGCGCAAACGAGTATTAGCGAAATGAGCTGCATATCCTGTATCACCCGAAAAATAGGTCTTAAATTCCGGTGAATGAATAAAATAGCTCCCCCAAAGAGATTCACATTTATCAAAGAGCCCGCGGGCAGACCAATGCTGGGCGGGAGTAAAAGTTATTTTATGCTCCCTTATCACTTGCTCTTCCCACCAATCCATTTCACGAACATTCTGAATGCCGGCCTCTTTTAGAAGTTTTTCATCTCCTAAAGGGACTAGGAACAAGGGATGAAACTTCTCATCCAGTTTTTTTAGTGATTCAAGATCCATGTGATCATAATGATTGTGAGAAATGATGATGACATCAATTTTAGGTAGCTCTTCAATTTTTAAACCAGGGCCTCTCACGCGTTTTATTCCCAACAATTGAACCGGCCCGATTTTTTCTGAAAAAACGGGATCGGTCAAAACATTGAGATCTTTTAATTGGAGAAGCAGTGTCGCGTGATTGATAAAAGTGACAACGGCCTTCTTGTCGGGTGCCAGCATTGGTAAAGGATAGGCCTTATTGGGTACAAATTCC